>DASQKJ010000046.1:0-30125 GCA_035630595.1 Methyloceanibacter sp.
TCGGCATCCTCGTCGAGCACGACCTTGGCGACTTCCGCCGGCTGCAGCGCGTTGACGATAAAGGAGGCGGCCGACGGCGACCAGGGGATGATGTCGATCTTCTCGCCCTGCAATTCGCCGACGACGGCCTGCACGCGCGAGCCGCGCATGCCGACGCAGGCGCCGACAGGATCGATGGACGAGTCGCGCGACACCACCGCGATCTTGGCGCGGCTGCCGGGATCGCGCGCCACCGATTTGATGGTGACGATGCCTTCGTAGACTTCCGGCACTTCCTGGGCGAACAGCTTCGCCATGAATTCCGGATGCGTGCGCGACAGGAAAATTTGCGGGCCGCGCTGCTCGCGGCGCACGTCGTAGACAAAGGCGCGGATGCGGTCGCCATAGCGGAAATTCTCGCGCGGCAAGGTCTCGTCGCGGCGCACGATCGCCTCGGCGCGGCCGAGGTCGACGATAACGTTGCCGTACTCGACCCGTTTGACGATGCCGTTGACGATCTCGCCGACCCGGTCCTTGTACTCGTCATATTGGCGCTCGCGCTCGGCCTCGCGCACCTTCTGCACGATCACCTGCTTGGCGTTCTGCGCCGCCACGCGGCCGAAGTCGAGCGGGGGCAGGGGCTCGGCGATGAAGTCGCCGACCTGCGCCGCCGGGTTCTTGCGCCGCGCCTCCCCCAGCGAGATCTGGGTGGCATCCATGGTCACCTCTTCGACCACTTCGAGCAGCCGCGCGAGCGAGATTTCGCCGGTCTTGGGATCGACTTCGGCCTTGATCTCGTTCTCGCTGCCGTAGCGGGACTTCGCCGCCTTCTGGATCGCATCCTCCATGGCGGCGATCACCACCTGGCGGTCGATCGCCTTTTCCCGCGCGACCGCATCGGCGATCTGCAAAAGCTCCAGCCTGTTGGCGCTGACGCCTGCCTGAGCCATATCTGTCATTCCTCCAATCGTTACGATCATGCGGGGACACGCCTTGCCCGGCGCGCGCCGCACCAAATCTCAAGGTGCGGGCTTCTTGCCTGCGAGATCCGTCCTGAAGCTCTCCATATCGGCAACGAGCTTCGCTTCGCTGATGAGCGAGAAGGGAAGGCCGATCGTGATCGGCTCGGCCTTGCCGTCCAGCTCCATCCTCAGCCGCACCTCGTCTTGCTCCACGCCCTCGATCACACCCCGAAAACGCTTACGGCCGTCGACCAGCTCCTTCAGCTCCAGCTTGGCTTCATGGCCCGCCCATAGCGCGAAGTCGCTCGGCCTGACCAGCGGCCGGTCGATGCCGGGCGAGGAGACTTCGAGCCGGTATCGCCCAGGTATCGGGTCGTAAGCGTCGAGCACAGGCGACAGCCTCCGGCTGATGGTCGCGCAATCCTCCACCGTCATCTCGCCGCTCGGCCGCTCGGCCATGACCTGCACCGTGCCGCCGTCGCGGCCCGAGACCTTGACCCTGATCAGCCGAAAGCCGAGCTCCTCGAGCACGGGCTCGGCAAGATCGGCGATCTGGCGTGCCGGTCCCGTCTCGCGGACGAATCGTCGATCTGCGTTGGTGGGACTCGACATACAGTTGGCCGTGACCTCGGCCGAAAAGCGAGGAAGCGATGAGCCTAATAAAAAGGAGCGGGCGAGGGCCCACTCCTGATCAAACCAATCATGAGTTCGACGCCTAATATACGAGCTTTTTCGGTCGTTTCAAGCGCCCTTCGCGGGCAGCAGCCTCTCTGCACCAAAAGGGGACTACTCCCCATCACCTGCCCCCTGATGCGGTCGAATCGTTGATCCGCTCATAACTCAGCGCGCAGAGGCAGCCCGAATAGTTGCCACCGGTCGCTGTGCCGCCGAAGGCAAGACTTTCCCTAAGGCTAGCCGCCATTGGTTTTGGACCGTGGTGAGCGACAAGCGCCTCGTCGGGGCTCTGGCTCATTTCTTGGGCGGACTTCCGGATTGCGTTGTAGCTCTCGTTGAGCAGCCGGTCGGCCTTGTTCGCCGCGCGAGTAAGGCAGGCCTTCAAGTCAGGATTAGAATCCGTCTCCGCCGCGCAATCGGCAGGCGGCGACGATATCGGCCTGTACCGGCGGCGCAACAGACAAGAGCAGGATCATGACGGCAAGCATGGAAGCGCGTTGATTGCTCCTCGGTCTCAGACACGGCGCCATCTGAGATAGGCCGATTTACGGCCGTCGCTCAAGGCCTTGCGCTCATAGCGAGTCTCCGGCCAATCGGCCGGCAGGTCATTCCCGTCGGTGGTCTCTTCGAAGGCGCCGCTCTGCTGTGCCAAAAACCGCGCCTGTTCGGCATAATCCGCATCGTCGGAGGCAAATCTGAGCTCGCCCCCCGGCTTGAGCACGCGGGCAAGCTGGCCGACCGTCTCGGCGGAGAAAAGGCGCCGCTTCAATTGGCGCTTTTTCGGCCAGGGATCGGGATACAGAATGAAAACCCGTCCGATCGAGCCTTGCGGCAGCCAAGCGAGCACCTCGCGCGCGTCCCCGTCATACACGCGGATGGCCGCCAGACCACGGTCCTCCACTTCGCCCAACAAGGTCGACAGGCCATTGATGAAGGGCTCGCAGCCGATGAAGCCAATCTCAGGATGGCGCTCTGCCTGCCACAAGAGATGCTCACCCGAGCCGAACCCGATCTCCAGCCACACCTCCTTGACCGGCGTCTCGAACAGCGACGTCGGCCGCGCCGGCGGCCTATCGACCAGATCGAGGCGGAGGCGCGGCAGGAGCTCGCCCATCAAGCGCTCCTTGCGCGCGCTCAAGGGCTTGCTCTTGCGCCTGCCATAAGACCTGAGCGGCCTGGTCTCGGTCATGGTCAAGGCCTCATAGTTCGAGACGCACCCTTTGGGCGCTCCTCGCCATGAGTTTACTCCTCACCGCGAGGAGGGCCGAAGGCCCGTCTCGATGGGTGAGGCCGGGGCGCACCAACCGTTTAGCTGAGCTCGGCGCGGATCGGCTCGACCAGGTCCAGCCGCTCCCAGGAGAAGCCGCCGTCATTGTCCGGCTGCCGCCCGAAATGACCGTAGGCGGCGGTGCGCTCGTAGATCGGCCGGGAGAGCTTGAGGTGCTCCCGGATGCCGCGCGGGCTCAAATCCATGACCTGCCGTAGCGCATTTTCCAGGGTCGCCTCCGAAACGCTGCCCGTTCCGTGCAGATCGACATAGACCGAGAGGGGCTGCGAGACGCCGATAGCGTAAGAGAGCTGCAGCGTGCATTTGTCGGCAAGCCCGGCCGCCACCACGTTCTTGGCGAGATAGCGGGCGGCATAGGCCGCCGAGCGGTCGACCTTGGTCGGGTCCTTGCCGGAGAAGGCGCCGCCGCCATGCGGCGCCGCGCCACCATAGGTATCGACGATGATCTTCCGCCCGGTGACGCCGGTGTCCCCGTCGGGGCCGCCGATCACGAAGCGCCCCGTCGGATTGACATAGAATTTGGTCGAACCGTTCACCCAGCCTTTGGGCATCACCTCATCGACGAAGCCGCGGACGATTGTCTTGACCCGTTCCTGGCTCACGTCCTCGACGTGCTGAGTGGAGACCACGATCGAATCCACGCGCACCGGCTTGTCGTCCTCGTAGGCGAGCGTCACCTGGCTCTTGGCATCTGGCCCAAGCTCGGGCGTTCGCCCGGTATGCCGCGCCTTCGCCATCTCGTGCAGTATGCGATGCGCATAGAAGATCGGCGCCGGCATCAGCGGCTCGGTCTCCCGGCAGGCGAAGCCGAACATGATGCCCTGGTCGCCCGCGCCCTCGTCCTTGTCGGCCGCGGCGTCGGCATCGACGCCACGGGCAATATCCGCCGATTGCTCGTGGAGGTAATTCTGGAACTCGGCATGCTGCCAATGAAAGCCCTGCTGCTCGTAGCCGATCTCGCGCACCGCGTGACGCACCGCTTGCTCGATCGCTTCCGGTGTCACACTGTCCGGCCCGCGCACTTCGCCGGCCATGACGATGCGATTGGTCGTGACCAAAGTCTCGATGGCGACGCGCGACAGCGGATCTGCGGCCAGATAGAGGTCGACTACCGCGTCGGAGATGCGGTCGCACACCTTATCGGGATGACCTTCGGAGACCGACTCGCTGGTGAAGAGGTAGTTTGCCCGCGACACTGTGCGCCCCTTGTTCAAGAGTTGAGGCCGGGCGGCCCGAATAGCGCCCGGTTCTTACAACCCTTGCGGCGAAGGTCAACAACCAATCTTGACTTAGGAAGTGCTGCTGCTCGCGCTCAGCGCCCGCACCAGGTCGACGACACTTTTGCGGACCTTGGCGTCGGGGATCTTGACGAAGGCCCGATTCAGTTCGAGCCCTTCGCGGCTATTGAGAAATTCGAGAATGAAAGCTTCGGAGTCGGGCTCGGCCATGCCGCGCGCGGGCCTGCCGTCGCCAATATGCGGCGCCTCTTCGAAGAAGAACTGCACCGGGACATCGAGGATCGTCGAGATCTGGAACAGCCGGCTCGCGCCGATGCGGTTCACACCCTTCTCGTATTTTTGGACCTGCTGAAATGTCAGGCCCATGCTCTCACCAAGACGCTCTTGACTCATGCCAAGCAACATTCGGCGCAATCTCACCCGGCTCCCGACATGCGCGTCGACCGGATTAGGCTTCTTGCCTGCCATTCGCTCACTCGTGACTGTCATTGTTGGAAGAAAATGGTGCCAAGTTGTTAGTGAACCCCACTCCAATGGTTCATAGGGGGACGGTTTGCGCCCGTCAAGGTTGCTGCGGTCGCACCCGAATTCCTCACCGCGCCTTCACGTAAAGCGATGCGCGCGGCAGGCGATCCAGCCTAACAACGCAAGCATCAACACAGAGATTTCGAGAATTGTTCCGAACTGCACGAAGATAGTGTTGGGGCCCACTTTGGGCAAATCGACATCGGCGACGCCTCTCTCATCGAGACCGATCTCGGCGAGAATGCGGCCATAAGGATCGATCACCGCGGAGATGCCGGTATTGGCCGCGCGAGCAACCGGCAATCCCTGCTCGACGCCGCGCACCTGTGCCTGATGAAAATGCTGATGGGGGCCGGCGCTCGATCCGAACCACGCATCGTTGGTGACATTGAGCAGCCAGCCGGGCCGCGCGCCATCCCGCGCGATCTCGTCTGGAAAAATAATCTCGTAGCAGATCAGCGCGCGCGCCGGCGGCGCGCCCGCGATGCTGAGAATTCCGGAGCTTGCTCCCGCGGCGAAACCACCGCGCACGCCGGTGAGCTGCATGACGCCGAGACTTTCGAGCAAGTCCTGGAACGGAAGAAACTCACCGAACGGCACGAGATGGATTTTGTCGTAGACGCCGGCGATGCGGCCCTGATCGTCGACAACGAGAAGACTATTGTAGACGCGCTGCGCCTCGAGCGCGCCTTGCGCGTCGCGCTCCTCGATCAGCCGCGCCGATCCGGCCAGCAGCGACGTTCCGTCAGGGAGTGCCGCGCCGATGGCGAGCAGCGCGTCGGGTGCGTCATCGAGAAAGAACGGCACGGCCGTCTCCGGCCAGATCACGATGTTGACGCGATCGAGCCCGGCCGACTTGGTGAGATCGAGATAGTCGTTGAAAATCTCGGCGCTGTTTTCGGGGCGCCACTTTTCCGCCTGGTCGACATTGGCCTGCACGATCCGCAGGCGGATGCCGGTGTTGTCCATCGGGCTTCCGGCGAGGCGGCGCTCGCCCCACACATAGCCGGCCCCGAGCAGTAGCACGAACAGGAGCGAAAGCACCGCCGCGCCTCTGCCTCCGGCAAGTCCGGAGCCTGCCGGAGCGAAGATGGCCGCAGGGGCGGCGAGCAGGATCACGGCAAGCAGGCTCAGCGCGTAGACCCCGAACAGCGAAGCGAGCTGCATCAACGGCAGCGGGCCGAGCACGCTATAGCCAATGAGGTTCCAGGGGAGCCCGGTTAGCACATGGCCGCGGGCAAATTCGGCCAGCCCGAACGCGATGGCGAGCGCGAACACCCGGCCCACCCCTGGCTGCCACAGCACCATGGCTAACGCTGCCGCTGCGGCAAAGAACAGCGCCATGCCCCCGGGAAGCGCCGTCATGACGAATGGCAGGAGCCAGCCATGGCGTAGCGGTTCGACCAGAAAGGCCTCGCCGATCCAATAGAGCCCGGCAAGGAAAAAGCCGAAACCGAACCAAAAACCAACGATTCCAGCGCATTTCAGCCGCTCGACGCGGCTTTCATGCGCGGCGTGGCAGCCGTCGAGCAGCCAGACCAGCGGTCCGAAGGTGAGGAACAGGACCGGCCAGGCATGGACCGGCGCGAAGGCCAGCGCGGAGATCGCGCCGAGCAGCGCCGCGAACCCCGCGCGACGCCATCCTCTCAGCCCCGCAACCCAGGTCGCGGCGTGGCTCATCCAAGCTTTGGGTTGTCTGGATCGGCGCCGGCCTCGATTTCGGCGGGCACTTGCGGGATATGAAGGCGGAGCTTCTTGATCCGCCTCGGATCGGCATCGAGCACTTCGAACTCCACGCCGCTCGGATGCCGCACCAGCTCGCCGCGCGCGGGAATGCGCCCGGCAATGGAGAAGACGAGCCCGCCCAGCGTATCGATTTCCTCCTCGAGCTCCTCCGAAACGAGCTCCAGCCCGAGATATTGCTCGAGCTCCTCGATCGGCATACGCGCATCGGCCACGGTGCCGAGTCGGGGGTCGGTGCGGATCGGCGGCTCGTCCTCCACGTCGTGCTCGTCGGCGATGTCGCCGACCACCTCCTCGACCAGGTCCTCGATCGAGACGAGCCCGTCGGTTCCGCCATACTCATCGACCACGAGCGCCAGATGCAGCCGCGTGGTCTGCATCTTAAGCAGCAGATCGAGAACCGACATGGAGTCCGGCACGTAAAGCAGCTCGCGCGTGATGTTCATGCCGGCCACGGTGCGTTTGAGATCGACCTTGGCAAGATCGAGACCGTCCGCTCCGCCGGTTTCGGCCTGCGCCGTGATCCATGACATCAAATCGCGAATGTGAATCATGCCGCGCGGCTCATCGAGCGTCTCGTGAAACACGGGCAGGCGCGAATGCTCGGCCTGGCGGAACACGCGCATCAGCTCGTCGATGGTCACTGTCTCGTCGACCGCGATAATGTCGGCGCGCGGCACCATGACGTCCTCGACGGTGAGCGTGCCGAAGCGAAGAATGCGCCGCAGCATGCTGCGCTCCTGCACGCTGAGCGTATCGCTGGTGCTGCGAGCGAGCGCGTCCTCGATCAGTTCGCGCAGATCCGGCTCCTCGCCGAGGCCGAACCGGGCGAGCAAGCGCTCGAACCACGACGACTCTTCTTCGGACTTTCGCTCCTCATCGGCCGGAAGGTCGTTCTCGGCGATCGGGGTGTTGCTCATGGTGAGGCCTCCGCGGCGCGCGCCTCTTCGCTCTCGGCGTAAGGGTCGGCGATGCCGAGCGAGGCGAGCGCCCTCCGCTCCAGAGTTTCCATCGTCTCCGCTTGCGCATCGTCCGCGTGATCGAAGCCGAGCAGATGCAGCACGCCGTGCACGACGAGATGCTCGGCGTGAGCTTCGAGTGGGATGTTCTGTGCGCGCGCTTCCTTCCGCACGGTCTCATAGGCAAGCACAATGTCGCCGATAAATCCTGGCTCGACGATGGCGTCGTCGGCGGGGAAGGAGAGGACGTTGGTGCTCTCGTCCTTGCCGCGCCAGGTGCGGTTGAGCCTGCGCATCTCTTTGTCGCCGGTGAGGGCCAGCGCGATTTGATACAGGCCGGGACAAAGCGGCGGCGCGGTGCCGACGGCGGCGCGCGCGGCGCGCTCGAGCAACGCGTCGCTCACCCCGGCGGCCGTCCAGGCCTCGTCATGGCGCACCACCTCGACCTCGAGCCTCACGCCCAAGGCGGCGGCGCGCTTGCGACTAGGGCCACCATCAGCCATGACGCTCGCCTTTGCGGGGAGCGGACTCATAGGCGTCGACGATCTTGCCGACCAGCTCGCGGCGGACCACGTCGGCCCGCGTGAAGGCGATATGAGCGATCTCCTCGATGTCCTTGAGGAGCTCAATCGCCTCGATCAGGCCGGAATCCTTGCCGGGCGGCAGGTCGACCTGGGTGGGATCGCCAGTCACGATCATCTTGCTCTCCTCGCCAAGCCGGGTGAGGAACATCTTCAACTGCACCGGCGTGCAGTTCTGCGCCTCGTCGAGAATGACGATGGCATGGGAGAGGGTGCGGCCGCGCATGAATGCAAGCGGTGCGATTTCGATCACGCCACTGGCAAGTCCGCGCTCGACCCGCTCGGGCGGGAGCATGTCGTAGAGCGCGTCGTAGAGCGGCCGCAAATAAGGATCGACCTTCTCCCGCATGTCGCCGGGCAGAAAGCCGAGCCGTTCGCCCGCCTCGACCGCGGGCCGCGACAGGATCAGCCGGTCGCAGCCGCCGCTTTCGAGGCACACCGCGGCAAAGGCGACGGCGAGATAGGTCTTGCCGGTGCCCGCCGGACCGGTGGCGAAGACGAGATCGTTGCGCTGGAGCGATGCGAGATAGGCGCTTTGCGCCGGCGTCCGCGCCGTGATCAGGCGCTTGCGCGTGCGGATCTGCTGGGCCTCCGGCGTGCCGGGCGCGCGTTCCTCGTTCCCGCTGGGATCGAACGCGCGCGCATGGCGGATGGCGCCGACCACCTCGCCGGCCCCGATCATCTCGCCTTGCGCGAGCCTGCCGTAAAGCTGCTCGAGCACGGTCTTGGCGGTGGCGCAGGAGGCGTCGGGTCCGCGCAGGCTCACCGCATTGCCGTTGACCACGGCTTCTACCCCAAGGCGGTCTTCGAGCACGGCGAGATTGGCGTCGTAGTCGCCGAGCAGGTCGCGCACCAGCCTGATGTCGTCGAAATAGACGACGGTCGGTTCCGCGCCGCCATTGGGCTCGCCGCGAGCCGAACGCTTCGGCGCCGCTCCCTGCCCGCGCGTCATCGATGCCTTGCGAATGCTGGCCTTGCTGGTCACACGGCCGCCTGAACTGGCTCGTGCCATTCAAATCCCGATTTTATGACGCCCCTGAGACTGTTCGGGCTTGCGGCCTCGATGTCAACCGCGGCAATCCGGCCAATCAAACCCTCGGGCCCCTCCGCATGCACCGCCTGCAGGTAAGGTGAACGCCCGGCGATCTGACCTGGTTTCCGCCCCCGGCCCTCGAACAGAACATCGAGCCGGCGCCCCACGGTTGCCCGGTCGAAATTATGCCGGTCGCGGTCGATCAGGCGTTGCAGCTGATGCAGCCGGTCCCGTTTGACATCCTCGGGCACTTGGCCGTCCAGGTCGGCGGCTGGCGTACCCGGCCGCGCGCTGTATTTGAAGGTGAAGGCCTGCGCGAAACGAATCCGCTCCGCAAGCGCCAACGTGGCCGCGAAGTCCTCATCCGTCTCGCCGGGAAAGCCGACAATAATATCTGTGGACAGGGCGATGTCGGGCCGCGCCTCGCGTACTTTGCCGATCGCGTCCTCGTATTCGGCCGCGCTGTGCTTCCGGTTCATCGCCTTGAGGATGCGGTTGGCGCCGGCCTGGAAGGGGAGATGCAGATAGGGCATGAGCTTGGGCTCGTCCGCGAACAGTGCGATCAGCTCGTCATTCATTTCGAGCGGGTGGCTCGTGGTGTAACGCAGCCGCTCTATCGCGGGCAGTTGCGCGAGGAGCCGCAACAGTCCGGCGAGCGTCCAGTCGCGGCCGTTGGGCCCGGCGCCATGATAGGCGTTCACGTTTTGCCCGAGCAGCGTGATCTCGCGCGTTCCGTTGGCGGCAAGGCGCTTGACCTCGGCGAGGATCGCCTCGACCGAGCGTGAGAATTCGGCGCCGCGCGTATAGGGCACGACGCAGAAGGTGCAGAACTTGTCGCAGCCTTCCTGCACGGTGACGAAGGCCGACGGCTGAGCCTTGCCGCGCCGTTCGGGGAGATGCGCGAACTTCTCCTCGGCGGGGAAATCGGTGGCGACCACGCCCTTTCCGCTCACGGCGGCCGCTTCAATCAGCTCGGCCAGACGGTGATAGCTTTGCGGTCCGACCACGATGTCGACCGCGGGCGCGCGGGCGATGATTTCCTGCCCTTCCGCCTGCGCGACGCAGCCGGCCACGGCGACGATCGTGTCGCGGCCGTCCCGTTTACGGCGTTCCTTCGCCATCCGCACCCGTCCGAGCTCGGAATAGACCTTCTCGGCAGCCTTCTCCCGGATGTGGCAGGTATTCAGAATGACGAGGTCGGCGTCCTCGCCGTCCTCGGTCTGCGCATAGCCCTGGGCCTCGAGCGATTCGGCCATGCGCTCCGAATCGTAAGCGTTCATCTGGCAGCCGAAGGTCTTGATATGGACCTTCTTGCGCTGAGGCGTATTGGGGGCTCCGGTCACAGGTCGTTTGTTGGGCACGGGCCCTATCGCCGTCAAGGGCTACACATCGCCGTTTTATTCATGGGCGCACATTGCTTTCGGGGAGCGAAGCAGCTATCTACCCGATCAATTAGATAGAGTTTCGGCACCGATTTCCCAAGGTGATCTCGCAAAAAGCCAAATACGCCCTTCGCGCCCTGGTCGCGCTGGCTCGCGCGGGCGATTCCATGATGATCGGCGAGATCTCGGCGCAAGAGCGCATCCCCCGCAAATTCCTCGAGCAGATCCTGCTCGAGCTGAAGCACCACGGCATCGTCATGAGCAAGCGCGGCAAGTTCGGCGGCTATGGGCTGCTGATGCCTGCCGCTCAGATCACTTTCGGCCAGGTGTTGCGCATCATCGACGGGCCGATCGCGCCGTTGCCCTGTTTGTCTCGAATTGCCTATCGGCGCTGTGCCGACTGCCTCACCGAGGAGGGGTGCGAGATCAGGCGGGTCTTCGCCAAGGTCGCCACCTCCGCCCGCGACGTCCTCGACCGCACCACCATTGCCGATTCTCTTGGCAGGCCCGGGCGCATGGCCGCCGAAAGCGTGGCGGTGCCGTAGCGTCCTTCGGGCGGCGGCGTTCCCGGCCAAGCAATAAAATTCCAAGATTGAGCGCTGCTTTAGTCCGCGAGTCGCCTCCGGTCGCGCGCAAATACCATGTGCTGCCTTGCCAATTGCGGCGGCTTGCATGGAGAATGACGTTTCAGCCGGCAACCCGAGTCTTGGAGCCTGATGTGGACATCGTGCGCACACGACATGCCTCGCCTCCAATGGGTGCGAGCCATCGGCCGCTCGAACTCTGTGTGATTGGCGGCGGCTTCACCGGAATCGCCGCAGCGATTGCGCTCCTGAACGCCGTCGACGAGCCGTTCCGTCTCTCGATCGTCGAGCCCAATAGCGAGCTCGGGCGAGGCGTCGCCTTCGGCGGTCATCACCCCTTGCTTCTCCTGAATGTGCGCGCCCGCGACCTCAGCATCAGCGCCAGCCAGCCTGGCGACTTCCTGAACTGGGCCTTCAGCCAGCTCGATCAAGGCGAGCAGCATGGTGGCCTTCATGAGGGGCTGGCGCACGCCTTCCTTCCGCGCCAGCTTTTCGGCGAGTATGTGCGGCAGCGCTTCTTCCAGGCCGTGTCGCGCCGAAAGGATGTCGAGCTCACCATCATCGATGCTGAAGCCTCGCGCTGCGTCGCCGAGCGTGGGGCATTCAGGATCGAATGCGCGGGCAGGAAGCCGGTCGGCGCGGACATCGTTTTCCTTGCGACGGCTTACGGCCTGCCGCGAGAGTCCGGCCACGGCGCTCTGCCGGCATTCGTGCCGGTCTCGAGCGGGCGCCTGGTGGCGGCGAAGTCGCTCGCTCTGATCGGCTCGGGCTTGACCATGGTCGATGCTCTGCTGAGCGCGCGCCGCAACGGCTTCGAAGGTACGGCCACGATCGTTTCCCCGCGCGGCCTGCTGCCGGGACCTCATGCGCCGATGGGTGTGGGATCGCACCAGATCACGCTGCCGCCTTCCAACCGCGTCTCGCTCCTCGCCTCGAGAATACGCATCGCCTGCGAAACCAGCGAAGCGCACGGCACACCATGGCAAGCGGTGATCAATGGCTTGCGTCCCTCGCTCCAGACTCTCTGGCAGCAATTATCGCCGGACGAGCAGGCCCGTTTCTTGCGCCATATGCGGCCCTATTGGGATGCGCATCGGCACCGTCTGCCCATGGAGATCCACGCCCGGCTGCAATCCGAACTCGCGAGCGGCGCCGCCAGACTCGTAAGGGGCCGCGTGCGGGATGTAAGCCGCAAAGGAGATGTCTTCGCGCTGCGCCTCAGTTCCCGCGGACGCGAGCAGACGATCGAGACCGACCTTGCCTTCGACTGCTCCGGCCACCGGCCCGAGCTCGACTCGTCGCTCTTGCAAGCCTTGCTGAGAGATAAATTGGTGCTTCGCGATTACCACGGCCTCGGCCTGGTCGTACTCGCCGACGGGCAGGTCATCGGCGATGGCGGTCAGCCCACCCCCGGGCTGTTCGCCCTTGGGCCGCTCTGCCAGGGCTCGCTTTGGGAGATCACCGCCGTGGCGGAAATCGTCAGCCAGGCTGGGAAAGCGGCCGAAGCCATCGCTTCCTGCCGGGCGCGGCGGAAAGCCGCTGGCTAAAGCAGACGCCTCCTTCCCGGCTGCCGGATACCAAAAAAACACGGAAATCCGGCGACATCCGGCCAACTAAGGACTTTGCACGCCCCCCGGTGGAAACGATTTCTCGGCGCCGCTTGTTTCGTAGCGAGCGCGTATTGGCACCTCGTTAAAATATGGTAAGGTACCACCTTGCACATATGTCTATAGAATAGATAGAGTTTGGGTGTTCGATAGAGGAGATCCGTTCATGAGACTTCGCAGCACCCTTGCCGCCGGCGCGGCTCTGATCACAGCCTTAGCGGCAAGCGCCGTGCTTGCCGACACGACCCTTCTCAACGTGTCCTACGACCCGACGCGGGAGCTCTACAAAGCCGTCAACGAGGCCTTCATCAAGGATTGGAAGGCGAAGAACGGCGAAGACGTGAAGATCGAGCAATCCCATGGCGGTTCGGGCAAGCAGGCCCGCGCCGTGATCGATGGCCTGGAAGCGGATGTGCTGACCTTGGCGCTCCAGGGCGACATCGATCAGGTTGCCAAGGCCGGCCTGCTTGATCCGAAGTGGCGCTCGCGTCTGGATAACAAGAGCTCGCCTTACACCTCGACCATCGTCTTTCTAGTCCGCAAGGGCAATCCCAAGGGCCTCAAGGATTGGGACGATCTGGTGAAGAAGGGCGTCGAGGTCATCACCCCGAACCCGAAGACCTCCGGCGGCGCGCAGTGGAACTACCTGGCGGCCTGGGCCTTCGCCGACGGCAAATACGGCCACGACGAGGAGAAGAACAAGGAGTTCTTGAAGCAGCTCTACGGTAACGTGCCGGTGCTCGACACCGGCGCGCGCGGATCGACCAGCACCTTTGTTCAGCGCGACATCGGCGATGTGCTGCTGGCGTGGGAGAACGAAGCCTTCCTGGCGATCCAGGAGCTTGGTCCCGACAAGTTCGACATCGTCGTCCCCCCGCTCTCGATCAGGGCGGAGCCGACCGTCGCGGTGGTCGACAAAGTCGTCGATGCCAAGGGCACCCGCAAAGTGGCCGAGGCCTATCTCAACTTCCTCTACACGCCGGAAGCGCAGAAGCTCATCGCCAAGAACTACTATCGGGCGTTCAAGCCGGAATTCGCCGATCCGGAAGACGCCAAGCGCTTTTCTGAGCTGAAGCTGGTGACGATCGACGATCCGCTGTTCGGTGGTTGGGACAAAGTGCGCGCCAAGCATTTCGCCGAAGGCGCCCTGTTCGACCAGATCTATCAACCCAAATCCACCAACTAAAAGGAGAAAACGCGAATGGCCGGCGCCCGCGGCCTGGCTTTGAAGCGGCCGAGCGCCATCCCGGGTTTCGGGTTGGCGCTCGGTTTCACTTTGACCTATCTGTCGCTAATCGTCCTTATTCCGCTCGCTGCGCTGATTCTCTATGCGGCATCGCTGGGCTTCAGCGGCTTCTGGGAGATCGTGACAGCGCCGCGCACGCTCGCGGCGTTGCGCGTCAGCTTCGTTATCTCGCTGGTCGCGGCCATCATCAATGTCATCTTCGGCGTGATCGTGGCCTGGGTGCTGATCCGCTATCGCTTCCCGGGGAGACGCCTGCTGGACGCCATCGTCGATCTGCCCTTCGCGCTGCCGACCGCGGTGGCGGGCATCGCACTGACGGCGATCTATGCGCGCAATGGCTGGATCGGCAGCCTGTTCGAACCGCTCGGCTTCAAGATCGCCTACACCCCTTGGGGCATCGGCGTGGCGCTGGTGTTCATCGGATTGCCGTTCGTGGTGCGCACGGTGCAGCCGGTGCTCGAAGACTTCGAGCGTGAGATCGAGGAGGCCGCGGCCTCGCTAGGCGCCAGCCGGCGGCAGACGGTTTTCCGCGTCATGCTTCCCGGGCTACTGCCCGCCATCTTGACCGGTTTTGCGCTCGCCTTCGCGCGCGCGGTCGGCGAGTACGGTTCGGTGATTTTCATCGCCGGCAACATCCCTTACGTCTCTGAGATCGCGCCGCTTCTCATCGTCATCCGACTAGAAGAGTTCAGCTATGCGCAGGCCACCGCCATTGCCGCGGCCATGCTGTTCATCTCCTTCGTCGTCATCCTTCTGATCAATCTGATTCAAACCTGGCAGCGGCGGAGATTCGGATCATGAGCGACGTCGCCTTGGGTCTCGATTTCATCGCCGAGGATCGCGCCCGCTCCGTCACCACCGAGCGGCGCCCGGTGCGCATCGCCTTGATTCTCATCGCGGTCGGGTTCTTGACCTTGTTCCTGATGTTGCCGCTGTTCGCTGTATTTTCCGAGGCGTTTCGCGCCGGGTTCGGCGGCTTCTGGCGAGCAGTCAGCGAGCCCGATGCCGTTGCCGCGATGAAGCTCACATTGCTGGTGGCGGCGATTGCGGTCCCGGCCAATTTGATCTTCGGCCTTGCCGCGTCCTGGGCCATCGCCAAGTTCGAGTTCCCCGGCAAGAGTTTCCTCAATACGCTCATCGACCTGCCGTTCTCGGTCTCGCCGGTGATCTCCGGCCTGGTCTTCGTGCTGCTGTTCGGGCTGCAAGGCTATTTCGGCGCCTGGCTCCAAAAGCACGACATCCAGATCATCTTCGCCGTGCCGGGCATCGTCCTCGCCACTATCTTCGTCACCTTCCCTTTCGTCGCGCGCGAGCTCGTGCCGTTGATGCAGGAGCAGGGCACGCAAGACGAGGAAGCCGCGTTGTCGCTCGGCGCGTCTGGCTTCCAAACTTTCTGGCGCGTGACGTTGCCCAACGTGAAATGGGCGCTGCTCTACGGCGTGATCCTCTGCAACGCGCGCGCCATGGGCGAGTTCGGCGCCGTATCGGTGGTGTCTGGCCATATCAGGGGTAAGACCAACACCATGCCGTTGCATGTCGAGATTCTGTACAACGAGTATAATTTCGCCGCGGCCTTCGCCGTCGCCTCGCTGCTCGCGCTGCTCGCGCTCGTCACCCTTGTCCTCAAGGTCGGCCTGGAGTGGCGCTACGCCGATCAGATCGCTGGCTCGAACCGGCATTGACCGAGAAACTTCCGAAGCAGCACACGGAAAGTCAAAGAGAGAAAGTCATGGACGCTCGGGTCGAAAATGAGGTGAACTACGCCGCCGCCGGCGCGTTAGCGCCCACGGGGGGAATGGGCTGGGACAAGCCGATGCAGGTTACTGTCGAGAACGTCGTGAGGACGTTTGGAGTCACGCCCGCGCTGCACGGCGTGTCGCTCGACATTCACCCCGGCGAGTTGGTTGCATTGCTGGGGCCTTCGGGCTCGGGCAAAACCACCCTGCTTCGTATTCTCGCCGGCCTAGACATTCCCACCTCCGGCCGCGTGCTGTTCGATCGCGAGGACGCACTGAAGCTGACCGTGCAGGAGCGCAATGTCGGTCTGGTGTTCCAGAACTACGCGCTGTTCCGGCACATGACTGTGGTCGACAATATCGGCTTCGGCTTGCGCGTGCGGCCGCGCTCGCGCCGGCCGAGCCGCAAGAACATCAAGAAGCGCGCGGTCGAATTGCTCGATCTCGTGCAACTATCCGGATTGGAGAAGCGCTACCCGTCGCAGCTCTCGGGCGGCCAGCGTCAGCGCGTTGCGTTTGCCCGTGCGCTTGCCATCGAGCCGCGTGTGCTCCTGCTCGACGAGCCGTTCGGCGCGCTCGACGCCAAGGTGCGCCGCGACCTGCGCCGCTGGCTGCGCGAGATCCACGACAAGACCGGTCACACCACGGTGTTCGTCACCCACGATCAGGAAGAGGCGCTCGAGCTCGCCGACCGCGTGGTGGTGATGAGCCAGGGCCGCATCGAGCAGATCGGCACGCCGGACGAGATATATGACGAGCCGAACTCGCCCTTCGTGTTCTCCTTCATCGGCGAGTCGAGCGCGCTGCCGGTGCGGATCGAAAAGGGCAAGGTCTGGCTGGAAGACCATCGGCTCGACATCGCGCCGGACGACGTGCCCGACGGTCCGGCCCAGCTGTTCTTCCGCCCTGACGATGTCGAGATCACCGAAGACACGGCCGGCGCCATACCCGGCGTCGTCTCCGCGCTCCGCCGCCATGCCGGATGGCGCCGCGCCGACCTCGAAGTGGGCTCAGGCGGCAACCGGATCGAGATCGAGATTCCCGCGGAGCGGGATCTCAAGATCGGTACCGAGATCGGGGTTCGCCCGCGCCGCTACAGGCTCTACCCGGCCGGCGGGGCGGCAACTTAAAACCGCTAGAATAGAGACCGCCCCAAAGCCCTTGAGTGCGTCGCAGCCTTGCGGGCTTTGAGGCGGGGAGTTGACGGGATGTCCGGCTTAGCCGCCGGACATCCGCGTCACGGGGGCTAAGCTCTGCACGCACTCATGTCCTTGAGCGCATTTTCGGCTTCGGTCTTGGTCTTGAAGCCTTGCGCGCCCAGCATGATCAGCGTCTTGCCGTCGGGCTTTTGCGACACGACCGAGCATTTATGCGTCGAGTGGTTCTGCGCCACGTAGTACTCGGCGGCGAGGGCTGGCGTCACCAAACCGGCGACCAGCAGGCCGGCAATCAGATGTTTCTTCATGACCGTTCTCCTTGGATGACTCCCTTGAAGACTTCTTTCTTCAAGGCGACCATCCAACGCCGCGACCCCAGCAAGCGTTTGACCGCGCGCCGCGCGCCATTGACGCAGGACTTAGCGTCGCGCGACAGTTTGGGAGATTAGCGGAGAGACCCGTCCCCGAAATGAACGGGCGCCCGGCCTTTCTAGGCCCGGACGCCCGATGCGGGAGTTGAGTCCGGGTCAGCTATTGCATTCCGGCAATGTCTGCATTGCCGCGGACGCCTCGGCCAGAGTGTGGAACGCCGAGCCGATCATCTTCATCTTCATGCCGTCGGGCTCGGTGCTCATCACCCGGCATTGATTGAGCGAGGTGTCGAGAGCGACGTAATATTGCTCGGCGGCGAAGACCGGCAAAGCCGCGGCGAGCGCGAGCGTACCGGCGAGCAGGGTTCTCTTCATGAGGTTCTCCTCTTCGGATCGCCCCGCCCCTCCATCCCCCAAGTAAACGCCGAAATCCGGCCTGAGTTTGACGCCGGCGGGCGTTTTTGCCTAGTTGAGCAAAAGTTTGATGCTGTTCGGCGAACCCGCCGGCTCGATCTGCGCGAAGGTGCATTGCCGCGGCGCCTTGTCCGGGCGGAAACGCACGAGCTTCGTGCCGTGGCGGAACCGGTCGCCGGTGACGTGATCGTAGCGCACTTCCACCACGAGTTTCGGCTTTAGCGGCTCCCATTCGCTGGAGCGCTGGGTGCTCCAGCGGCTCGGTCCTCCCGGCGCGTTGCCGGTGAAGCCCGGCGGGGAGATCAACGCTTCCAGCACCTTGGTCAAAGCGGGACGCTCTGCGTCGGTGATGGTCGCGGTGAAGCCCACATGATCGAGCTTGCCCTCTTTGTTGTAGAGGCCGAGCAGCAACGAGCCGACTTCGTTGCCGCCGGTCTCGTAGCGGAAGCCGCCCACCACGCAGTCGGCGGTACGGAGCCGCTTCACTTTCAGCATCGCCCGCTCGCCCGGGAGATAGGGTCCATCGCTCTCTTTGGCGACGACGCCATCAAGCGCGCCCCGCGCACTATCGAGCCAGCGCCTTGCTTTCGCGCGCTCGGACGTGAACGGCGAGAGCTTTAGGCTCGCGCCGCCACGCGCCGCCTTGAAGAAGCGCTCGAGCGCGGCGCGCCGTTTGGTCAGCGGCTGCTCGATCAGGCTGTTGCCCTTGATGTCGAGCAGCATGTCGAACAGGATCAGGGTCGCCGGCGTTTCCACCGATAGCTTCTTGATGCGGCTTGCGGCGGGATGCACGCGCATTTGCAGCGCATCGAACGAAAGCGTTCCGTCGAGGGGAATAGCGAGTTCGCCATCGACCACGAATTTGTCGGGCTTCAGCGCCTTGAGCAGGGCAACGACCTCCGGAAAATAGCGCGCGAGCGGCTTGCCCGATTTCGCCCGGAGATCGACTTCGTCGCCGGCGCGAAATGCCAGACAGCGGAAGCCGTCCCATTTCGGCTCGAACTGCCAGCCCGACTCCTCCGGTAGTTCGGTGACGAGCTTAGCCTCCATCGGCGGGGTGCCGACCGGGACGGCAAGCTTTGCAAGCGGGGAGCGAGCGGCCATTGGCGGTGGTTAGCGCGAAACCGGGCATGCGCCAAGCGGAACGCCCGCGGGAGTTGAGCGTTGCTGGCCGTGAATCAGAACAGGAGACGACGATGCCAGCCAAATCTGCCGCGCAGCAAAAGGCTGCGGGTGCCGCGCTCGCCGCCAAGCGTGGCGAGACGCGCGTGATCGAACTCAAGGGTGCTTCGAGGAACATGTACGAGTCGATGACCGAAAAGCAGCTCGACGAGTTCGCCTCGAAGGCAAGCCCGAGCACGTCGCGAAGAAGAAGTAGCGGCGCTTGAAGTTGCGGCGCTTATTGCAGCCGGACCACCACGCTGTCGGCGGCGCCGGTCGCATCCGTCACGGTGAGCCGCACGAAGCCCGGCCCGTCCGGGTCGTAAAACAGCGTGCGTGCCGACTTCCTGGCCGGGAGCGGCAAGCCGTTGGCGAGCACGTTGAGGGGAGGGGTGCCGCCTGCGACCTTGACGGCGATCGGGTCGAGCTTGCCGTCGATGCCCGAAAGTTCGAGGCTCGCGCCGTTGGGCGGGAACACAATCTGCACCTTCGGCGCCATGGCCTCGCCGGCGCTGGCGCGCGAAGCGAAGCGCTTGAGCGGCGGCGGCAGCTTGGCCGTGGTGGCCACCAGCGCGCCCTTCGGCATGGCCTTCAATGGCTGTAGCGGCTGGCCGAGCCTGGCGAAGGCGTCGAACAGGATCGGCGCCGCGCTGAGGCGCCCGACCAGGCCCGCAACCGGAGCGCCGTCGGGGCGCCCGGTCCATACCCCGATCGTATGCTTGCCGTCGAAGCCGATCGCCCAGGCGTCGCGATAGCCGTAGCTCGTGCCGGTCTTGAAGGCGATCCGTCCACCGGCTGCGCTTTCGGGCGGCGGCGTGCCAATCAGTGTATTGGCGACATACCAGGCCGCGACCGGCTCCAGCAGTCGCCGCGGGGATGGCTGCGGCGCGCCGAAACGCTCGGTGAGCGGCGCCGCGGTCCCTCCGCGGGCGAGCCCGGCATAGAGCATGGAGAGGTCGGTGAGCCGCACGCCCACGCCGCCAAGCCCGAGCGCGAGCCCCGGCGCTTCCTGCCGCGGCAACACCAGCGGCGCGCCAGCTTCGGCAAGCCTGGCGATCAGCCGGCTCGGCCCGACCTCGTCCAGTACGGCGACTGCCGGCACGTTCAGCGACAGTTGCAGCGCACGGCGCACGGTGACGGTGCCCTGGAAGGTGAGATCGAAATTCTCCGGCGCGTAGCCCGCGTAGCGGATCGGCCGGTCCTCGATCAGGCTCTCGGGATGGATCAGCCCGTCCTCGAAGCCGAGCCCGTAGATGAACGGTTTGAGCGCCGAGCCCGGCGAGCGCACCGCCTGCGTGAGGTCAACCTGGCCCGCGCGCCGCTCGTCGAAATAATCGGGCGACGCGACCCTGGCGAGCACTTCGCCGGTTTCGTTGTCCACCACCACGAGCGCCACCGACATGTCGGCGCCGAGCGCCAGCGCCCGCTCGCGGGCCAGAGCTTCGAGCGTCCGCTGCCAAGAGGCGTCGATGGTCAGCTTGATCTCATGCTCGCCCTTCATCCGCGACAGCGCCTGATCGGCGGCATGCGGCGCGATCAGCGGCATCGGCTTGCGCCCGGTCGGCACCGTCTCTTGCTTGGCATGCGCGATCTCGGCAGCACTGAACAACCCATGGCCCGCGATGCGGTCGAGCACGCGGTCGCGCGCGCGCTTTGCCGCTTCCGGGTTGCGGTCGGGCCGGCGATATTCCGGCGACTGGGGCAGCGCCACCAGGAGCGCGGCTTCGCCCAGTGTGAGCCTACGCGGCTCCCTGCCGAAATAGGCGAACGATGCAGCGCGTACGCCTTCGAGATTGCCGCCATAGGGCGCCAGCGTGAGATAGAGCTCAAGGATCTCATCCTTGGTGAGCGTCCATTCGAGCTGCAGCGCGCGGACTGTCTGCCTGATCTTGGCGTCCAGCGAGCGACGCTCGCGCGGCTCAAGCAGGCGCGCCACCTGCATGGTCAGGGTGGAGCCGCCCGACACGACGCGGCCATTGGCGAGGAGCTGATATGCGGCGCGCGTGGAAGCGAGCGGATCGATGCCGTGATGCGAGAGGAAGCGCTTGTCCTCGTAAGCGAACAGCGCCTCGAGAAATCGCGGGTCGACCTGATCGCGCGTGGCGGGGAGCCGCCAGCGCCCTTCGCTGGTGAGATAAGCCCTGAGCAGCTTGCCGTTGCGGTCGAGCACCAATCTCGACATTTCGAGATCGCGCCCGAGCGGCGGCGGACCGAATGCCTCGAACGTGCCCACAACCGCGCCGGCCATCGCCGCGACGAGCCACACCGCCCCCATCGCGGCATAGATCGCACGGCGCCGCCACGGACTCGGCCTGGACACCCTCGCCCCTTTGGGGAGAGGGTCGGGTTGAGGGGGCTCGGAGCCATCAATCGAACCAAGCACCCTTTCACCCGGCGCCCGATGCGCGCCGGCCTCTCCCCGCTGGGGAGAGGCTTGAGGCCGTGCCGCGTCCAATTCCGTCCTCATTTCGCGGGGGCGACCTCCACCGCGCCGGTATCGGTACGGCCGAAGCGGTCTGGCCGGTACATGTCCTCGACCACCGCCTGCGGCAGCACATAGCTGCCCGGCGAGACTGCCCGCACGATATAGGCGACGGTATAGACCGGCTTGTCGTCCTTGCGCCGCTCGAACGCCACGGTGAAGCGGTCGTCACGGAACTCGGTATGCACCGGCTCGCCGGCATGATCGATCCAATCGAGCGTGCCGGTGTCGCCGGACGACACCAGCCGCGGATTGTCGATCTCGAATCCCGCCGGCACGTAGTCGGTGAGGGCGACCCGCGCGAATTGCGGCTGCGGCTCGGTGACGGTGAGCACCACGACGAAGCGGTCGTTCTGCTTCGCCTTGGTTACATCGGCGTCCCCGCCGTCGAGCGTGTAGAAATTCCGCTCCAGCGTGAAGCCGTGCTCGGCGGCGGGCTCCGGCGTGACCGGCGCGCCCGAGACCGAGATCACCGTGTCGAGCGGAGTGTCGCCGGTATTGGTCACGGTGATCGGGCTGGCGGTGAGCTGGCCTTCGCTGAAGCTGCGATAGAGCGGCCCTAACTGCTCGCCTTCATTGGTCTCCAAACTGACGCCTTGCTTGCCGAGCGCGCGTGCCGCGAGCACGAGCCAAGCGTCTTCCTGCGTCGAGGTATGACTCACTTTGTTGCGCGCCGTCTCGATCCGCTTGGTGCCGCTCACCAGGATCGGCTTCGGCGCGCCACCCTCGGCGGCAAGCGTGACGAGCACCGCGGCGTCACGCAGCGGCGAACCGTAATCGGTGCGGCCGACCTGGAACGCCGGGTCGTCGGGGAGCGCCCCGAGCGCCGCGTCGAACGCCTTCTCCGAGCGCACCCGATCGCCGAGCATGGCGAGCGCGGCGGCGATCTCGGCCTTGGCGGTCGGCGTAGCAAGGGCGGCGAGCTTGACGTCGGCGATATAGCGAAGGTCGCCTAGCGGGGCCATGCCGTTCCGAGCCAGCACATAGAGCGCATAAGAGAGCGCGGTCCCGCCGTCGGTCGCGACATCGGGCGCGGTGTTCACGTAATTGCGCAAGCGCTCCAGCGCGAGCTTGAACTGCAAGTTGGAGACGGAGAAACCGCGTGCCCGCGCGCGCGTCAGGAAGTCCGTCACATAGGCGTCGAGCCACGCATCGTCGCCGCCCGGCGACCACAGCCCGAAGGCGCCCTCGGAGCCTTGCCGCGCCAGCACGGTCTCGATCGCCTTGGCGATGCGCTCGTCGATAGCGCCATCGACCGCAAGCTGGGCGACGAGCGCCATCTCGTTGACATAGAGCAGCGCGATCGCCCGGCTCACGATCTGCTCGGTGCAGCCGAGCGGATAGCGGTCGAGCGCTCCGATCAAGGTCGCCACGTCGAGCGCCGCGGACGGCGTGACCGACAGCGCGACATTGCCGGTGCCCGGAACGAGGTCGGCGAACACGTCGGTGGAGACCGTGATGCTCTGGCCTGGCTCGAGCGGCTTCACCGTGCGGCGTGCGAGGATCTGCGTCGCCGGCCGCACCGCCAGCGCATAGGACCGCGCCAGGGTAAATCCCCCAGGTCCCGACACAGCCACCGCGACAAGCCCCGGCCCGACGCCGGTGGCGGAGACCGGGAGGCTGACGGCGCCGCGCTTCTTGGCGTCGAGCGTGAGCGATTTCGCGCCGTCCTCGATGCTGAGCGGACCGTCGGCGGTCACCGCGATCTTGTAGTCGCCGGTGGCCCCCTCGACATTGTCGAGGTCGAGCCTGAGCGTCGACTTGTCGTCGGTGAACAGGAAGCGCGGCAAGGTGGCCGTGACCACCACTGGATCGCGCACTACCACGTCGCCCGACGCATGGCCGACCTTGTCCTTGCTCCAGGCCACGGCCATCACTCGCACCGTGCCGGAGAAGGCCGGGATGTCGAAGCTGACTTCGGCCGTGCCGTCCGGGCCCACGGTGACGACGCCGGAATAGAAGGCGAGTGGCGGCTGTACCGGCGGGCTGCCCTGCAACGCGCCTTCACTGGAATCGCCGCCGGTCCTAATCTGGCCCTTGGTGCCCTGCATGCCGTCGATCAGTTGGCCGTAGAGGTCACGGATCTCGGACGAGAGCTTGCGCTGCCCGAGATAATAGTCGTCGGGCGCCGGCACCTTGTACCTGGTGAGATTGAGAATGCCGACATCAACGGCGGAAACGACGATGCGCGCTTCCTCGCCCGCATCGAGATTGGCCAGCTTGACCGGCACGCGCAGCGTGGTCTCCGGCCGGATCAGCTCCGGCAGGTCGAGCGCCACGCCGATCGTGTGCGCCCCTTTGTCGACGCTGAACCATTGCACGCCGATGGCGCGGCCAGGCATCCGCTTCTCGGCCTGGTCGAGCGGACGGCGCAAAGTGGCGAGCACATAGGCGCCGGTGCCCCAATCCTCGCCCACCGTCAGCGGCAGCTTGACGAGGCCGGGCTCGACATCGGCGGTGGTCTGGGTGATGAGCCGGTCGCCGATCACGCTGAGCGTGACCTTGCCGGCGCTCCGCGCCGTGACCGCGACAGTCATAGTGTCGCCCGCTCTGTACGCCGACTTGTCGAGCGCGATCTCCAACAGATCCGGCGTGTCGGCGGACGCTTCCGCGTACCAGCCTGAATCGAAGCCGAGCGTGGTCTCCGGACCGGTTGGTTCGGGGCTTGCCACTTCCAGCCGGTACCGGCCCCAGCTGACCGGGACCGCAATCTTGCCGGGCGCGCCCGCGGCCACGTCGAGCGTGCCGTCGGCGACGCGCCGCGTCACCTTGATCGGCTCGTAGCTCCAATAGCCGCCGCTCCGATACCACTGATATTTCGTCTCGACATTGAGCAGCTGCCAATTCAGTCCGGTGGCGGTCACTTCCTTGCCGTCGGACGCGACCATCACCACGTCGAACTTGGCGATGTCGTTGTCGCCGAGCGACTTCCCCGAGAACAGCAGCTTGACGCCGATCATCGGGCTGTCCGGCACGACGGGCAGGGTGAGCTTGCGCTCGATCGCCCTGCCGCCCGGCTCGGCGAGCCGCACCACGACATTCGCTTCGAGCGGCTTGGTCGAGGCGGGCAGCTTGTCGAGCGCGACCGTGAACTCGGCCTTTCCGGCGGCGTCGGTCTCGGGCAAATCGGCGAGCGGAATGCTCTCCGTTCCCGGCCCGTCGTCGCCGCGCGTGTCGTCGAGGCCGAACGCATAGCCCGGATAGCCCGGCCGCTCGGCAGCCTTGGCGATCTTGACCTCGCCGTCGATTTGCAAGCCGGCAGCCGGCGCGCCGTAGAGGAAGTGGCCGTCGAGCAGGATTCTGGCAGGCGCATTCGGCGCGATCGAGCGGGCCTCGGTGCTGAGATCGAATTCCAGCCGATCCGGCACATAGTCCTCGACCAAGAAGCTAGCCGAGCCGATCGCGGCGCCTTTCGGGTCCGCATAGACGGCGATGCGCCAAGTCCCGGTCTGAGCCGAGGAGATGATCGGCAAGTCGAGCGAGCGACCGCCGATCCCCTGGTCAGGCAGAACGTTGCGGCGATACTCCACTCCGTCAGGCCGCTCGACCACCATGGTCAGATCGACGCCAGGAACAGCGACGCCGCCCGCGTCGCGCAGCAACGTGGTCACATAGACGGTCTCGCCGGTGCGGTAGACGCCGCGCTCGGTGAACACATAGGCGTCGAGCCCCTGCGGCACGTCGCGGCCGGCAACGCCGCGGTCGGTCAGGTCGAAGGCCTGTTGCTTCAAATTGAGAAAGGCGTAGTCCCCGCCGTCGCCCGAGGCGACGATCAGCGAGGGTGACAGTCCGCCTTCACCGCGCGCCAGCCCCGGCGCGAAGCTGACCGCGCCGTTGGCATCCGTCTTCTTGGTGGCCAGCACGTCGTTGTTGCGCGCGAGCAGCCTGATCTCGACGCCGTCGAGCGGCGCGGTGGTCGCCAGCGAATTGACGAAGGCATGAATCCCGTCGGTCCCCGAATAGGCGGTCAGCCCGAGATCGGAGACGATGAACCATTGCGTGGTGCGCTCGCGATAGTCGTTGCCGCCCTCATCGCCCGGCTGCGCCGAGAGCAGATAGACGCCGGGCTGCAACTCTGGCACCGCCTCCATGATCGGGAAGGCGGTGGTGACCTCCTGGTTCAGCTCCTTCCCGACCTCGAGCTCTCCAGTCCAGATCTTCTCGCCGCTCTCGTCGCCGATCTGTTCGAGATCGTAGCTGTAGAGATTTCGCTGGAACTCCCAGCTCAGCACCTTGTCGATGAGATTCCGGTCGCCGATCCGGTAGATGGCGACCTTGAGGCGCTCGGTGTTGACGGAGATAAGGGGGATGCCCTGCTGGCCGGTGCGCGGCAGCACATAGGCCTTGCCGGAGAGCCTGACCGAGGGACTGCGGTCGCGCACATAGATATTGAACGCCGCGTCCTTGAGCAGGTCTTCGCCCACCGTCGACGGCAGCCCGGCGCGGAGCGTGATGCTGTAGCTCTCGCCGTGCTTCAGCCCTTCGACGCAGATTTGACGGTCGTCGACGGAGAGCGCCGGCTTGTCCTGGCCGGAAACCGCGACAAACGGCGAGAAGTCGGTGCGCTTAGGCAGAAGCTCGGAGAACTGGAAGCAGGCGCGCGGCGATGCGGCGTCGGAGTCGACGCTGTAATTCGAAATGCGGAAGCCGTATTTCCCGCGCAGTTCCACGAATTTCGCTTTGAGCTCCGGGGTCTCGTTCAAGGTGACGGCAAGCTTCAGCGCGTTCAGCGCCTGGCGCCACTCTTCGCGCTTGACGAACGCGTTGGCGAGTGTGGAGAGCGCGGCCGATTCCTCCTCAGGGGTGGTGGCACGCTGATAGGCGATATAGGCCGCGGTACGCGCCCGCTCGGTGCGCGTCGAGCCGTCATCCTCCTCAGTTGCAGGGATGAGCAGCCAAAGCTCGGCCAGTTTGCGCCAAGAAGCGGCGTCCGTTGGCGCGACGGTGACTATCTGCGCGTAGAGATCGGCAGCACCGGCGGGGTCACCGCTCGTGACGAGCGCATCGGTTTCCTGCTTCAGCTCAGCGACCGGCTTGGCGACGGTGCCGGCCTCGTCCTTGAGGTCGGCTGCGAGCGTGATCGCGGCATCGTCGAGCGCGTCGTCCTGGAATGTCTTTTGTGCGGCGGGGGCGGGGGCGGTGACCAAAACAAGCAGCGCGGCGAACAGGCCGGCGCGAAACATTGCGGGCATTGACGTCCTCCGGGGGACCCGTACTCGGCAGACGGGTGCAGGACCCCCATCGTAATCGAGCCCTGTGCGGGAAACCAGAGGGAGGCGGGCTGTCTGACCCAGGTCGCGCAAATTTAATCTTGCAGCGGTCCAAGTTCGGGCCAGCCGTAAAGCTGGGCGGCGCGTCGGATCAGGGCCTCGGCCAGGACCGAGCCGTTGTCCGAATTGGTCATCACCACCATGCCCTGGCCCTCGGCCGGAAACAGGATCAGATAGGCCTGGTAGCCCACATTCTGCCCCCGTTTCATGACGACGAGCGCGCCCTCCGCCTCGCCGATCGCCGCGCCGAGGCCATAGGGGCCGCCCTTCTGGGGCTTAAGCATCTCCCTGGCCGTTTCCGGCAGGAGGAAGAGGCCGCTCTGGCCGCGCCAGGCGCGGCCGACGAGCAGCAAGAGATTGGCAAGATCGGTCGGGGTGGACCACAGGCCCGCCGCGGCATGTTCCGGAAAGACATGCCATCGCCCAGTTAGTTCCTCGCCCTTGGCGTCGTGGCCCCTCGCTGCCTGCTTCTCTCGGTCCCGCGGCAAAGGCTGGGCGAAGCTGCTGCGTTCCATGCCGGCAGGGTTGAGCACGAGTTCGGCCATCGCTTGCGGGAAGGGAGCCTTGACACTGTCGCTCATCAGCGCCTCGGCGATCTGGTAGCCTCCGCCGGAATAGGCATAGGCGTTGCCGGGCTGCGCGATGACGGTCACCGGCGGCGAATTGGCTGGCGGCGCGCCATAGAGAATTTGCGTCAGATTCGGCAGCGGCACGCCCGCGGCATAGCCGAGGAATCCGGGCACGCCGATGCCGGCGGTCATGCTCAACAACCCGCGCAACGTGACCGGGTGATCCTCGTCGAAGCCGTTGGTGGGGACCTTCCAGGAGGTGAGCTTGGCGTTGACGTCCTCGTCCAGCGCGAGCTTTTTCTGATCGACCAGACGCATCGCGCCCACCGCCGCCACGAATTTCGATAGCGAGGCGGCTTGGTACAGCGTCTCGGGCGTGGCTCCTTGGCCATAGGCGCGCACGAAGGCGATGTTGTCGGACTCGATCAGCGCGACGCTAACCGAGGGCACATTGAGGGTCTTCATCGCCTCGTCGAGGCTGACTCGCCACCAGGAGCCCCTGATATCGAGACCGCGCTCGAGGCCGGCCGGGTCGACGGCGGGAGCTGCGCGCGGCGACGCGGCGGCGGCGTTGCCGGCGAGAATGACGGCGAGCGCGAGGACCAGGCGGGACAGCCTCAACGGCAAATCGCTCATCGCGCTTCCTCAGGCGGCCTTTTCCATTTCGCGGGCGAGCGCCGTGAGCTGGGCGCGCACCCATTCGTGGCATTCGTCGCGGTCGTAGCTTGAATGCCACATCAGCCTCAATGGGAAAGCGATCGGTCGGAAAGGCTGGTTAATGCGGACGAGTCCGAACTCTTTCTCGAGAATCGCCGCAAGCGAGACGGGAAGCGTGATGAGCCCGTCGCTGTTCAGTGCGAGCAGCAGCCCCACCAGCACGGAGGAGACGCGCGAGGACACGTGGCAAGCAAGCCGCTGCGCCGCCAGCGCGCGGTCGATCGGCTCGATCGAAGGCAGCGAATTCACCGCGATATGGTCCGAAGCCGCGAAGGCTGACGCCTTGGGCTTGCGCTTGGCGAATGGATGGCCGCGTTTGGCGAGAGTGACCAGGCTGTCGTCGAACAGCTTGAGCACCCGGATGTCAGGTGCCGGCGCGGCCGCGCCCTCGATATCGATCACGAAATGGCAGCGCCCGTGGCGCAGCGCATCGATATTCTCCTCGGGATGGGAGGGCATCCAGCCCACGCGCACCGAAGGCGCAAGCTTTTGCAGCCGCTGGCGAAGCGGCTGCACCAGGATCAATTCGCCGGCTTCTCCCGCCGCCACGTCGAAATCGCGTGACGTTTGCGAGGGGTCGAACGGCTTGCTCGGCCTGAGCAGGCTCTCCATGCCGGCGAGGATCACGTGGACGGTGGGCGCAAGCTCCAGCGCCTTGGCCGTGGGCACCAGCTTTTGCCCCGCCCGCACGAACAGCTCGTCGGCGAAGATCTCCCTGAGCTTTGCCAGCGCATGGCTGATCGCAGAGGCGCTGCGTCCCAGCCGTTCTGCGGCGCGTGTGACGCTGGCGTCGACCAGCAGCGCATCGAGCGTCACCAGGAGGTTGGCGTCGACTTCCCTTAAGTGCATGGCATGCAAATATTCTGCTGAAAAGAGTTCACTTCATTCAAGTTACTCCCGGCGCTATGGTCTTGACAAGGCATCCGGCTGCCCAGCCCGGACGCCTGAAACGTCCAAGCGCAAGCGCGGACGTTTCCTCATCTCAACCTTGCGGTGGCCCGAAGGTCGCAAGGCCTAAGGGTCGCCGCATTTGTTGCTGGCAAACGCCGGTCACCCGGCCAAGAAATGGAGCGAGGCCAAAGCCCGCTCCGCATAAACGCGCGAGGGGTGCTGATGATTCTTAGACCGATGACTGCGCTGCCGGCCGTCGCCTTTGCGATCGGCCTTTGCTTGGCGCCATGGCCCGCCGCCGCCGCGCCTGCGGCCAAGGACGTGCTGAAGACCTACGCCGATGTCGCACAAGCCGGCTATGCCGACGCGCTCGACGCCGCGACGACGTTGCAGCTCGCGATCGACGCCTTTCTCGATAAGCCGACCGAGAACAATCTCCGCGCCGCGCGCGGCGCCTGGATCGCCGCCCGCATCCCCTACATGCAGACCGAGGCCTATCGTTTCGGCAATGCGATCGTCGACGACTGGGAGGGCAAGGTGAATGCCTGGCCGCTCGACGAAGGCCTGATCGACTATGTCGCGGAGGTCTATGGCACCGAGTCGGGCGAGAACGAGCTCTACGTCGCCAATGTAATCGCCGACCCCACGCTCGTGATCGGCGGCAAGAAGCTCGATGCAAGCAAGATCACCAAGGTGCTCCTGGCCGACGAGCTGCAAGAGGCAGGCGGGGTCGAGGCCAATGTCGCGACTGGCTACCACGCCGTCGAGTTTCTGCTGTGGGGCCAGGATCTGAACGGCACTGGTCCGGGCAACGGCGCCCGTCCTGCCACCGACTTCGACACTAGCAAATGCACCGGCGGCAATTGCGCGCGCCGTGCCGAATATCTTCGTGTCGTGACCGAGCTTCTGATCGACGATCTTGCCTGGATGGCGGATCAGTGGGCACCTGGCGGCGAAGCGCGCAAGGTGATCGAGGACGGCGACGACGAGGCGGGTCTCACCGCGATCATGACCGGGCTCGGCAGCCTGTCCTATGGCGAGCTTGCCGGCGAGCGCATCAAGCTCGGCCTGATGATCCACGATCCAGAGGAGGAGCACGACTGCTTCTCCGACACCACGCATGCCTCTCACTTCTTCGACGCGCTCGGCATTCGCAATGTCTATCTCGGCGCCTATCGGCGGATCGACCGGTCGGTGGTCTCCGGCCCGAGCGTGTCCGACCTGGTCAGGGCGAAGGCGCCCGAGGTCGATGCCGAGCTGCGTGCCAAGCTCGACGCCACGATGGATGCGATGAACGCGCTTTATCTGCGCGCGCTCACCACCGAGTCCTACGACCAGATGATCGGCGAGGGCAACGAAGAGGGGAACGCGGTGGTCCAGCGCGTCGTCGACGCGCTGCTCGATCAGACCAAGGCAATCGAGCGCGCCGTCGCGGCACTCAAGCTCAAGGCGATCGAGTTCGAGGGCTCCGACAGCCTCGACGATCCCGGCAAGGTCGAGCAGGAGCAGAAGGCCGCAGGCAGCGGGGAATGAATTGACGGTGGGGAGACGAGCC
>DASQKJ010000047.1:0-4589 GCA_035630595.1 Methyloceanibacter sp.
TGAGGCCTGCGTCCACCTCCAGATTTTCCAGCAATCCTAGAACTTCGATGGAATTGCGGGAGAGAATAGTGAAGCTCACGTCGGGGTGACGGGCCCGGTAGGGCGTTGTGAGCATCGAGACCATGGCAAGCGCCGTGGGGATTGCTGCAATGCGAATATGCCCGGCAAGGCCATGCTTCAGCGCCTCGACCTCCTGGCGCATGGCGCGCGTATCGCCGACGATGCGACGCGCCCAATCGAGCACCCGCTCGCCCTCGGGGGTGAAGCCCTGAAAACGTGAGCCGCGCTGAACCAGCAGAACGCCCAACGTATCTTCGAGCTGCTTGATGCCCGCCGAAAACGTGGGCTGGCTGACGCCGCAGGCTTCCGCCGCGTGGCCGAAATGCCGTTCGCGCGCAAGAGCGATGATGAACTCAAGCTTGTCGATCATGCCGGGACCGGTCTTTCGCTCGCCTCTTCGGAGTATCTACCGAAGCTCGGGAGAGTGCCAGAAGCCTCGCGTCCAAAATCGCCGGGGAACGTACCGGAAATCCGGCATTTCGACGGAGGCTAAACGGCTTGCAGTTCGGCGTGCAATGTCTTGGCCGCTCGGAGGTCAGGCGTGGCGAACCCTTCCGTGAAAGAGTCATGCAGCCGTCCCAGCATTTCACTGGCGGCTTCGCGCCTATGGCGTCCGTAGAGGCGCGCGAGAGAGATGGTCGCTCTAAGTTCCCAGGCCTTGCTCCCCTGCGCCTTGGCGATTTGGAGCGCACGAAGAAGGTGTTGCTCCACCAGTCCGGGGGCAGCTCCCTGGCTTCGCGCCAGCTCCCCTTTGAGGCGGTGCAGCTCGGCTTCATGGCAACGATCGCCGCCCCTCTGGACAACGCTTAGGGCCTGGTCAAGTGCGCTATCGGCTTCGCCATGGTTGCCGGTTTGAAGGAAAGCCTCTCCCATCAATCCAAGATAATAGGGCAATGCCAGTCCGGCTCCCGTGGCCCGATATGCGTCTAGGCCATTCTCCAGCTTTGGGGAGGCCGTCTCCGCGTTTCCCTGGAGCAGCTGACCGGCGGCGTTGTAGATCGAACCGGTGGCGCGAAACAAAGGAAAGCCGTGCTCGGCGGAAGTGCCCATCTGCTCGTCGCTGAAGAGCAGCGTCTCGGCCGGCATGCGCATCAATTGATAGAGCCAGCTTGTGTGGTGCTGCGCATAGGCAAGACTGAAGGGATGCTCGATCGAGCGCGCCAGCTCGCGCGCCTCGCGGTTCACTTTCACCGCCCGGTCGGGATAGCCCAAGTGCCACAAGGCCAAGGCCAGATAACAACGATGGGTGACGCCCGCATCCTCGCCCACGCGCGCGGCCCAGGCCCGATTCCGATCGCGATCGTCGTAGAATTGGAGCGCCTTTTCGTATTGGACGCGCGCTTCAGCAAAGTCGCCGCGATAGAACAGCACCACACCGTTCAGGAATAGGGCTTCCATCCAAAATCCGGGATCGCCGAACTTCTCGGCAAGGGAAAGGGCCTCCGTGGCGAGGGCCAGAGCGTTGTCCATCTCGCCACGAACAAGACGCCACGCAAAATTACCGAATACGGTAGCGAATTGCTGCTGTGGCTCGCCTGCGGTCGCACAGATCTCACGCGCGCGCTCGAATACCGGGCCCACCTCCGGAGCGGCATAGCCGCGGACCGCGATATAGGCCGTGCCGAGCGGATTCAGGACCTGCAACTCCGCCTGATCGCGCTCCGCGCCGGACGGGATTTCCTTCACCAATTTCAGGGCTTGCTGCAAATCCTTCACGGCCTGGGCCGGATCGCCCCGCGACATTGCCTGGGTCGCCGCACGCCTGAGATATTCGACAGCCTTGGGGCGGTTTCCACTGCGGGAGAAATGATGCGCGAGATCGGCAAGGTGGTCTTCGAGCGAGGCAGGATAGAGCAGCTCGATCGCCCGGCCGACATTGTCGTGCAGCTGACGGCGGCGCTCGAGCAACATCGAATTATAAGCGACCTCCTGCGTCAGCGCGTGCTTGAAGATGTATTCGACGTCGCTGATCGACGGCTGCTCGTACACGAACTGACCGAGTTCGAGGCTGGCGATCAAGCGATCGAGCTCGTGCTCCGAGCGGCCCGCGACGGCGCGAGCCAGGCTGAGCACAAACTCGCGTCCCAGGATTGCGAAGGTCTGCAGGAGGTTCTTTTCCTCGTTATGCAGCCGGTCGATGCGCGCCGCCAGAATGGCTTGGACCGTTGCCGGAATTTTGAGCGTCGAATGCGGCTTGAGCAGCCGCACCTTCCCGTCGCGCTGTTCGAGCGCGCCCTCATCGAACAGCGTTTGCACGGTTTCCTCGATAAAGAACGGCGTGCCTCCCGTCGTCTCGATGATGCGCCGTTTCAGGGGTGCAAGCTCTTCGGATGCGCCGAGCATCTCCGACAGCATTTCCGACGCGGTGCCGGGGCCGAGCGGCTCCAGGCGCAATCGCAGGCAGTAAGGTTGGTCAGTCCAGCGCAGTTGATATTCCGGACGATAATTCACCAGCAGCAGGACCCTCTCCCCCTCGATCGCCGAAGCGAGACGATCGAGAAGGGCTTGGCTCTGGTCGTCCAACCAATGTAGGTCTTCGACGATCAATATCAGGGGCCGCAGTCTCGATTCACTGAGCAGCAATCGGGTCAGCGCCTCGAGCGTGCGCGTTCGCCTGAGCTGCGGGTCCATGAACGCAAGCTTCTCTTTCTCCTCTTCGATCTCCAGCAACGCGCATAGATACGAGAGATCGCCTTGCAGAACCGGATCGATCTCCGCGATTCTCGCCGCCACCTTCTCCCGCCGCAGCAATGGGCTCTCCGCCCGCCCGGTCCCGAAATAAGTGTGAAGCAGCTCGACGATCGGCAGGTAGGCCGAGCTTCTGCCATGCGAAATGGAAAGCGCCTCAAGCACAGTCCAGTCGGAGCCCACTTCGGCCTTGAATTCAAAGAATAGCCGCGACTTTCCCACGCCGGGCTCGGCCTCGACCGCGATGATCCGGCCAGACCCCTTTTTGGCCTCGGCGGCGGCGCGACGGAACTCCTGCTTCTCCGTCTCGCGCCCGACGAATCTCGACAGGCCTCGGCCTGCGGATCGGTCGAGCCGCGTCCGCAGGGGACCAAGACCCGTTACTTCGAAGACATCGACGGTTTCGCTCAAGCCCTTGATGCGCGTTGGACCCAATGGGCGAAGCGCAAAATAGCCCTCGACCATTTTGCGCGTGCTCTCGCTGATGATGGTCGAACCGACGCTTGCGAGGCTCTGGAGCCTCGAGGCCAGATTCACGGTGTGGCCGATCGGCGTATATTCCGTCTGCGTCTCGCCAGTTCGGATCGAGCGGACAACGACCTCGCCGGTATTCACCCCGGCCCTGACCTGAATTGGAGGACGTCCCTCGCCGCGAAGCTGGTCACTGTACCGCCGCATGTCCTCATGCAGGCGCAGCGCGGTGTAGAGCGAACGCTGAGGATGGTCCTCGTGGGCAACCGGCGCTCCGAACAAGGCAAATATGCCGTCGCCGGTGGACTGGACCACGTAACCATCGTAACGGCGCACCGCCTGGATCATCAGCTGCAAGGCAGGATCGATGATCGCGCGGGCCTCCTCCGGATCGAGGTCCTGCTCGAGAATGGTCGAGCCCACGATGTCAACGAACAGCGCGGTGACGAGCTTGCGTTCACCGTCGGACGCGGAGCGCCGATCCGGCGCCAGGTTGAACGCGATTCCCACCGGCGGCTTCGAGGGGTCCGGCGGCCGGACGTCCCCTTCCTGCCCGGCGATCGAATTGCCGCATTTGTTGCAGAAGCGTGCATCCTGCGGGTTCGAGCCACCGCAGCGAGAGCAAGTGGCCGAGAGCGGCGACCCGCAGGAGCCGCAATATTTCGCCCCGTCGGAATTATCCGCGCCGCAGCTCCCACACCGAGCGACCCCCATTACGCACCTTTAGCGAAGTCTTTACCAACCCCGCCAGCGGCGATGCCGCCACCGCGGACCGACATGGACTCGCGGACCCCACCAAACGCGTGGGCCGACATAGACGCGAGGACCCCACCAGGTACGGCGCGGCCCGACGCGCACGGTCACACCCGGGCCCCATCCACCGCGGCGCCAGCCAGCCTCGGCTGGGTTAGGCGCAATCGAGACCGTCCCGAGCGCGAGCACGGCGACGCCAAGAGTCAGTATGTACTTCATCGCATTCCTCCAGGGTCATGCTCCAATAGGATATTACTCCAATAGGATATTGCACGCGCAACTATTGAACCAGCTTGGCGCGAAGGCGCGCAAATTCGGCCTCGGTAATCGCTCCCGATGCCTTCAGCGCATTAAGCTTCTCGATCTCATCGGCAACGCTGAAGCCAACGACACGGCGAAGCTCCTCGCGTGCGTGCTGCGCTTGCTGGCTGCCTCGCTCAGCCATACCGTTGCCTTGGGTGATGATGTAGGCGAACACGCCCAGATATGGGAGCACGAGCAGCACGATCACCCAGAGCGCCTTGGCCCAGCCCGACAGATCCTGGCGGCGAAACAGGTCGCTGAAGACCACAATCAGCAGCCAGAACCACACGACGAACAGGAACACCGCAAATATG
>DASQKJ010000048.1:0-50705 GCA_035630595.1 Methyloceanibacter sp.
AGGCCTTTGGGATCAGAAAGTGGGACCTCGCGGAAATCTTTTTTCTCCCAATCAAGCGGGGCAGGCGCAGTCGCAGACGCCCAGTATGAGCCGCCCGAGTACTACGCGCTGGCTGAGCGTGGGGTTGAAGTCGCGGGTGGCGCCGCGCGCGACTAGCACCGGCGGGTCACCGCCGGGGCCGTAGTACCTGTGGCCGATGGTGGCGACCATCTGCACTTCGGCAAGTGTGACCCCGAAAATGCCCACAAGAGATAAACAGGCAAAGACGCGGCGTTCTTCCACTGAGACGCGTGCTCTGGCGTCAGGTCAGAGAGAAAGACTGCTAATTGGTGGCGCAATTCCGGGCTTTTCCGGGACGCTTTGGTTAGTGTCGGCAGAGAGCCGGAAACCCCGCGACTGGGTGGCTGGGGCGCCAGGATTCGAACCTGGGATCACGGGACCAAAGCCCGTTGCCTTACCGCTTGGCCACGCCCCAATCGCTTCGGTGGTTGCCCGCGCGCCCGCAAGTGCCGTTAAGAGCTCCCGTTGTCTCACATATGGCGAGCGGAGCACCTCCTACCAGCAACGCGAGCCTGGAGCAACGACCCCGCCTTTGGTTGCGGGCCTTGGCCCGGGCGTCTATATACGTGGCACTTCAGCCAGCCGGAGTGTAGCGCAGTCTGGTAGCGCACCGCGTTCGGGACGCGGGGGTCGCAGGTTCAAATCCTGCCACTCCGACCAGTCTTTCCCGCCTCGATCCGGGTCTTGCAGCCGGCGAAAGAGCCTCTACCCTCCTGACGGGCCATATTTTTACCCTCCTGACGGGCCATATTTTGCGCAAAAAGCGATGGGAAAGTTAACGTTGCCAGGACGGCGGCGCTGCCCCCGTCGCTCACCTCCGCTAAGATGGCCCGCGCGGGTTCGACGATAACACCAACAAAGTTCGATTTAAGACCATGTCGGCGGAGCTTGCTTTCAATCGCAGCCAGGATGTCGATTATGGCGTGGCCCAGGAGGTCGCGTCCGGCGTCCGGCGCATCGTCGCCGACAATCCCGGGCCCTACACCTTTCTCGGAACCAACAGCTATGTGGTCGGCAGCGGCGAGGTCGCGGTCATCGATCCCGGTCCCGCCTGCGAGCGCCACCTGAAGGCCATCGCCAGCGCGATCAAGGGCGAGCGCCTGGCCTATATCCTCGTCACGCACAGCCACCGAGACCATTGCGACGGCGCACGCCGCCTGCAAGCGCTTGCCGGCGGAAAGATTGCGGCCTTCGGACCGGCGGGGACCGAGCGCGGCGCGCCCGGCCTCAGCTACGACTTCGTCAGCCCCGACTTCATGCCGGACCAGACCCTCGCCGACGGGGACTGCATCAAGGTCGGCAGCCTCGCTCTTGACGTGCTGCATATGCCGGGGCACGCGCCGGATCATCTCTGCTTCGCGCTGGTCGGTAAGCGCACCCTTTTCACCGGTGATCACGTGATGGGCTGGAACACCACGGTGATCGCCCCGCCTGAAGGCAACATGGCCCAGTTCCTCGCCTCGCTGGAGCGGCTGATGCAGCGCCATGACAAGATGTTCCTGCCGGCGCATGGCGGCCGCATCCAGACCCCGCAGCGGGTGGTCAGGGCCTATCTCATGCACCGCAAATGGCGGGAGCAGACGATCCTCGCATGTCTCGACGAAGGCGTCGGCACCATTCCCTGCATCGTCGAGCGGCTCTACGGCACGCTCGACTCCGGCCTGAAACAGGCGGCGGCGCTCTCGGTGCTGGCGCATCTGCAGCATCTCATCAGCCGCGATGTGGTCGCGGCGGAAGGGCCTAGCGAGCTCCAGAGCGTTTTTTACGGGCGCGCTTCTTAGCCGGCTTCTTGGTCGTATCCGTCTGCTCGGCCTTCTCTTCCTTGGGCACCGCCTGCTCAAGCACCGTCTTCTCGCCCTTCTCGAGCGCCGCCGAGATCTCCGCGAACAGATTGCGCAGGCGCGCGGCGTTGGTTCCGAGATCGTGCAGGCCGTAGCGCGACACCGAGCGCGCATCGATGATGGCGTGAGCGTCGTCGCCCTTGATCTGCACCAGCACATCGTCGGTGAAGCCCATCACCAAGGTACGGTCGGTGGCCTCAATGCGGCCAGGTCCGGTCTCGCCCGGGGTCTCGCTCAGCACGATGGTCCAGCCAAGCCGCTCAACCGCCTCATGCACCAGGCTGAACACTTCCGGCGCCGAGCGCTCCAATGCCATCGGGCTGAGATCGGGATAGGCCTCGTCTTGCGCCTCGATGGCGGCGGCATCGGGATCGATGATGGGGTTGGCGTCGGTCGGGCGCATGCTTGCCAGTGTCTTGAACTGAAGCGGCTCGTCGGGGCTTGTTTCGACGCTGGTCAAGCGGGGCAAGGTGATCGCGTGCGAAAGATAATAGAGCGGGGCGGCAAGTCCGACCGAAGCAATGAAGATGGCGGCGAAGGCCTGAGCGCCGCCGGTCTGACCGCCGAACCAGATGCGCACCAGCGAGGCCACGGCGATGATGATGGCGAGGAACAGCCCGGCAATCGACACGGCGAGCAGGTTCATCGCCGCTGGCGTCGTCAGCGAGGCGAAGTGATGCAGCAGCGCCGTAAGGATCAGGAGCTGCACGAAGAACAGGGCGATGCGCCTGGCCCAAGTAGCCTCGCGCGCTTCCTTGACGGAATATCGCGCGGTCGCATAGCGCGCCATAGTAAAGCTCAAATCTCAAGCCCTCGCGTCAAGCCACTGTCATCCGAGCCCTTGTTATACCGCTATCTCGCCCGCATGGCAGGTTTGTGGTCGCCGGCTCAAGGGTAGAGCCTGGTCTTGGTCCAGAGGTCGCCCGGGGAGGCGCGGCGGAAGACGATCCGGTCATGCAGGCGGAAGGCGCCGCTCCGCCAGAACTCGATCTCGAGCGGCACGAGCCGATAGCCGCGCCAGTAAGCGGGGCGCGCAACGTCGCCGTCGCCGAATTGCCGGGTCAAGCGTTCGACTTCGGCTTCCAGCGCCGCACGGCTGGCGAGAGGCCGCGACTGGCGCGAGGCGCAGGCGCCAATCCGGCTCTCGCGGTGGCGGGTGGCAAAATAGGCGTTGGCCTCGGCATCGGTCGCAGGCTCGACCGGCCCGCGCATGCGGATTTGGCGGCCCAGGCTTTTCCAATAGAAGAGCAAGGCGGCTTGCGCGTTAGCGGCAAGCTCCTCACCCTTGGCGCTATCGCAGTTGGTGTAGAACACGAAGCCGCGCTCGCCCGCGCCCTTTAGCAGGATCATCCGCACATTGGGCAAGCCATCGGCATCGGCGGTGGCAAGCGCCATAGCCTCGGGATCGATCGGCTCGGCAGCCTCGGCCTCCTTCATCCAGGCGCCGAACAGAGCCAAGGGATCGGAAGCTTCGGTAAAATCGGCCGACTCACCTAAGGATTGGGACCGGTCGCGCATCGCTCAAACATCCTGGCCCGTCAGCTCAACAGGCCCGTTTAGCCGTATTCCCTGTGCGGAACGGGCATTTACGATTTGCTCACTCTGATACGGCACCATGGTTCGTGTTGATAGTGGGCGCGGGGGTTTCAGTTGAGTACCGCGTCGAGTTGGGGACGAGTTGGTTATGCGTACGTTCCGTTGGAACGCTCCTATCATCATTGGGGCGGGCGCTCTCGCACTTTCGTTATTCGCGCCCGCCCCTCTTCCCCTCAAAGCCGGGGAGAGCGGAGCGAACAGGCTTACAGCCCTTGAAGACCAGCAGCTCAGCCTTGGCGAGCTCAAGGCGCGGCTCGATCGAAGCGACCGGGTGGCAGCACTGCAAGCCTTGGACCTTGCGCTGTCGGAGCTTGGCGACGGGGTGACCCTGGTCTGGCAGCGGCGCGAGCGGGCACTCACGGGGCGAATCAAACCGGTTTCGGCCTTCCGCGACGACCGGGGCCGGGTCTGCCGCCATATCGTCTATTCGCTCACGCTCGGCGCCTATCAACGGCAGATCGAAGCCGTAGCGTGCCGGGAACAGAACGGCTCCTGGTCGCTTTCGGGATAGAGGGGGTTCCAATGTCTCATGCAGATCAGGCCATGACGGCCTCCAAGTCTACGCCGAAAGGCAATTCGGACCTTGCCGGTAAGCAGGACCAGTCCGAGCGCTTCACGCCGCTCCTGTCACGGGAGCATTACACCTTCTCGCGCATGAAGATCGACCGTGGCGGCCCGCGGGCCTATTCCGCAATCTGCTTTCGCGGTTGGTCAAAGCGCTAGGCCCCGCGTCCCGCGCGGATTGGCCTCAATCGCCGTTTGCCCATTAAGCCTTCCGGCCTAGCTATCGCGGCCCTATAAAGCGCCTTGCTTCTGAAGGGCTGGGCGATGGCCGAAATCGGCAAGTTGATGGCGGGCAAGCGCGGCGTCGTGTTCGGTGTCGCCAATAATCGGTCGATCGCCTGGGGCATTACCAAGGCGGTCACCGATCAGGGCGCCGAAGTGGCGCTCACCTATCAGGGCGAAGCCATCAGGAAGCGAGTCGAGCCGCTGGCGCAGGAGGTGGGCTCCAGGCTCGTGCTCCCCTGCGACGTGACCGACGACGCAAGCGTCGATGCCGTGTTCAAGTCGATTGCCGACGCTTGGGGCGCGCTCGATTTCCTGGTCCACGCCGTCGCCTTCTCCGACAAGGAAGAGCTGGACGGGCGCTATGTCGACACCAGCAAGGACAATTTCACCCGGACCCTGTTGATCTCTTGCTACTCCTTCACCGCGTTGGCCAGGCGCGCGGAGCCCCTGATGCAGAACGACGGGTCGCTCCTCACCTTGACCTATTACGGCGCCGAGAAGGTGATGCCGCATTACAACGTGATGGGCGTTGCCAAGGCGGCGCTCGAAGCGAGCGTGCGCTATCTCGCCGTCGATCTCGGCAAGGGCGCGATCAGGGTCAATGCCATCTCGGCCGGGCCGATCAAGACTTTGGCGGCGTCAGGCATTGCCGACTTCCGCTACATCCTGAAATGGAACGAGCACAACTCGGCGCTGCGACGCACCGTGTCGATTGAGGAGGTTGGCGCCGGCGCGCTTTATCTGCTTTCCGATCTCGGGCGCGGCGTGACCGGCGAGATCCTGCATATCGACGCCGGCTACCACGTGGTCGGCATGAAGGCCGAGGACGCTCCCGACATCTCGGTGGTGAAGGAGTAGCGCCTCCCCTCAGATCACGCCTGCTGCGCCTACGGCTCGGGGACGAGCACGCTGTGGATCTGCGCGACGACGGCGGCGCCTTCGCCGACCGCCGCGGCCACCCGCTTGGTCGATCCGGCGCGTACATCGCCGATGGCGAACACGCCGGGCCGGCTGGTCTCGAGCGGCAGGGCGGGTCGAGAATTGGCGGCATTGGGACATCTGGCCCCGGTCACTACGAATCCCTTGCCGTCCACCGCCACGCAGCCGTCGAGCCAGGACGCATTCGGATCGGCGCCGATGAATAGAAAGAGATGACGCAAGGCGCACGCGTGGACCTCTCCCGACGCGCGCTCGCGAAATATGGCCGCGGTGAGCCCGGTGGTTTCGTCGCCTTCCAAGCCGATCACCTCGGTTCCGGTGTGAAGCTCGACATTGGGCAGCGCCGCGATGCGGTCGATCAGATAGCGCGACATCGAGAATTCCAAGCCTTGGCCGCGTACCACGAGATGCAGGCGCTTGACCCTCGGCGCGAGATAGACCACTGCCTGACCCGCCGAATTGCCACCGCCGACCAGCGCCACCTCCTCGCCCTCGCAGAGCTTGGCCTCGACCGGCGACGCCCAGTAGGAAATGCCCCGGCCCTCGAACATGTCGAGATTCGAAATGGCCGGACGCCGGTAGCTGGCCCCGGACGCGATCACGACGGTCCGGGCGCGCGCGGTACCGCCATTGGTGAAGTCGAGACGCATGGAACCGGACTGTTCCGCCCGCGCGCCACATTCGAGACGCGCGACTTCAAGCGGAATGGCGATCTCGACGCCGAATTTCAGCGCCTGATTGAAAGCACGCCCGGCAAGCGCCATGCCCGATATGCCGGTCGGAAAGCCAAGATAGTTCTCGATCCGCGCCGACGCGCCTGCCTGTCCGCCAAAGGCGCGTTCATCGAGCACGAGCACCGACAAGCCTTCGGACGCGGCATAGACGGCGGCGGCGAGTCCGGCGGGGCCGGCGCCGACCACGGCCACGTCGTAGACCTTGTCCGGGTCGATCTCCGGTATCATGCCAAGGCAGGCTGCGGCCTCAGCGTTGGTGGGTCGCCGCAGCACCGTTCCCGTCGGACAGAGCATCAGCGGCAATTCGTCCGCGAGCACGCCGAAGCGTTCCACCACGGCGCGTCCGTCGGCGTCGTTGGCGGCGTCGAGCACCGTGCAGGGATAGCCGTTGCGGCCGAGGAACCCTTGCAGCCGGGTGAGGTCGGGGGTGCCCGGTTCGCCGACGAGGATCGAGCCCACCCCACCTTCCTCGATCAGTCCGACGCGCCGGAGGATGAACGCGCGCATCATGATCTCGCCGATCTCGGCCGAGCCGATCAGTAAGGCGCGCAGATGCGGCGTGTCGAACGGAAGCGCGGTGCAGCCCTCCGCTCCGGCGCGGCCCGAGGCAAGCGACTCGCGCCCGGCAAGCTGGCTGACCTCGCCCGTGAACTGACGGGCGCCGAGGCTGGTGATCGCCGTCTCGCGATTGAGTCCGTCGCGGCGGACGACATCGATCGAGCCCTTGAGCACGAGCCAGGCGGGCACATGGCGCTCGCCCACGTCGAACACCACCTCGCCTGGGGCAAAATCCCGGGCCGGCCCGCTGGCGAAGCGCTTGGCCGTCTCGATCTGGCCGACATCCAGCACGGGAAACATTTGGTGACTGCGGGTCTTAAGTACGCCCATCGATGCTCTCCTGGCGGCGGGCGGAGTCCACTCTAAGACTTTGTTGCGAGATTGGCGCTATTGCGATGGCTGGACGCCGCCCGGCCACGCTCCTAAAAGAACCCATGTCACACAACAGTTTCGGCCATCTCTTCCGCATCACCACCTGGGGCGAAAGCCATGGGGTAGCAATCGGCTGCGTGGTCGACGGCTGCCCGCCCGGAATCCCAATTAGCGAGGCGGAAATCCAAGCCTATCTCGACAAGCGCAAGCCCGGCCAGTCGCGCTACACCACCCAGCGCCAGGAACCCGATCAGGTCCGCATCCTGTCCGGCGTGTTCACCGATGAGGCCGGAACACAACTCACCACCGGTACCCCGATCGCGCTGGAGATCGACAATGTCGATGCGCGCTCGAAGGACTACGGCGCGATCAAGGACAAGTTCCGCCCCGGCCACGCCGATTACACCTATCTGATGAAATACGGTTTGCGCGACTGGCGCGGCTCGGGCCGCGCTTCGGCGCGCGAGACGGCGATGCGGGTCGCGGCCGGCGCCATTGCGCGCAAGGTGGTACCGGGCATGCGCATTCGCGGGGCACTCGTGCAGATCGGGCCCTACGAGATCGACCGAAGCAACTGGGACTGGGAGGAAATCGACCGCAACCCGTTCTTCTGCCCCGACGCCAAGACCGCGCGGGTCTGGGGCGAGTTCCTCGACCAGGTGCGCAAGCAGGGCTCATCGGCGGGCGCCGTGATCGAGGTGGTGGCCGAGGGCGTGCCGGCGGGGCTCGGCGCGCCGCTCTATGGCAAGCTCGACCAGGACATCGCGAGCGGGCTGATGAGCATCAACGCGGTAAAAGGCGTGGAGATCGGCGCAGGCTTTGGCTCGGCGGCACTCTCCGGCGAAGAGAATGCCGACGAGATGCGCATGAAGCAGGACGGGACGCCGGAATTCCTGTCCAACCATGCCGGCGGCATTTTGGGCGGCATCTCCACCGGTCAGCCGATCGTCGCGCGCTTCGCGGTGAAGCCCACCTCCTCGATCCTGACACCGCGGCACACCGTCGATACCCACGGCAACGACACCGAGATTTCCACCAAAGGCCGCCACGATCCTTGCGTCGGCATCAGGGCGGTGCCAATCGGCGAGGCCATGGCGGCCATCGTGCTTGCCGACCACTATCTCCGCCACCGGGGCCAGACCGGCAAGGGCTAGCCGCCTTCGGACCTCTCCTTGCGCGCGCCGACCAGGAATTCCTGGTTGCCGCTGCCGCCGGCAATCGGCGAGGCAATCACGCCCAGCACGGCCCACCCCTCGCCCTCGATGCAGCTTCGCACCCGCGCAACCGCCCTCTCCCGGTCTTCCGCCTTGCGCACGATCCCGCCTTTGCCGACCGCCGCGCGGCCCGCTTCGAATTGCGGCTTGACCAGAGCCACGAGCCAGGCTCCCGGCCCGGCAAGGCGAAGCGCCGCCGGCAGCGCCAAGGTCAAGCTGATGAAGCTCAGATCGGCGACGATCGCCTTCACCCCCTCGCCGATCATCGACCGGTCCAGGGCTCTGGCGTCGGTGCCCTCCAGTGACACGATTTTCGGGTTCGTCCGGAGCTTGGCATGGAGCTGGCCGCTGCCGACATCGACGGCATAGACCTTGGCGGCGCCGCGGCCGATCAGGAGGTCGGTGAAGCCGCCGGTCGAGGCGCCGATGTCGAGCGCCACCCTTCCTTCGGGTTCGAAGTCGAAGGCGGCCAGCGCCGCTTCGAGCTTGAGCCCGGCGCGGGACACGTAGGGGGAGGCTTCGGGACTCAGCGCGAGTTCGGCCTCAGGGGGCACCAGCGCGCCTGGCTTCAACTCCGGCTCACCCGCCACCTTGACGCAGCCCCGCCGGATGAGGTCGGCGGCGCGGGAGCGTGTCGCCGCCAAGCCACGTTCCACCAATAATCGATCGAGCCGCTTTTTTTTGTAGATGGACACCAAAGCTTCTCATATGCTTCCGCCCGCGTCGGGGAATCTCGCGCGCGGATGTCAAGCCGGGAGCGGCCGGGCACCCGCCCACAACTATACTGCGGAGGCGCCCCGCTCGGCGCGCAAACGCGGAGGTCTCGTGAGCCAAGACGACGGTACGGCTTACCTTACCCATAAATGTGAAGTCCAAAATCGTGACGTGACTGGCGGCAAGGCGGTTTACGCTCGGGATGCGATCGACCCGGGCGAGCTCATTGCCGTCTGGTCCGGTCGTATCGTCTCAGCCGACCAGCTCGACGAGCTGCCGGAAGAGATCAGGCGACACACGGTGCAAGTCGAGGAGGGACTTTATCTCTCCTCGTATGGACCGGACGAAGGGCCGGACTTCATCAACCACTCCTGCGAGCCCAACGCCGGGCTCAACGGCCAGATCACCATCGTCGCCCTTACTCGTATCCATTCGGGCGAGGAGGTGACGATCGACTACGCTATGTGCGACGGCTCACCCTATGACGAGTTCGAATGCGCCTGCGGGTCGGCGATCTGTCGCGGCCGAGTGACCGGCGATGACTGGCGCATTCCCACGCTGTGGGAGCGCTACGCGGGGCATTTCTCACCTTATCTCGAGCGACGGATCAGGGCGCTCAAGCGGCGGCGCTTCCGGCGCAGGCGTAGTTTGGTGTCGATCGGCACCGAAGCGACGGGCAACACCGCATGAGCGAGCTTGACCCCGACCCTAATCAAGAGGCACTGCCATGCTGACGGTCAGCACCTATCTTGCGCCGAGCGCCATTGAGGGCCTCGGCGTTTTCGCAGGGGAGTTCATCGAACGTGGACGGCTGCTGTGGCAACTGAATCCCAAATTCGATGTCTTCGTCTATCCGGAGGAAGTCGATAACTATCCGCCGCTCATGTTGGACTTCATCGCCCGTTACTCCTATCCGCATCTAGAGCTGCCGGGCGTGGTCATCGTCGATTGCGACAATGGCCGCTTCATGAATCACAGCCTTACGCCCAACACCGACTTTCGCATTTTCGACATTGGCTATGCGACCGTCGACATCGCGCCGGGGGATGAAATGACGTGCAACTACCACGAATTCGACCCCGGTTTCGTGGGCTACTTCCCGGGGATGCCCGCCGCGGCGCAAGCTGCGGTGCTGCATGCCGGCGGCAGGTAGGCGCAGCGCATAGCATAGTCCGCGCGTTTACCGTAGGCCGGGCGTGTCCATATCCTGCGTTTGCTACAGCGCGAAAGCTCGGCTAAGTAGCAACGCGATAATTTCGTGCGCAGCCTGCCCCGCTGCAACTCATATTCTACGAGAGTATTCCCCCACCATGAGCCGTGCCCCAGCCCGCCTTGCCCTGACAGTCTGCCTCTTGATCGGAGCGCTTGCGGCGATCGGCGCCGCCCGCGCCGAGGAAAAGTCGGTATGGACCGAGAAGGCGAGCGAAGGATTCATCTCGCTTACTTACGGCCCGCTCGACCCGAACAAGCAGCCGGTGTTTCTGTTGTCCTGCTTCAACGAGATGGAGATCGCCGTGCTCGACATTTTCGGCGTGATCGAGGGGACGCGGCCTGGTCAGAAGCTGACCATCGAGCTTTCGGCCGGCAGCACCCACAAGATCGAAGGCGAGGCGGGAATCGATTCCAAGACCGGCTCCATGTTTGCCGAGGCCAGCGACATCGCAGTCAAACCGCTGCTGGCGGTGCTCAAATCGCCTGGGCCACTGACGGTCAAGATGGCGGCGACCAGCCTGGCCCTGTCGGAGGTAGGCCGCGCCGAGGCGGCCGAGCGGTTCAGCAAGAACTGCAGCTTGGAATAGAGCTAGGCGAGGCGCACCACGCCGGCGCCGCCGCGATCCTTGCCGAGCGCGGCGAACACCGCGGAAACGATGCCTGAAGCGTCGAGGCCTGCCTCCGCATACATGGCGGCGGGCTTGTTCTGCTCGATGAAGCGGTCGGGCAGATAAAGCGTGCGCACTTTCAGCCCGCGATCGAGCAGCCCCTCGCGTGCAAGGGCGTGCAGCACCGCCGCGCCGAAGCCGCCACTCGATCCTTCCTCAACGGTGACCAGGACTTCGTGGTTCTGCGCGAGCCGGCGCACCAGATTCATGTCCAGCGGCTTGGAGAAACGCGCATCGGCGACCGTCGCAGGCAGACCGAAGCCTGCGAGCTGATCGGCCGCCGCCAGACATTCCGGCAGCCTCGCGCCGAACGAGAGCAAAGCCACCGCTGAGCCCTCGCGCAAGACGCGGCCTTTGCCGATCTCAAGCGGCGTCCCGCGCTCGGGCAACGCAAGGCCGATCCCCTCCCCGCGCGGATAGCGGAAAGCAGATGGACCGTCGTCGATTGCGGCCGCGGTCGCGACCATATGCATTAGCTCGGCCTCGTCGGCAGCCGCCATCACCACAATGCCCGGCAGGCAGCAGAGATAGGCCACGTCGAAAGCCCCGGCATGGGTAGGACCGTCGGCGCCGACCAGCCCTGCCCGGTCGATGGCGAAGCGCACCGGCAGCTTCTGGATGGCGACGTCGTGCACGACCTGATCGTAGGCACGCTGGAGGAAGGTCGAATAGATGGCGGCGAACGGCTTGAAGCCTTCCGCCGCGAGCCCGGCGGCAAAAGTGACCGCGTGCTGCTCGGCGATGCCGACATCGAAGCAGCGCTGGGGGAAAATTTCGGCGAAGCGGTCTAGCCCGGTTCCCGACGGCATCGCCGCGGTGATGGCGACGATCTTGTCGTCTGCCCGTGCCTCCTCGATCAGCGCATCTGCAAAGACCTTGGTGTAGCTCGGGGGCGTACCGGCGGCCTGTGTCTCTTGCGCGCCAGTCACGACATTGAACTTGCCGACGCCATGAAACTTATCGGTGGAGACTTCGGCCGGCCCGTAGCCTTTGCCCTTCTGGGTGACGACATGCACCAGGATCGGGCCGTTCTGCATGGCGCGCACATTGCGCAGCACGGGAAGCAAATGATCGAAATTGTGACCGTCGATCGGGCCGACATAATAGAAGCCGAGCTCCTCGAACAACGTGCCGCCGGTCCAGAAGCCGCGGGTGAACTCTTCGGCGCGAGCGGCGCGCTTCTGCCAACGGTCGGGCAGCATGCTTTGCGCGACCTTCTTCAGGAGGCGGCGGAAGCGACGATAGGCGCCCCCAGAAATCAGCTGGGCGAGGTAAGCGCTCATGGCGCCGACCGGCGGCGCGATCGACATGTCGTTGTCGTTGAGAATGACAATGAGACGGGAGTCCATCGCGCCGGCATTGTTCATGGCTTCATAGGCCATGCCGGCGCTCATCGCCCCGTCGCCGATCACAGCGACGACGTTGTGGCTCTTGCCGTCGAGATCGCGGGCCACCGCCATGCCCAGGCCCGCCGAGATCGAGGTGGAGGAATGGCCGGCGCCGAACGTGTCGTATTCGCTCTCGGCGCGTTTGCAGAAGCCCGACAGGCCGCCGGGCTGGCGCAAGGTGCGGATGCGGTCCCTGCGGGCGGTGAGGATCTTGTGCGGATAGGATTGATGACCGACGTCCCAGATGAGCTTGTCGGCCGGCGTGTCGAACACATGATGCAGCGCGATGGTGAGCTCGACCACGCCGAGGCCGGCGCCGAGATGGCCGCCGGTCACCGCGACGGCGGCGATCAGCTCCTGCCTGAGCTCAGCGGCCAGCTGGGGCAGCTCATCGTCTTGAAGGTTGCGCAAATCGGCCGGGGTCTCGATACGATCGAGCAGGGGCGTAGGACTCTCAGCACTCATTCGCGTTACCAGGAGGACGGAAGGAGAGAAAAGGAACCGCTTTGAAGCACCTTTAGCGGCCGGGGCCCCGGCATGCAACTATCCTATCAGGCAGGCCAAATCGTGTCCGGGGGCGGCACCGCAGCGGGCTTAATCCTGGACGTCGAGGGGCTCGGTGCCGGTGGGTTGGCCGTTCTGATTGAGCGAGATTTTCTCGACCCTGGCCTCCGCCTTGCGCAACAGTACGTCGCAATGGGTCTTGAGTGCCTCACCGCGTTCATAGATGCGGATCGAGGCTTCGAGCTCGACATCGCCCTTCTCCAGGCGGTCGACGATCGATTCAAGTTCCTTGAGCGCCTGCTCGAAGCTCATGGTCTTGATGTCGGAATGATCGGCGGGATCGGCCATGACCTTGGCTTAGCCTTTTCGGGCGGTCGCAATCAAGAGGCCGCTCCCATCAAGGTTTCGACATGGACAGAGGCCGAGCTTGCCAAAGCTTCGAGGTCGTAGCCGCCTTCGAGAGTCGAGACCAGCTTGCCGCCGCAATGTTTGGCGGCAGCCTCCATCAATTGCTCGGTGACCCAGGCATAGTCCGGCTCCAGCAGTCTGAGCTGGGCCAGTGGGTCCTTGAGATGGGCGTCGAAGCCGGCCGAGACAATCAGAAGATCTGGCGCGAATGCGTCGAGCGCGGGCAGGATGCGCTCCTCATAGGCGGCGCGGAACTCATCGCCATCGTCGCCGGCTTTGAGCGGCGCGTTGAACACATTGCCGACGCCGGCCTCGTCCAACGCACCGGTGCCGGGGAACAGCGGCATCTGATGGGTCGAGCCGTAGAACAGGTCTTTGTCGGACCAGAACCCTACCTGCGTGCCGTTACCGTGATGCACGTCGAAGTCCACCACCGCGACGCGTTCGGCGCCATGCTTGGCGCGGGCATGCAGCGCTGCGATCGCCACGCCGTTGAACAGGCAGAAGCCCATGGCGCGGGAGGGCTCGGCGTGATGGCCGGGCGGGCGCACGGCGCAGAAGGCATTGTCGGCTTTGCCAGCCACGACCTGATCGACCGCATGGATAGACGCTCCGGCGGCCCGCAAGGCTGCCTCCCAGCTTCCCGGCGATACCACCGTATCGGGGTCGAGCCATTTATGATCGCGCGTCGGGATCGTGGCGCGGACCATCTCCACATAGGCAGATGGATGCAGGCGCTCGATAGCGGCAAGCTCAGCGCGCGGCGCCTCCTCTCGCTTCAACGATTTGAATTGCGGCGCAGCAAGCGCGTCATTGATCGCGCGCAGCCGATCCGCCCGCTCGGGATGGCCATAGCCGGTATCGTGCTCGAGACAGGCGGGATGGGTGAGGAGCAGCGTGGTCATGCGCTATTCTTCAAGCTCGGCCAGCAAACGCATCACGGCCGGACGCAGCTCCGGCAGATGCACCGTTGGAACATTCCACAGGCGGTGGTCGTCGATATGCTGGTAATCGTGTCGTAGCACGTTGCCGATGCCGATAATCGCAGTCCAGGGTATTTCGGGAGCTTGATCTCGCAGACTAGCAGGTAGCGTCTTAGCGGCTTCTGAAATTTTGCAGCGCGCGTTCGGTTGCTCGGCGCAAAGTATAGTTATCGCGATAGGTTTCAAAATCCACATTGGCGAGAGCCGTTGTTAGGCCGTCAATCTCGTCGCGAATGTGAAGCAGTCTGAGTTTCGGGCTCTTGGTTGGTGCCATCAAAACACCCTGATGGCTACCCTTTCGATACCGGCACCGACATAGCGTGAGAGTCCTGCCCGCATTGAATACCCGATATCTGTGGCGCTCCCAACAGCGTCACGGATGGTCTGATAAGCATCCATGTATTGCAGAAAGCCAAATTCCTCGTCGGATTTTTGGTCGATAAATACGTCGATGTCGGAGTCGGGGCGGCCCTCGTCCCGTGCCGTCGAGTCGAAGAGGAAAGGCGCCTCCACACCGGCCCGGCGGAGTGCCGGTTCGGCTTGCTTGAGCTTGGCGATGATGTTGTCACGGCGCATGGTCCAGCTCTCAATCGATGGCGGACAGGTTCGGCTTCATAATATAAGCGCAGACTTAGGCTACCAAGGGGTTTCAGGCAAACGATGCCCATCGTTAGAGCGACAAAACAAGCGATCAGACAAGCGGCGCGCGCGTTGGCTCGTGGCGAGATCGTCGCCCTTCCGACCGAGACCGTGTACGGGCTTGGCGCCAATGCGCTCGATGCGCGCGCCGTCGCCAGAGTCTTTGCCGCGAAGGAGCGGCCCCGCTTCAACCCGCTGATCGTGCATGTGGCGGGGCTTGCCGAGGCCGAGGAATACGGCCTGCTCAATAGCATGGCTAGGCGCCTGGCCGAGGCGTTCTGGCCGGGACCCCTGTCGCTGGTGCTCAAGCGGCGGTCCACCTGCGGGATCGCCGAGTTGGTGAGCGCGGGCCTCGACACGATCGCGCTGCGGGCGCCGGCGCATCCGGTCGCGCAAGCGCTGCTGGCCGAGGCGAAGCTTCCGCTCGCCGCGCCGAGCGCCAACCGCTCGGGGCGGATCAGCCCCACCACGGCCGCCCATGTTGCGGAAGAGCTCGGCGAGCTGCCGGCCCTAATCCTCGATGGTGGCCCCTGCCCGCTCGGAATTGAGTCGACGGTGGTCAGTGTCATCGGGGAGGCGCCGGTCTTGCTGAGGCCGGGCGCCATACCGCGCGAGGCGATCGAGACGGTATTGGGCGCAAAGCTCGCCGTGGCGAGCGAGCATGAGCGTGGAGCGTCGCCCGGGCAGCTTGCGAGCCACTACGCTCCACGCACGCGGCTCAGGCTCGATGCCGCCGGCGCCGGTCCGAATGAGGCTCTGCTCGCCTTCGGGTCCGATATGCCGCAAGGCGCGCGCGCGCGCATCAATCTCAGCGAGAGCGGCAATCTCGAAGAAGCGGCCTCGAAGCTGTTCGCTGCGCTCAGGGAGCTCGATCAGATGGGCGCCGAGACGATCGCCGTGATGCCCATTCCGACGCATGGGCTTGGCGAGGCCATCAACGACCGCTTGCGGCGCGCCGCCAATCGGGGCTAGCGCATTGTCATGGCACACCAGCCCAGTCATGCAGCGCCGACCCGGGACATTGTCGACGCATTCGCGCGCATCGTCGGCGAGGAGTACGCCGTCCGCGATGCCGAGGCGATGGCGCCCTATCTGGTGGAATGGCGCGACCGCTATCGCGGCAAAGCGGCACTGGTGCTCAAACCCGGCACGACCGAAGAGATCGCCGCGATCCTGGAACTCGCCAATGAGACGAGGACCGCCATCGTGCCGCAAGGCGGCAATACCGGACTGGTCGGCGGCCAGATCCCGTTCGAGTCTGGGCACGAGGTGGTCGTGTTGCTCGCGCGGCTGACCAGAGTGCGCGACATCGACCTCGCCTCCAACACCATGACGGTCGAAGCCGGGCTCGCCCTCGCACTGGCGCAGCAGGTGGCGGAAGCCGCCGGAAGGTCGTTTCCCTTGAGCCTCGCGTCGGAAGGAAGCGCGCAGATCGGCGGCGTCCTAGCCACCAATGCCGGCGGCATGGGGGTGCTTGCCTATGGCAGCGCGCGCGACCTAACTCTCGGGCTCGAAGTGGTGCTCGCCGACGGAAGGGTCTGGAACGGCCTCAAATCATTGCGCAAGGACAATTCCGGCTACGATCTGAAGGATGTGTTCATCGGCTCGGAAGGCACGCTCGGCATCATCACCGCGGCGGTGCTGCGCCTCTTCCCGAAGGTCGCCGAGAAGGTGACCTGCATTGCCGGCTTGTGCGCGTTGGAAACGGCGCCCGCCTTCTTCGCGCGCGCCTTCGAGCGCGCAGGCCAGGCGCTGACGGCCTTCGAGATCATGCCGCGGATCGGGGTGGAGTTCGTGCTGCGGCACGGGTCTTCAGTACGCGATCCATTCCCCTCCCCGCATGCGTGGTATGTGCTGATCGATCTGACCAGTCCGCGCGAGGGCGAGAACTTGGCGGGAGTCGCCGAGATCGTGCTCGGCGAAGGCCTCGCGGCAGGCGAGATCGATGCGGCGGCGGTGGCTGCCTCAATCGCGCAAGGCGACGCGTTGTGGCGCATGCGCGCGCTGATGAGCGAGGTGCAGAAACTCGAGGGTGGCAGCATCAAACATGACGTGGCGGTGCCGGTGGCGCGCGTGCCGGAGCTGGTGGCACGCGCCAACCAGCTCGTCGAGCTGATGATCCCGGGCGCCAGGCCCGTCCCGTTCGGCCATCTTGGCGACGGCAATATCCACTACAATGTGAGTCAGCCTCCCGGCATGGATCGCGCCATCTTTCTCAGCCATTGGGAGGCGCTCAACGCCGCGGTGCACGAGATCGTGCTCGATCTCGGCGGCTCGATCAGCGCCGAGCACGGCATCGGTCGCTTGAAGCGCGATCTCCTGCCCCATGCCAAGCAGGCAATCGAGCTTGAGCTGATGCGCAAGATCAAGACGGCGTTCGATCCGAACGGGATACTCAATCCGGGGAAGCTCCTCGCATGAAGCGGCTCGAAACCGACGCGCTCTGGACGGCGGTGGACGCCTATCTTGTGGACAGCTTTGTTGCGAGCGATGAAGCGCTCGATGCGGCGCTTGCGGCAAGCGAAGCGGCGGGACTGCCGGCCATCAACGTTGCGCCCAATCAGGGCAAGCTCTTGATGCTGCTCGCGCGCGCGATCGGGGCGCGGCGCATCCTGGAGATCGGCACGCTCGGCGGCTACAGCACGATCTGGCTCGCGCGGGGCCTTGACGCCGATGGGCAGCTGATCACGCTCGAAGCCAATCCCGACTATGCCGAAATCGCCCGCGCCAATATCGCCCGCGCGGGGTTGAGCGGGTCGGTAGAGGTGCGAGTCGGGCGCGCCCAGGACGTTTTGCCCGGACTCGCGGCGGAAGCGCCGTTCGACCTCATCTTTATCGACGCCGACAAGCCGGGGACGCCGGGCTATTTCCAATGGGCGGTGAAGCTTGCCCGGCGCGGTTCGCTTGTCGTCGTGGACAATGTCGTGCGGGAGGGCGCGGTGCTCGATGCGGATTGCGAAGATGCCAGCGTGCAGGCGATGCGCCGCTTCTTCGAGCTGGCCGCGACCGATCCGCGGGTAAGCGGCACGGCGATCCAGACCGTCGGCGCCAAAGGCCATGACGGGCTTGCGGTGCTGCTCGTTACTTCCGCGCCCTAGGACTTCTTGCCTGGCGGCAGCTCGGCCGCGAGCTCGGCGCGGATCTTGGCCAGGTCATCCAAATTTCCGTCGTCGAATTTCGGGAATTTGAGATCGAGCGCCTCCATGCGCTCGACCAGCGTCGCGGCGACCACGAGGCGCGTGAACCATTTGTGATCGGCGGGTACCACATGCCAAGGGGCGCTCTTGGTCGAGGTATTGCGGATGGTTTGTTCGTAAGCGTCCATGTGCTCGTCCCAGAGCTTGCGTTCCTCCACGTCGCGCGCCTGGAACTTCCAGCGCTTTTCCGGGTCGTCGATGCGGGCCAGCAGGCGCCGCAACTGCTCCTGCTTGGAGATGTTGAGGAAGAATTTGAGCGTGACAATCCCGTTATGCGCGAGATAGCGCTCGAAATTGCTGATGTCCTCGAAGCGCTGACTCCAAATATCGTCGGTGATGAGCTTCTCTGGCAGCCGTTGCTTCTGCAGCAGCTCGGGATGCACCCGCACGACAATGGTTTCCTCGTAATAGGACCGGTTGAAGATGCCGATCTTGCCGCGCGGCGGCAGGGCGAGCGTGGTGCGCCAGAGGAAGTCGTGATCGATCTCGTTCTCGCTCGGCGCCTTGAAGGAGTGGACCTCGCAGCCCTGCGGATTGACGCCCGACATCACATGCTTGATGACGCCGTCCTTGCCCGAAGTGTCGATGCCTTGCAGAATCGCCAGGATGGCCCTGCGGTCGTCGGCATAAAGCCGCTCCTGCAACGCTGCCAGCCGCTTCACCCCCGCATCGAGCAGGTCCTTGGCCTCCTTCTTGTCGATATCGAGCCCGCAAGTGTCGTCGGGATCGTAATCGGCGAGCTTGAACCCGCTGCCCTTGGTGACGCGGAAGCGATCGATGATCTCGGACGGCAGCATAGCTTCCCCCTTTGGCCTTAGGATTCGCGCTCGAGAAGCGACGGCTCGAGTTGCTCCTGGATACCAGGCTCGTCGCGTTTGGAGTCGTTGATCTTGGGATGCAGCTCGATCGCCTCGAACAGATCGTCCGGGGCGGACCGCAGCAGACCGGCAGCGTCCTCGGCCAGCGTCGCCTTGACGTCCAGCCACGCCGCGAAATGCTCCGCAGCCAACACCGCCGGCATGCGGTCGTGCAGCCGGGCAATCGCGGCGTTGGCGGGACAGGTCAGGATCGCGACCGTATCGATCTCGCCGCCCTCGCCGTCGCGCCAGCGTTCGTATAGCCCGGCAAAGGCGATCAGCTTGCCGCCGCGTGGGCGCAGCAGGAAGGGCCGGCGCGCGGCCTTGGGCCCGGTCCATTCATAGAAGCCGTCCGCCGGGATCAGGCAGCGGCGGTAGCGCATGGCATGGCGGAACGAGGGCTTCTCCAGCACCTCCTCGCCGCGCGCATTGATGAGGGTGGGGAATTTCTTCGGATCCTTGATGAAGGGAGGCAGCAGCCCCCAGCGCATCAGCCTGAAGCGCCGAACGCCCTCCCGGTCGAGCGCCACCACCGCGATCGGCTGGGTTGGCGCGACATTGTAGCGGGCCGGGAAGTTGGGCGTGTCGCTATAACCGAAATAGGCGCGCACGGCCTCCGGCGGCGAGGTCAGGCTATAGCGCGAACACATGCGGGTATCGGTCCGGTAACCCTTTGGCAATCATGATCGGGCAACACTGGAACCATTCCAAGGCCTGTTCGCATTCCGCAGAGGCAATGTTTCCAAACCAGAAGCCCGGTCCCCGCGAAAGGGATCTCTACGAGGACGTGAGCCGGGAGGACATCGTCGCCGCCTTCCGTACGGCGATGATCGGCCATTTCCGCTCGCATATTCCGGGCACCAACATCAACGAATCGACGCTGCTCGCAAGCGATTATCTCAATCACTTCCACGAGCTGGTAATGCTGTTCGAGGCGATCTCGACGGAGCCCGAGGGCTTTGCGCACGACCTGCTCTGTTGGCGCCCACTGACTTACGAAGAGCACTTCGCCGAGTCCGGGTTCCGCGACAAGAACCTAGCGATCGCCGCTTATCGCCGGGCTCCGCCCAGGATCCGCGCCCGCTTCGACGAGGCGGTGGCTAGGCTGCATGGTGAGGCGGTAACCCTAGTCGCCGAGGTGGCGGCCAACCTTGGCGGCAAGACCGAAGGGCTGAACGATACTTGCGAGAAAGCCGTCCAGCGCTTGCGCATGCTGATCGACAAGGCCAACGCCATTGCCAATGGCGAGCTATCCGACCGGACCGAGGCCGACGCGAGTGCCGATGTCGGTGGCCAGGCCGCAGTCGACGTCCTGTTCGGCAACCGCTGAGCGAGGGAGCGGGCAGCTCCGCAGGCTCAACCCGCTCCATGCAAGCGCCCGCCTCCTCCCAAGAGAATCCCACGCCGCGAGACGGGGCGAGCATCGCCCTGTTCAAGGACCGCAAGGTCCTGTTGGTGCGGCGCAAGCACGCCCCCTTCGCCGGATTGTGGAGCCTCCCCGGCGGCAAGGCCGAGGGCCGCGAGACCCCGCGCGAGACGGCCTGCCGCGAATTGATGGAGGAAACCGGCATCGAGTCTGAAATCGCAGGAATTGTGGAGCGGGTCACGGTAGCGGCCGAAGCCGGTGGAACCGGGCGCCGGCTGACCGTGTTCTACGGCCGCCCCACCGGTGGAAGCCTCCGTGCCGGCGGCGATGCCGATGCGGCGGAGTGGGTTCATTTGGACGATGTCGAGGCCCTTTCCATGACCCCTGGAACGATCAAGCTAATTTGGATCGCCGCACACCGTGTTCGCATGTCTTGACGGCTAGATTTCAACAAAAATTGGCGCTACTCAGACAGCGATGGGTCAGGCCAAAAGCGGATTTTTGAGGCTTGCGCTCGCCGCGCTCTGCGTGGCCTGGGCGTGCATGACGTTCGCGCCGGTTGCCGAGGCTCAATTTTTCTGGTGGTTCGACCAGCCGAAGAAGGCCGCGCCCAAGCCCCGCGGGGTCAAACCTAAGCCGCCCGGGGACGACCTGCCGCCCATCGTGCCGCGGGAAAGCTCGGCGCCGCCGCCCCCGGACGATCGCCCTTATGACAACAAGCTGATGCGCCTCACTGAAATCCTGGGTGCCGTCCACTATTTGCGCGAGCTTTGCGGCGCGCAGGAGGGGCAGGTCTGGCGCGAGCAGATGAAGGAAATCCTCAGGAACGAGGGGACGACGGCCGTCCGACGCGCCAAGCTCGTCAACAGCTTCAATGACGGCTATCGCGGCTACCGCCGCACCTACCGGACCTGCACCCAGTCGGCCACGCTCGCCACCACGCGCTTCAGCGCCGAAGGAGCGACGATCGCCGCCTCGCTTGCCCAGGGCTCAACCTTCGCAAACAAGGGCCCGCCAGAGGCCAAGGGCGAAACCGAGGGTGAAGCGCCGCCGGCTAACGCCGGCGAAGCCGGAGCGGCGCCCGGCCAAGGGGCGGCGGCTGATAGGGGTCAGACCAGCGGCCTGGGCCCCGCAAGCCAGGCTGCAGCCCCCGCGCCTGGGCCAAGTGAGCCGGCCGAGCAGCCTGAACCGGGCGATCCGGCGCCGGCAGAGGCCGAGCCAGCCGACTGATCGTTAAATTCTAATTGTAAAGATTAATCGTTAGTTCACTCCGTCGCGATGGCGCTGGACCGGCATGCAATTGTGGCGTGGGGTCGGGCCCAATCGCCGGAAGGGACGCCAAAGTTGCCATCAGCACGGCCAAGGTCGCCATCCTCGCTGAGCGAGGAGCAGAAGCAGGCGGCGCTCAGATATATCCTCGATGCGTGGGAAGAGGCGCTGCATGACGGCATCGAGCCGGAGATGCTCGCCAACGCGGCGCTGTTCGCCGCACTCGCCGATCTCATCGGCGCCTATGGCGAGGACGCCGTGGCTAAGATGACGAACGGGCTGTCCCGCCGCATCCATCACGGCGAATTCACGCTGAGGCGAACCGCTCAGTAGGGTCGTCGCGCGGCTAGCGAAGCACGAAGCCGTCGATCAGCAGGATCAATCCGAAGGCGATCAGCACCGCGCCGGCGATGCGGTTGATGAGCTTCAAGCGCCCTTCGGTCAGCTTATGCCTGATGGTGGCGATCAACTCAGACAGGCCGAGCCACCACAGCAGGCTGCCGCCCATGACTGCAGCGACGAGAAGCAGCGCCTCGACATAGGTGTTGAGGCCGCCGATCAACGAGCCGAGACCGCCGATCAGCGCCGCCATGCCGAGAACCGCGCCGGGATTGGTCACCGTGAGGAAGAAAGTTTGCGGGATGATTCCCGTGTGCTCGAGCAGATGAGACTTCTGCCCGACGGGAATGGTGAGCGCCGGCCGCGTGACCAGTAGCGTGAGACCGAAGCCGATCAGCAGCACTCCGCCAATCAGCTTGATCCACCCCGAATAGGCGCTCATCGCGTCGGAGATTGCGGTAACGCTGAAAGCGGCGATCGCCGCGAGCAGGCCATCGCCGATCACCGCGCCGATACCCGCGGCCAGGCCGGCCCAGAAGCCACCCTGCACCGCCCGCTGAATCACTAGCACATTCACCGGACCGATCGGCGCCGACACCAGCAGGCCGATGCCGATGCCGGCAAGCACGAGCTGAAGGGTGGAAACGACGATTTGCGCGCCTGCCTGCAAGGCCAGGCCCTATTCGCTCGGCGATGGCGCCAAGCGGTCGTTGCGCGGCGCGGGCGCCGTCAAGACCCAGACTTGCGCTCTCATGCCGATCTGCGAAATTGGTTGAGCACTCATGGAGTGATGCATGAATCGCCGAAATTCCATCATGATTGCCCTCGGCGCATTGGTAGCTGGCGCTGCCGCCCTTGTCTATGCTCACAAGGAAACCGGCGATTTGCCGCCTGGCATGACGGTCGGAACGGCCCTGGCGGCGGGCGGAGCGACCGGCCAAGCGCCGGCGCCGCTTTACGATTTCGCCGCGCTGCCGGAGCCGGTCAAGCGCATGCTGGAGCAGATCGCCGCGGCCGCGCAAAGCGGCGAGATCGAGAACATGCTGCCCGTATTCGAATCGAATGAGTTGAAGCCGATGATCGCCGAGGCTTATGTCGCCGACCCGATCGCCTTCTGGAAAAAGGAGTCGGCCGACAGCAGCGGCCGCGACGTGCTTGCAGCCATGCTGGACGTGATGTCGTCTGGCTTCGTCAAGGTGGGCCAAGGGCAGGACGAGATGTATGTCTGGCCCTATTTCGCCGAGACCGACCTCGCCAAGCTGACGCCGGCGCAGGAGGTCGAGCTTTACCGCGTGGTACCCCCGGCACTTGCCGTGCCGATGAAGAAAGACGGCAAGTACAACTATTACCGGCTCGGCATCTCGCCCGACGGCGTCTGGCACTATTTCATGCGCTAGGCGCGCGGCAAAGCCTCGCCGAATCGAACCGGCCGGCCGCCAGCGGCGCCAAGCTCGCCGTGCCACATGGCGAGTTGGCCGCGCACCAAGGTGCCAACAGGCCAACCCCGCAACTTGCGTCCGGTAAACGGCGTCCAGCCGCATTTGCTGCCGATCCACGCATCCTCGACGACGCGCTCGGCTTTGAGGTCGACGATGGTGAAATCGGCGTCGTAGCCGACGGCGATGCGCCCCTTGCCGGCAATGCCGAACAGGCGCTGCGGGCCGGCGCTGGTCAGGTCGACGAAGCGGGCAAGCGAGAGGCGCCCGGCACTGACATGATCGAGCATCACCGGAACCAGCGTCTGCACGCCCGGCATGCCCGATGGCGTGGCCGGATAGGGCTTGGCTTTTTCCTCCAGCGTGTGCGGGGCATGGTCCGAGCCGAGCACATCGACCACGCCCTGGCTCAAGCCCCACCAGAGCCGCTCCTGATGGTAACGGTCGCGGAGCGGCGGGTTCATCTGCGCCTTGGTGCCCAGTGCCGCGTAGGCGTCGGGCGCGGCAAGGGTCAGATGCTGCGGCGTGACTTCGACGGAGGCGACGTCCTTGTGCAGCGCAAGCAGCGCCATCTCCTCCCCGGTCGAGACATGCAGGATATGCACGCGCTTGCCGGCTCGGCGCGCCAGTCGCAGCAGCCGCTCAGTCGAGGCGAGCGCGGCTCCAGCATCGCGCCATTCGCTATGGCTCGCAGGATCGCCTTCGCGCTGAAGCTTGACGCGTTCTCTCAGCCGCGCTTCGTCCTCGGAATGGAAGGCGGCGCGGCGACTGATGGTCGCAAGGATGCGCGCGAGCGTCTCCTCGTCGTCGACGAGAAGATCGCCGGTGGAGGATCCCGCGAACACCTTAACGCCGGCGACGCCGGGCAGAAGCTCGAGCGTGCCGAGCTCATCCACATTGTCGCGCGTGGCGCCGACGAAGAATGCGAAGTCGCAATACATGCGCTCGGTCGCGGCGGCCACCTTGGCCGCGAGTGCCTCGGCGCTGGTGGTCGGCGGCCGCGTGTTCGGCATCTCGAACACAGCGGTGACGCCGCCCAGCACGGCCGAGCGGCTGCCCGATTCGAGATCTTCCTTGTGCTCCAGCCCCGGCTCGCGGAAATGCACCTGGGTGTCGATCACCCCTGGCAAGATATGGAGGTCGGTCGCGTCGATCGTCTCGCCGGCGAGCCTCTTGGCGATCAAGCCGATCTCGGCAATGCGGCCGTCGCGCAAGCCGATATCGGCAAGCCCCTCGCCGGCATGATTGACGACGGTGCCACCTTTGATGACAAGATCGAAGGTCTCGGCCACGAGCTTCTCTTGCGGGGGCTCGCCCGCTCCCATAAATGTCGGACGCCTTGGTACCAGAAGGTATGGTCATGGGCCATTGCCATGCGAGCCTGCTTGCCTCCCGCGGCATTCTCCGCGTGCGGGGGGCGGACGCGCGCAAATATCTCCAGGGGCTGGTCAGCAACGATATCGGCAAGGCGCAAGGCGAAAACGCGATCCATGCCGGCCTGCTCTCGCCCCAGGGCAAGATTTTGTTCGATTTCTTTGTCGTTCCCGAGGGCGACGGCTTCCTGATCGATGTCGCGCGGGACAAGGCAGACGAACTGTTGAAACGGCTGCTTTTCTACCGCTTGCGGGCGCAGGTCGAGACCGAGCAGGAGCCCTCCCTTGCGGTGGCCGCAACTTGGGGCGGCACCCCTGCACGACCCCAAGGCGCGATCGCCTATGCCGATCCAAGGCTTCCGGAGCTTGGCTTTCGCCTGCTGCTGCCGAAGGACACCGCCCTTGCCGATCTCGGCTGTGAGACGGCGAGCGAGAGCGACTACCATGGCTTGCGCATCAGGTTCGGCGTGCCGGAAGGCGGCCGGGACTACGGGTTCGGCGACGCCTTTCCGCACGAGGCGTTGTTCGACCAGTTGAACGGGGTCGATTTCGCCAAAGGCTGCTATGTCGGCCAGGAGGTCGTTTCGCGCATGGAGCACCGAGGCACGGCGCGGAAGCGCATCGTGCCGGTCGAGGGCGAAGCGACCCTGCCGGCTCCCGGTACGAGCGTCGAGGCCGGCGGCGTGCCCATCGGCACCCTCGGCTCGGTGAGCGGCGCCTCGGGGCTCGCGCTCATTCGCCTCGACCGCGCCGAGGACGCCTTGGCGCACGGCAAGGCCCTGACCGCGGGCGGGGTCGCGGTGGCGCTCCGCAGGCCGGGCTTCGCCCGCTTCGAGGTGCCGGTCGCGGGCGCCCTCGCATGAGCGCCCGGGGTGAACTCACACGCTGTCCGTGGCCCGGCACCGACCCGCTCTATGTCGCCTACCACGACGAGGAATGGGGCGTGCCGGAGCGCGACGATCAGGCGCTTTACGAGAAGCTGATGCTCGACGGCTTCCAGGCGGGGCTCTCCTGGATCACCATCCTGCGCAAGCGCGAGGCCTTCCGGCGCGCCTTCGGCGGTTTCGCACCGGAGAAGATCGCCCGCTACACGCCGCAGAAGGTAGAAGCTCTGATGCGCGACGAGGGCATCGTGCGTAACCGCATGAAGATCGAGGGCGCGGTCAAATCCGCCCAGGCCTGGCTCACGATCATGGAGCAGGGCGAAGGCTTCGCAGCCTATCTATGGGCCTTCGTCGACGGCAGGCCGATCGACAACCGCTACAAGACGATCAAGCAGATTCCCGCCGAAACGGCGCTGTCGCGCGCCATTGCCAAGGACCTAAAGGCGCGCGGCTTCAAGTTCTGCGGGCCGACGATCGTCTACGCCTTCATGCAGGCGACCGGGATGGTCAACGACCACCTGGTTGCCTGCCATCGCCATGCAGCTTGCGTGAAACTTGGAAAAGCCTAGCCGCGGCCACGCGGGTCCATGCTGCGGGGATAGGTGCGCTCTTCCTGGATCTTCCCGTCGCGCTTCCTGATGCGGACCGAGCCCATGCCGCCGACGGCCTTTTCCAGCACGCCGCCCTTGGTGGCCTTTGCCTTGCTGGCGAACGTCTTGACGACGCTGCCCGAGCCTTCGCTTTTCAGTTCCCACTTCTTCGACTTAGCATTGTGACTGAGCGAATATCTGGGCAGCTTTGCCATGTGCATCTCCACATCAAAGACTGAGGTTGACCCCTACTCGTGGGAATCGGCTAAAGGAATGCCATTCTGAGTGGCCCACGTCTAGATTTTCATGCTTGGGCTTCACAAATAATTCGTGGCGCTCTATCGACGATTCTGGACATGCGCTTGGAACGACCTAGGTGATACATGCAAGGTCTCGCGGCCAGCACATCCTCGCGCGCTTGGCAGCGCATGCTGAGCGGGCGACGGCTCGACCTGCTCGACCCCTCGCCGCTCGATATCGAGGTCGAGGATATCGCGCATGGGCTTGCCCGCGTGGCGCGGTGGAACGGCCAGACCGATGGCGAGCACGCCTTCTCCGTCGCGCAGCACAGCGTGCTGGTGGAAGAGATCGCGGCCGAACTGGAGCCGAAACTCGAGCGGAGGTTCAGGCTGGCGGCGCTGATCCACGACGCACCGGAATATGTCATCGGCGACCTGATCAGCCCATTCAAGGCGGCGCTCGCGCTCGACTACCGCGCCTTCGAGGCCAAGCTGCTTGCCGCCATTCATCTGCGCTTCGGGCTGCCGGCGGCGCCGCCCGATCCTGTCGCCAAGCTGATCAAGCGTGCCGACAAGATCGCGGCCTATTACGAGGCCAGTTGCCTTGCCGGGTTTTCGCGGAACGAGGCGCGGCGCTTCTTCGGCCAGCCACGCGGCCTCAGTCCAGCCCTGGTCAAGCGCCTGTCGCATCTGATCCCTCTTCCAGCGGCAGCGGTTGAAACTGAATTCATTAATAGATTCAATGAGCTGTACCGATGACCATTGAACGGCGAATCCTTTCTTGGAAGCCACCCTGCGAACAATGACCACCCTGATTTTGCCAACAGAACCGACTAGAGTGCCGCGCAGCATGAGCCCCGAAACCATCTTTGTCGCGCCGCTGAGCCTGGTCGAGACCACCGTCGCCGACGCGCAGATCAGCCATCTTGTCACTTTGATCAACGGTGAGACGCCGATTCCCACACCGCCAAGAATTGGACCGGACCGGCATCTGCGGCTGTCCATGAACGATATTTGCGAGCCGCAGCCCGGCCTCGTGCTGCCCTGCCAAACGCATGTCTCCGACCTCATCCGCTTCGCGCGCGATTGGGACCGGCAAGCGCCGCTGCTGATCCATTGCTGGGCGGGCATCAGCCGCTCGACGGCGGCGGCGTTCATCTCGCTCTGCGCGCTGAACCCTGAGGGCGCCGAGCTTGACCTCGCCTGGGCGCTGCGCCGCGCCTCGCCCACCGCCTACCCCAACCGCCTCCTCGTCGCGCTCGCCGACGAGGTGCTGAGCCGCGACGGGCGGATGATCTCGGCGGTGGAGGAGATCGGCAGGGGCAGGCTTGCCGACGAAGCCGAGGTGTTCGCGCTGCCCGCCTTGCTTGCCGCCTAGGCGTCGCGATGGCCGAGGCAAGACGCAAAGCATCGCTCCAGCCGCAGCCGCGCAGCACAAACCCGCAGATCGAGCTTGGGCTGAACGCGGCCATCGTCACAGTGCGCGAAGGGCAGCCGCACATCCTCGTGGTGCGGCCCGGCATGGCAGGCTCCGGCGCCTGGGATGCGCTCCCCTTCGGTCCGTTCGCGCCGCGGGCCCACCGCACTCTGGAAATCGGCTTGCGCGAATGGGTGAAGCGGCAGACCGGGCTCGGGCTCGGCTATGTCGAGCAGCTTTACACCTTTGGCGACCGGGGCAGGCATGCCGAGGCCGACGGTCCGCATACGCTCTCGGTCGGCTACCTCGCGCTCAGCCGCGGCGGCGATGAGCTGCTCGGCTCGCATTGGTCGCCCTGGTACGCCTATTTCCCCTGGGAGGATTGGCGGCAGGGCAAGCCCGAAATTCTCACCAAGGAGATCGAGCCGAGGCTGAAAGACTGGGCGGCGCGTCCGCCCTCCCCCAACGAACCGGCGCGCGCGCTTAGGCGTCCCGAGCGCCTGAGGACCTCGTTCGGCATCGGCGGGGGATGGGACGAGGAAAGGGTGCTCGAGCGCTACGAGCTCTTATACGAAGCGGGTCTCGTGCCTGAGGCCAAGCGCGACGGTCGCTGCGCGGCAGGGCAATGGACGGACCTGCCGGAGCTTGGTCGGCCGATGGCCTTCGATCATCGCCGCATCCTCGCCACCGCGCTCGGACGGCTACGTGGCAAGCTGAAATATCGCCCGGTGGTGTTCGAGCTTCTGCCGCCCGAGTTTACGCTCTACGATCTACAGAAGACGGTCGAGGCGATCTCCGGCACCTTGCTGCATAAGCAGAATTTCCGGAGACTGGTGGAGCAAGGCGGCCTGGTCGAGGCGACCGGCAATGTGTCGACGGCGACGGGCGGGCGGCCGGCGCGGCTTTACCGCTTCCGCCGCGAGGTAGTGCTGGAGCGCCCCGCGCCGGGGCTCAGGGTCAAGGCCGGCCGCAGCTGATTGCAGGCAGCTTTTACAGATGAAGGTGGAGGAGTGATGTGTTCGATAAAGCTCGGGACAGGGACCGGTTCTCGCAAGTTCGGCATGACAAGCATGCTGGCCGCGGCATTCGTGCTGGCGGGCTTGTTGCCAGGCTGGACCGAGAACAAGACGGTGAAAACCAAAGAGGCAACACTCAAGGTCGAGACCGTCGCGACCAAGCTGCAGAATCCGTGGGGTCTCGCCTTCCTGCCAGACGGGCGGATGCTGGTGACCGAGAAGCCCGGCAAGCTGCGCATCGTGACCAAGGACGGCACCAAATCCGAGCCGCTGAAAGGCGTGCCGGAAGTTGCCGCCGGCGGACAGGGCGGCCTGCTCGACGTTGCGCTCGATCCCAAATTCGCGGAGAACGGCCTGGTCTATCTGTCCTTCTCTGAGCCTGGCGAAGGCGGCGCGGGAACCTCAGTCGCGCGCGGCAAGCTCGGCGCGGATGGCTTGGAGAATGTCGAGGTCATCTTCCGGCAAAAGTTCAAGGTCAGCGGCGGCAATCATTTCGGCTCGCGGCTTGCCTTTAGCCCCGACGGCAAATTGTTCGTCACCACCGGTGACCGCTTCAAATTCGAGCCGGCGCAGGATCTGTCGACCCATGTCGGCAAGGTGATCCGCATCAACCCCGACGGATCGGTGCCGGAGGACAATCCTTTTGTCGGGCAGGACGGCAAGCTGCCGGAGATTTGGTCCTACGGCCATCGCAACGCGCAAGGCGCCGCGATCCAGCCGGAAACGGGCAAACTCTTCGAGCATGAGTTCGGCCCGCTTGGTGGCGACGAGCTGAACGTGATCGAGCCCGGCAAGAACTATGGGTGGCCGTTGGTGAGCTGGGGCAAGCATTATGACGGCAAGGAAATCCCCGATCCGCCCACGCGCCCGGAATTCACCGACGCCATCCGGCATTGGACGCCAGTAATTTCGCCTTCGGGGATGACCTTCTATACGGCGGACGCCATTCCCGGCTGGAAGGGCAATCTCCTGATCGGAGGACTCTCCTCGCAAGCGCTCGTCCGGCTCACTCTGGACGGCGAGAAGGTGACCGGCGAGGAACGCATCCCGCTGGGCGGTCGCATCCGCAATGTGGTGCAAGGCCCCGACGGCGCGGTTTATGTGTTGGAAGAATCGAAGGGCAGCATCGTTCGGCTGTCGTTGGCCCCATGAAGCCAGAATAGCCGCTCACGATTGGGACGGAAGTCCGATGCAAAACGCACTTTCGCTCGGCCTGTTCGGCATCTTCGGACGCTCGCAGGAGCTGCGCGACTTCGACACGGCGCTTCGCTCGGTCGATCTGCATCCCAAGCTCGTGCCGGAAGCGGTCAAGCTCACCGCTGTGAAGCTGCTCAAGCAGCAGGCGCCGGGCGGCTCGGTCCAGCCGCAAACCTATAGCGCGGCGGCGGAGATTCTCGCTTACTGCATGATCGGCGCCGACGGCTTTGCCGGGGCCAACGCGCCGGAGCTCGCCAACGCAGTCGAGCAGCGGATCGAGACCGCGCTAGCTGCCGGCACCAGCCTAGATGCCCAGCTCGTGCTGCTCGCCTTGCATGCTAGGGTCATCCAGCCGAGCGTCGTTGCGTTCTTCGATCTGGAAAGCAGCGCCGAAGGCGACTGAGCCTCGCCGAGGCCGCAGAGTCGCCGCACTGGCACCGCTTAGTGAAGCGAGCTATACGCCCCTACTCCGCAGCGCTCCTGGCCCTCCATGCAACCCATCATTTCCGTCAAGGACCTGTCGAAGACCTACGCCACCGGCTTCGAGGCGCTGAAGAACGTCAGTCTCGACATCAGAAAGGGCGAAATCTTCGCCCTGCTCGGCCCCAACGGCGCGGGCAAGACCACCTTGATCAGCATCATTTGCGGGATCGTGACGCCGAGCGCAGGCAAGGTGATCGTGGACGGTCACGACATCGCCACCGATTACCGCGCCGCGCGCGCCATGATCGGGCTGGTGCCGCAGGAGCTGACCGCCGACATGTTCGAGTCGGTCTGGACCACGGTGTCGTTCAGCCGCGGGCTGTGGGGCAAGTGGGACGATCCCGCCCATCTCGAGAAGGTGCTGAAGAACCTCTCGCTGTGGGACAAGAAGGATCAGAAGCTGATGACCTTGTCGGGCGGCATGAAGCGGCGGGTGCTGATCGCCAAGGCTCTGTCGCACGAACCCAGCATCCTGTTCCTCGACGAGCCGACCGCCGGGGTCGATGTCGCGCTGCGCAAGGACATGTGGGAGAACGTGCGATCTTTGCGGGAGTCCGGGGTCACCATCATTCTCACCACGCATTACATCCACGAGGCCGAGGACATGGCCGACAGGATCGGGGTGATCAACAAGGGCGAACTGATCCTGGTTGAGGACAAGCGCGAGCTGATGCACAAGCTCGGCAAGAAGCAACTGACGTTGCAGCTGCATGACAGCCTCGGCACCATCCCACCGGCGCTTGCCGGCTATGACCTAAACCTCGCCAATGGCGGCAGCGAGCTGGTCTATACCTACGATACACAAGGCCCGCGCACCGGCATCACCGGTCTCCTCACCGACCTCGCCTCGGCCGGCATCCGGTTCAAGGACCTGGACACGACGCAAAGCTCGCTCGAGGACATTTTCGTCGATCTGGTGAGACACAGATGAACCTGCCGGCGACCATAGCGATCTACAAATTCGAGATGGCGCGCTGGGGGCGCACCTTCCTGCAGAGCATCGTCTCGCCGGTGATCGCCACCTCGCTCTATTTCGTGGTGTTCGGCGCGGCGATCGGCTCGCGCATCACCGAGATCGACGGCGTCTCCTACGGCGCGTTCATCGTGCCCGGGCTGATCATGCTGACCTTGCTCACCCAGAGCGTGGCGAATGCATCGTTCGGCATCTACTTCCCGCGCTTCACCGGCACGGTTTACGAGCTGCTCTCGGCACCGATCTCGCCGTTCGAGATCGTGCTCGGCTATGTCGGGGCCGCGGCCACAAAGTCGATCATTCTCGGCCTGATCATCCTCGCTACGGCAGCCTTCTTTGTACCTCTCGAAATCGCGCATCCGTTCTGGATGGTGGGCTTTCTCGTATTGACCGCGGTGACCTTCAGCCTGCTCGGCTTCGTCATCGGGCTTTGGGCCGACGGATTCGAGAAGCTCCAGCTCGTGCCGCTACTGATCATCACGCCGCTGACATTTCTCGGCGGCACATTCTATTCGCTCAGCGTGCTGCCGCCTTTCTGGCAGACGGTCACTTTGTTCAACCCGGTGATCTATCTCGTCAGCGGCTTCCGCTGGAGCTTCTTCGAGATCGCCGATGTCAGCCCCCTGGTGAGCCTCGCCATGGTGGCGCTGTTCCTGGCGATCTGCCTCGCGCTGGTCTGGTTGATCTTCAAGACCGGCTACCGGCTGAAAAGCTAGCCGCCAATATTCACTCGGGGTCAGGTAACGATCTTGGAATTATGCTGACTGATAAGCCTCGTTTTTTGCCGCAAGAGTGCTTATATTGCCTCTGTAGTTCAGCTCATCACAGCCGCAGATTATTTTCCCTTTTCCGGAAAAAAATTGGCCTTCGACGAAGAGGTTTTTGCGTCATGACCACATTCGATTACACCGCGCTCGCGGAACTCTACCCGGCCAGGAGCTGGAAGGGGGGCGCTGGCCGCGTCACCTATAAGCGATTTGAGGCTGCCGCCGAGGCGCTCCGCTTCGCCATCGAGGAGCTGCCGCCGCAGTTCCTGCTGGGCACCTATCTCGAGGTCGAGGAGGAGCGGTTTGACGGAAGGCAGATCCGGCAGCTCTATGAGAGCCAGGACTATCCGCTGCCGCGCCGTCAGTCGCGTGACGGAGAAATCGACATAAAGAGTCCGGTAAAGGCAAAGCGGCGTTCGCCCGCCTCACTCAAGCGCAAATAGCGGACGATCAAACGTTCGCCGGAAGAATCGCCTCATGCAGACTTATGTCGCAGAAATCGACGGGCGGGCGATCTTCGCCTTTCGCGCGTGCGATCCTGCCAGCGCGCAAGCTTGGCTCGATATTCATGCGGTGATGCGGCACACGCTTGAAACCATCCATAGCGGCGGACGGCGTATCTGGAATGGCCATGCGCGCATCGTCGCGCGCAAGGCAAGCTCTCGCGAAGCGGGGATTTGGAGCAAACTGAGCGGCAAGGTTGCGAGCGCCGACCCGTTCGAGGAGGCGGACGCCGTCACGGTATGGCTCATTCCCACATCCGATGAGCGGCGCGCAGATCAATCCCTCTAGAAACCAACAAGCCGCCCCCCGAAGGGGACGGCTCTCAAGATCATCGCAGTCGCTTCGTCCGTTAGAACTAGGCGGCCTGGATGTTGGCCACGGCGGTCTTGCCGCTGCGGCTATCTAGCTCGGTGTCAAAAGAGACCTTCTGGCCCTCGACCAGCCGGCTGATGCCAGCGCGCTCGAGTGCGGTAGCGTGGACGAACACGTCCTTGCCGCCATCCTCCGGCTCGATGAAGCCGAATCCCTTTTGCTCGTTATAGAATTTCACAGTGCCCTTCGTCATGAGGGGGTCGTCCTTTCGCAGATAGTCAGTTGCAGTTCTGCTCAAGACCGAGCGAGCCCGGCCTGAAGCGTCTTCGTCGATGTTTGGGGAGGGTCTGAACGTGCGCCTGGCAATCAGCGGAGGCGAAACGGCCACATTGTCCGGCCAAATGTCGATAAAGCTACATAAGCGCATTCACGGGCATTTACAAGCACAAACGCTCCGCGCCTCCAGGGATACGAACGCGAAGCCATCCGATCCGGCGTCATGCCCGGACTTGTTCCGGGCATCCAATAGGGCGGTTGGTAGGTTCGCAGTGGAAGTCATCCTTAGATCGCCGGGACAAGCCCGGCGATGACGAGAAGGAGAAGAGGCACAACAAACTCCCCGCTCTCCCTCCGACGAGCGTGCTATGGACGAGCGATGAGGGAAACACTTGAATCTGAGAAAATGTCGGCACAAGAGCCGAAGCTGCAGCGCTCGATCGGGCCGGTGCAGATGGCGCTTTACGGCCTCGGCAGCATGCTGGGCGCGGGGATTTACGGCCTTATCGGCAAAGCGGCGGGGATCGCCGGCAACGCCGTTTGGCTCGCCTTCATCGTGGCGCTCGTGGCGGCTCTGCTCACAGCGCTCTCCTATGCCTCGCTGGGTTCGCGTCATCCGCGCGCGGCGGGCGCGGCCTATGTCACGGGGCGCGCTTACGGCTTTCCGCTGCTGAGCTTCATGGTCGGGCTGGCGCTGGTCTGCTCGGGGCTCACCTCGATCGCCACGCAGAGCCAAGTCTTTGCCGCCAATGTCGCCACCTTGTTCGGGCTCCAGCACATCCCTGTCTCCTGGCTCGCGCTCGGCTTCCTGCTGATCCTGACCGGCATCGTGTTCCGCGGCATCCGCGAGTCAATGTGGGTCAATGTGATCTGCACCTTGGTCGAGGCGGGCGGGCTCATCCTCGTGGTCGCGGTGGGCGCGTCCTATTGGGGATCGGTCGATTATCTGGCAACGCCTGCCGCGATCGGCGGCGACCCTGCCGTGCTCCTCATCATGCAGGGCGCCGTGCTCGCCTTCTTCGCCTTTATCGGTTTCGAGGATATGTACAACGTCGCCGAGGAAGTCCGTGAGCCCGAGCGCAATCTGCCGCTCGGACTGATCCTCGCCATGGCGGCGGCCGCGATCCTGTATATCGCCGTCGCGGTCACTGCCGTCTCGGTGGTTCCGTGGCAAGAGCTGGCGGAAGCGCCTGGGCCGATCACCGAGGTCGTGACACGGGCGGCACCGTCGATCTCGCCAATCGTGTTCACGGCTATCACACTATTCGCCGTGGCCAACACCGCGCTCGTCAACTACATCACCTCTTCGCGGCTGATCTACGGCATGGCGCGGCAGGGACTGCTGCCAGCGACGCTCGGCAAGGTGCATGCAGGGAGGCGAACGCCGCATCTCGCCATCGCCGCGCTGTTTCTCGTGCTGGCGCCGCTCGCCTTTCTGGGCACGATCGCCGAGCTCGCCACGGCAACCGTGCTGCTGCTGCTACTCGTATTCATGGTGGTAAATGGCGCGCTGTTCATCTTGAAGGGCCGCAAGGGCGAGAAGCCGGGGCGGTTCGAAATTCCCCGCTTTGTGCCGGCGCTCGGCGCGTTCGTGTGTTTCGTGCTGATCGCCGTGCGGACGGCGACCGGAGACTATCAGGCGCCAGTGCTCGCTGCGGCGATGCTGCTCGGATCGCTAGCCGTCTACGCCCTGATGCGGCGGCTCGCTTAAGCGCGGCTGTCGGCGAGCCGATGCGGCGGGTGGCGCTGGTCGCCGCGGCGGTTCAGGCGGCGCACATAGGTGATCGTCGCCTGCGGCCGCTCGGCCTTGACCTTCAGCGCTGCGATCAGGGCATCCTCGGCCCTGACCACGAGCCGGTCGCCTTTACCTTCAACACTGATTCCGACGGTGAACTGCGATTGCACGCCGATGCTCCTTTGCCGAGCATGCCCAGCCGGCATCAGCAGCCTAGCAAAAGCCGGCGCGCTCGCACACGGCTTAAAACCGCTTCAACCGCATCACTGGAAGGCGCCGGCAAAACCGGGAGATGGAGGCGCGGAACTGTTGCTCGGCTTGGGCTGCGTGGGAGGTTTGGGCTTAACCTCGGGGGCGGCGACATCGGCGTTGTCGGCCACCGCCTCAGCTTTCGCCTCCTTGCCGAGGATCGCCGCGGCCACACCGGCGTCGAGACTGTAGACGTCGCTATACGTCTTTACATTGCCCTCGGCGTCGACCACCGCAGTGAAATAGGTGGTATGCACCGGCACACGGCCCTTTAATGCAACGCCGCTGTTGTAACCGCTGGCCAGCAGCTTATCGATTTCGGAGGCCGGCATGCCCCTGTCTTCGGCCAGGATCACCGCGGCCACCTTGCCGGGATTGGCGACGCGCGGGCAGTGGTGACCTTCGACGCGCACCTCGCGGTTTAAGAGTTCGCGTTTGATGGTATCGTGCATGTAGACGGAATGCCGGTTGGGGTAGAGGAATTTGACCTTGCCGAGCACATTGGTCGGCCCCGGCGCCTGAGTGAAGCTTATCGCGCCCATGTTCACCCGGTTCCAGTCGATCGAGCTCGGATCGACGCGCTTGCCCTTGTAGTTCACGTTGAGCTTATGCTGCTTGAGGACCGAGGCGCCGCTGCCAAACATGCCCCCGCCGCCACTCCGCAAGCGCGGCAGCAAATCCTCCCTGATGATGGTCGGCGGCACCGTCCATTCCGGATTGAATACGATCGATTTGAGATCGGCCGAGAAGATCGGCGTGGCGTAGACCGGCTTGCCGACCACCACCTTCTCCTTGTGGATGACATTGCCGTTCTTGGCGATGTAGGCCATGTATTCTGGGATGTTGATCTGCACGTAGAGCGACCCGAGGTCCTCGGGCATCCAACGCCAGCGCTCCATATTGACGATCAGCTTCTGCATGTTGCGCGGCTTGGCGCCGGCTTCGCTTTCGGCGCGGGCCTTCAGCAGCGCCTGGTGCAGCCGCTTGAACTGCTCATGCTTGGGGTGCAGCGAGCGGAGATAGTCGTTCGGGGCCGGCGTATCGGCGATCTCGGCCAAGACGAGCTTCGGATCGCGGAAGGTCGGAATCATGTCGTTGTTCTTGAGCTTGTCGGGATCGGTCCTGCCGCCGCGCGCATGCCGCGCATATTTTAGGATGGCGAGGTTGAGCTTGATCTCGCTCAGGGCCTGCTCGTCGACGGAGTCCGGCAGGTGTCCGGCGGCGGGAAAATCGAAAGCGGCGCGCGAAAGACCCCAATCGTCGGCCTTGAGAATCTCATCGATGGCGGCTTGCGCTTCGCTGGAGAAGCCCATGTCGGATGTCCAGACCGGATCGCCGCGGGCGTTGTAGAACGCCCCGAGCGCGGCGAGGTCGCTGGCGGGAGCGGCGTTGCGGAAGGCGGAGTCGGCGAGCTTGGCGCGGATTGCGGCCACCACGGGCGTGGCGTCGGAGAGAGGCGCGGCGGCCTCTTGCGGCGCAGTTGCCGCCATGCCCGCACCATCGGCTGGCGCCGCAGCCGGCTCCAACGAAGAGTCGGTGGCAGCGCTTTGGTCGGCGGGTTGCGGAGCGCCGGCATTGGGGTCGTCGTCGACCTCCTCCGCGGCTGGAACGTCCTGGGCGAAAGCCGGCGGCAACGCAAAGGCGCCGAGCCAGAAGACCGAAGCAGCCGCGGCAAGGGCGGCGATCAGCGATCGTCTACGCATCCCCCTACCCCCTCGTACTTGAAGGCCAAGGTTAGTCCGAGTTGGACGACGGAGCCACCAGGAATCGCCACAAGGTCGCGGTGGGCTGGATCCGAGCCCGCGCCAGATCTCAGAAACTGGCCCAACTTCCGGTCGGCGGCAGCACGCCGCAGACCCTTTGAACGGGCCGGCCGATCGCCTATACTCCAAATGAGAATAGGTGGGGGCCGGCCCTTGTGCCGGATGTTTTAACGACCCATATATGCTCACTGTGAGCATTATTGACAGGAAATAGTTCAATGACGAGGCTTCACGGCAACACATTGCCAAGCAGGCGCAAGGCGCGCGCGGTTCTTCCGCCCTCGCTGCTGCCCGACCTCGCCTATACGCCGGAGGTGGCAAGGGAGACCGCCCATCTCTACGAGCGCGTGTCGCGCGTCATCCCGCCCATCGAGTGGCCGGGCTTCGCGCCCTACATCAAGGCGATCAACGATCTGAAGCGCGCGCGCAACGCCGTGGTGCTGGCGCACAACTACATGACGCCGGAGATTTTCCATTGCGTCGCCGACGTGGTCGGCGATTCGCTCCAGCTTGCGCGCGAGGCGTCGAAGACCGACGCCGAGATCATCGTGCAGGGCGGCGTGCATTTCATGGCCGAGACCTCGAAGCTGCTCAACCCTGACAAGACGGTGTTGATCCCGGACATGCGTGCGGGCTGCTCGCTCGCCGCCTCGATCACGGGCGCCGACGTACGCGCGCTTCGCGAGGCCTATCCCGGCGTGCCGGTAGTGACCTATGTCAACACCTCGGCCAACGTCAAGGCTGAGTCCGACATTTGCTGCACTTCGTCCAACGCGGTGCGCGTGGTCGAGTCGCTCGGCACCAAGCGCGTCATCATGATCCCCGATGAGTATCTTGCCAAATGGGTGGCGAGCCAGACCGATGTCGAGATCATCGCCTGGAAGGGCCATTGCGAAGTGCATGAGCGCTTCACCGGCGAGGAGTTGCGCGCCTATCGCGAGACCGATCCGGGCGTGAGGATCATAGCACATCCAGAGTGCGCGCCGGACGTGATCGCTGAAGCCGATTTCACCGGCTCGACCTCGGGCATGATCAAATGGGTGCAGGAGCATCAGCCGTCCAAAGTTATGCTCGTGACCGAGTGCTCGATGAGCGACAATGTCGCGGTCGAGGCACCGAACGTCGCATTCGTGCGGCCCTGCAATCTCTGCCCGCATATGAAGCGGATCACCCTGCCGAGGATCCTCGACAGCCTGGTGTTCCTCAAGGACGAGGTCACGATCGATCCAGCCATCGCCGAGCGGGCGCGGCTGCCGATCGAGCGCATGATCAACCTCAATCACTGACACGGGCTCGCTTCGAGACGCTACCACGATGAACATGCACAGCGACTTACCCTCGAAGGCCAATGGCGGCGAAAGCGGCGTGGTAATTGTCGGAGCCGGGCTTGCCGGGCTGTTCACCGCGCTCAAGCTCGCGCCGCTGCCGGTCACAATGGTCTCGGCGGCGCGGTTCGGCGAGGGCGCATCGAGCCTCTGGGCGCAGGCCGGCATCGCCGCCGCGATCGCCGAAGGCGACAGTCCCGAGCAGCACGCGGCCGATACGATTCAAGCCGGTGCCGGCATCGTCGACGACAAGATCGCGCATCTTCTCGCGCGCGAGGCGCGCGACCGGGTGGAGGACCTGCTTCGCTATGGCGTGCCCTTCGACAAGGACCTCGAAGGTCATTTCAGCCTGGGGCGCGAGGCGGCGCATGGACGGAACCGCATCCTCCATGTGAAGGGCGACACCGCCGGCCGCGCCATCATGCACGCGCTAATCGAAGCGGTCAGGCAGACACCATCGATCACCGTGCTCGAAGGCTTCGCAGCGCGGGACCTCATATTGCGCAAGGGACGGATCAGGGGCGTCGAACTTATTGCGGCGGACGGTGTGCATTTCGTCCTGCCCGCGTGCGCGGTCGTGCTTGCGACGGGCGGCGCGGGCCAGATCTTCGCGATCACCACCAATCCGCGTGAAGCCAAAGGCGAAGGCATTGCCATCGCCGCCCGCGCCGGCGCCGCGATCACCGACGCTGAGTTCGTGCAGTTCCATCCCACCGCCATCAATATCGGCCGCGACCCTGCGCCGCTTGCCACCGAGGCGCTCAGGGGCGAAGGCGCGCTGCTGATCAACGCACGCGGCGAGCGCTTCATGCGTGCGGTCCACGCGGACGCCGAGCTTGGCCCGCGCGACGTGGTGGCACGTGCCGTCTATCGCGAGATCGGATGCGGCCGTGGCGCTTTCCTCGATTGCCGCCCGCTCGGGGCCAGGTTCGCCGAGCATTTCCCGACCGTGTATGCGGCCTGCCGCGCGGCGGGGATCGATCCGACGCAGGAGCCGATCCCGGTCGCGCCGGCGGCGCATTACCACATGGGAGGCATCCTTACCGACGCACGCGGGCGCAGCACCATCGACGGGCTTTGGGCCTGCGGCGAGGTGGCCTCGACTGGAGCGCATGGCGCCAACCGGCTGGCCTCCAATTCGCTGCTGGAGGCGGTGGTGTTCGGCGCCAGGGTGGCGAGCGACATCGCCTCGATACTGCCTGCCGCAACCTCCGTGCCGGCTATGCACGAAACGGCACCTGCCGGACGGGAACAAAGTAATAAGAGCGAAGCCGCCGAGCAGAGGCTTCGCGCGGCAATGAGCGCGGGCGCCGGGGTCATTCGCGACGCAGCGTCGTTGCGCGGCGCGCTGGAGGAGATCGTTCAACTCGAGCTGGAAAATTCGGAGAGCGATGGCGACCACCGTCTCACCAATATGCTCACCACCGCCAAGCTGATCGTCGCCGCCGCGCTGCAGCGCAGGGAAAGCCGCGGCGCGCATTTCCGCAGCGACTATCCAATGCCGGACGACAGCCTTGCCAGGCGGAGCTTCTTCACTCTGGCCGAAGCAAATGGCATTTTGGCCGCGGCAAGCGCGCCGGCCGATACCGCCCGGGTCCATCGATTGTTCAGCCGCGCCGCGCTCCATGCATGAGCGGTAAATCCTCTTTCCCGCTGACGCTGCCGCCGCAGCTAGTGGCGAAAGCCGTTGCCGCCGCACTCGAGGAAGATCTTGGCGCGGCCGGGGATATCACCACCGACTCCATCGTCCCAGCCGAAGCGCAGGGCGAGGCCACGATCGTAGCGCGCCAGGCGGGCGTGGTGGCCGGTCTCGATTTCGCCGAGGCGGCGTTCAGGGCGCTCGATCAAGATGCGCGCTTCGAACGTGTTGTCGAAGATGGGAGCAGGGTCGCGGCCGGCGGCACGATTGCCGAAATATCCGGCAAGACCCGCGCGCTGCTCACGGCCGAGCGCACCGCGCTCAATTTTCTCGGCCGGTTGAGCGGCATCTCGACCCTTACCGCCGCTTTCGTCAAAGCCGTGGAGGGAACCGGCGCGCGCATTGCCTGTACGCGCAAAACCACGCCGGGCTTACGCGCGTTGGAGAAATACGCGGTGCGCGCGGGCGGCGGGGTGAACCACCGCTTCGGGCTCTATGACGCGGTGCTGGTGAAGGACAATCACATCGCCTCGGCGGGCGGGCTAGCCAAGGCCCTGGAGCGGCTCGGCGCACGCGGGGGACATACGGTCAAAGTTGAAGTCGAGGTCGACTCCCTCGATCAACTCGAAGAAGCGCTGCGCTTTCCGATCGACGCCGTGCTGCTCGACAATATGGATGCCGCGACACTCAAGAACGCCGTGAAGCTGGTGGCGGGCCGCGTCGTGACGGAGGCGTCCGGCGGCGTTAGCTTGGACAATGTGCGGGAAATTGCGTTATCGGGCGTCGACCTGATCTCGGTCGGCGCGCTTACTCACTCGCCCCGAAACCTAGACTCATCGCTGGAGTGGGCGAGCTAGAGCTGCTGGTCACCGCCGAGACGAGCGAGAGCGCAGGGGTCAACGAGAACATCGATGAGTCGGTTTCCGCCTGCTCGGGCTTGGGGCCGCCAGCCGACGCTTCGACGACGTAAGGCTGTTCGTTGCGCTTCTTGTAGAAGATGTGCCGGCCGATCTTGTCGATCTTGCTCATGCTGCCGGCCCAATAGGGGCTCACATAATTGGCGTGGTAGAAGGTCGAATAGCCGACCTCGGGAAGCCATAGTTCGCCGGCGGTGATCTGCCTGGAGATATCCTGAGCCTGGGCCCATTGCGCGTCGTTACGCGGGATGTCGGTCTTGCCGTCGCAGGCGAAGGAGAACTGGCAGCCTTTCTGATTCTGGCCTTGATAGACCACGCCGCAGATCGTCTCGGGGAAGAGCGGGCTCCTGACCCGATTGAGAATGACCTGGGCGACCGCGACCTGGCCGCGCACAGGCTCGCCGCGCGCCTCGAAATAGATGGCGGTGGCGAGACAGCGGCGCTCGCGCTCCTGGAACTCGGCCTGGCTCTCGCCCTGGTAGCGGAAATTCATCGCCTCGGGGCTCGGATGGTAGGCGATCTCCGCTGGCGACGGCCGGAAGCCGTCGACGTCGAGCACCGCGTTGAAGGACGAGGCGGCAAGCGCGTTCATCATGCCCGGAGCGCCCACCGAGGCCTTGAGCGCAATGGCGGAGGTGGTCGGCCTGAGCCGGTCTCCCTTGGCGGCGCCGTTCACTTCGCTGCGGCGGCCGAGCGTTCCGGTCGCGCCGGGATCGCCGGCCAGACTTGCGACGATGAGCTGCCTGCCGGCCGAGGTGATGGCGGTGCTATAGTGGTCGGCGCGCGGTCCCTTGCTGCCGGTGCGGAACAAGAGGGCGGCTTCGCGCGGGAGGCGCTGCGGCGCAGCGTCGGCCCGATGGGTCAGGGCCTGCACCGAGCCGGTGCCGGCAAGATAAAGCTCGATCTGGAAAGCCACCGGGTTTCCGGGAACGGCGGCAATGTAGCCAAGGCCGATGACGGGCAGCGGCACGAGCGCAGCGAAGGTGTGCCACACCCGACGTGGTAGGCGTCGGCCCATTGTCCCTCCAGGTTACCCCGTAACCTCGCGGGAAAATCCGCCCGACTCGCTCGGCCGGCGTTCCCCTGCCTTTACCCCAATCGCGGCCTAAACGCGGCGCACGCCGGAGCGTCCCCAAAGCCTTTCGGGCATAATGGTGGGAAAATCAAAGAGTTAGCTGAAAGTCCCCCACCGGTTCTGGCCCGGAATCCCGTCTCGTTACCTTAACCGTGCCTAATAAATTAGGGCAAATTGTGGTCACCGGCAACTCGGCTCTATTTGTGCTGGGGATGACTAAGGATCGGTTACCGAAGCCTACGCGCCGAGCGTGGCCTGGGCTGCGGCAAGGCGGGCAACGGGCACCCGGTAGGGCGAGCATGAGACGTAGTCCAGCCCGATTTTCTCGCAGAAGGCGATGGTTTCTGGGTCGCCGCCATGCTCCCCGCAAGTCCCCATTTTGAGGTCTGGGCGCGCCCGCTTGCCGCGCTCGACCGCGATCTGCATCAACTCCCCGACCGCCTGGTCGAGGGTGACGAACGGATCGTGCTGGATAATGCCCTTGTCGGCGTACTCGCTAAGGAATCGCCCGGCATCGTCGCGGCTCAGGCCAAAGGTGGTTTGCGTGAGGTCGTTGGTGCCGAACGAGAAGAACTCGGCGCTCTTGCCGATCTCGCCGGCCATCAGGCAGGTGCGCGGCAATTCGACCATCGTGCCGACGGTGTAGGCCACATTGGTGCCGCGCTCCCGCTCGACCTCGCGAGCCACATGGGCTATCCGCTCCTTGACCAGGTCGAGCTCGCCCTTGATGGCAACCAGCGGCACCATGATCTCCGGGATGACGCGGTCGTGCAGCGCCTTGCCGGCTTCGATCGCTCCTTCGAAGATGGCGCGCGCCTGCATCTCGACGATCTCCGGATAACTCACCAGCAGCCGCGAACCGCGCTGGCCAAGCATGGGGTTGAACTCGCTCAGCGCGTCGATGCGGCGACGCAGCCGCGTCACGCTCACGCCCATCTCGGCGGCAACCTCGCCGATGATCTCGTCGCTATGCGGCAGAAACTCATGCAGCGGCGGATCGAGCAGGCGGATGGTCACGGGCAGACCGGCCATGATCTCGAACAGCTCGATGAAGTCCTGGCGTTGCACCGGCAGGAGCTTGGCCAACGCCTTGCGGCGACCCTCCTGATCCTCGGCGAGAATCATCTCGCGCATAGCGAGGATGCGGCTCGGCTCGAAGAACATATGCTCGGTGCGGCAGAGACCGACGCCCTCGGCGCCGAAGGCACGCGCCTGGCGCGCATCGGCTGGCGTGTCGGCATTGGCCCGCACCTTGAGCCGGCGGAAGCCGTCGGCCCATCGCATCAGGCGATTGAAGTCCTCCGAAAGTTCGGGCTGGCGCATCGGCACGCGCCCGTTGATGATCTGGCCGGTTGAGCCGTCGATGGTCACCACATCGCCCTTGTGCAGCAGCGTGCCGCTGGCCGACAGGGTCTCACGGTCGAGATCGATCACGACGGACGAGGCGCCCACCACGCAGGGCCTGCCCATGCCACGCGCCACCACCGCGGCATGGGACGTCATGCCGCCCCGTGTGGTTAGGATGCCGGCAGCGGCATGCATGCCCTGGACGTCCTCGGGCGAGGTCTCGACGCGGGCGAGAATCACCGTGTGCCCTTGGGCTTTGAGATGCACCGCCTCATCGGCATTGAACACCAGCTCGCCCGACGCGGCGCCCGGAGAGGCGGGCAAGCCCTTGGCGAGGATGGTCTTCTCTGCCGTGGGATCGAGCATCGGATGCAGCAGCTGGTCGAGCTGGTTGGCATTGATGCTCTTGACCGCCTCCTCGCGGGTGATCAGGCCCTCCTCGGCCATATCGACGGCGATCTTCAGCGCCGCCTGCATCGAACGCTTGCCCGCGCGGGTCTGCAGCATGAAGAGCTTGCCTTCCTGCACGGTGAACTCGATGTCCTGGATGTCGCGGAAATGCGCCTCCAGCCTGGCCGATGCCGCCTTGAGCTCGGTGAACACATCCGGCATGAGCCCTTCGAGTGACCCGCGGCCCGAGTTCGAGACGCGCCGGCGGTCGGCCTCGGTCAAAGGTTGCGGCGTGCGTAGGCCGGCCACCACGTCTTCGCCCTGCGCGTTGACCAGGAACTCGCCGTAAAGCTCGCGCTCGCCGGTAGAGGGGTTGCGAGTGAACACCACCCCGGTCGCGCTCTGCTCGCCCATGTTGCCGAACACCATCGCCTGGATGGTTACGGCGGTGCCCCAATCGTCGGGAATGTCGTGCAGTCGGCGATAGGCTATGGCGCGGGCATTCTGCCAGGAGCCGAACACGGCGGCGATGGCTTGCCAAAGCTGGGCATGGATGTCTTGCGGAAAGGGCTTGCCGAGCTCTGTCTCGACCAGCTGCTTGTAGCGGGCGACGATGTCGGCCCAATCTTCGGCGCGCAGCTCCGTGTCGTATTCGAAGCCCTTGAGACCTTTGTAGTTCTCCAGGATCTCCTCGAACAATTCATGGTCGAGGCCGAGCACCACGTCGGCATACATCTGGATGAAGCGGCGATAGGTGTCGTAGGCGAAGCGCCGGTCGCCGGAGCGGCGTGCCAACCCCTCGACGGTCTGATCGTTGAGGCCGAGATTGAGCACGGTGTCCATCATGCCGGGCATCGAGGCGCGGCTGCCCGAGCGCACCGAGACCAGCAGCGGATTGTCCACCTCGCCGAATTTGGCGCCGACCACGCGGCCGACCTCTTCGAGCGCCGCGCTCACCATCGGCTTCAGCTCCTCGGGCAGCTTGCGGCCAAGCTCGTAATAGACCGAGCAGAGCTCCGCGGAGATGGTGAAGCCGGGCGGGACCGGAAGCCCGAGCCGCGACATCTCGGCAAGGTAGGCGCCCTTGCCGCCCAGCCGGTCGCGATCCGCGGCCGAGCCGTCGGCGTTGCCGCCGCCAAAGGTGAACACCCATTGCGGCGCGGTATTCGACACTGGCTCCAACTTCGTCATCGCGCGTTCCGATATCGGGTGCGGCTCTTTTAGCGGCCCTGCGACCTTCACACAAACTGCTCACGGCGGAAATGGTTTAGGGGCGCGCCGCCTTCGGGCCGCGCAGGCGGCGGTCGGCGATGAAGTCGCCGGTACCGATCAGCCTCGCCCGCGGCGTTTCCTTCAAGCCATAGGCCCAGGCTTGCACGATGCCGCCCTGATCGAGGGTTACCTCGATCGCGATACGGCGATACATGTCGTCGTCGCCTTCGGAAACGCCTTCATATTTGTCGAGGTCGGCAAGAAGTCGCGGGCCGGCCTTGATCTCGAACACGTCGCCGATCACCCGGTATTTGGTGCCGGGATCGAATACGGCGCCGGGATAGTCCCCGAAATCGTAGAGCGATCCCGGGGTGCTCCCCCTGCCGACATGCTTGGCTCCGACGCGCAAGCGATTAGCCATCGGATGGGAGCTTTCCCCTCGCAGCGTGCCATAGACAAAGAGATGGTCCGGCATCTGGTTCCCAATCAGTCCGGCAGCTTGATCAGGCCTGCTTCATCCAATGCCCAATGCGGGTTGAAGGCGACCTCCCAGACATGCCCGTCAGGATCGGCGAAATAGGCGTTATAGCCGCCCCAGAAGGTTTTGGTCGCAGGCTTCAAGGTGCTCGCGCCGGCGGCTTGCGCCTTTGCCATTATCGCATCGACTTCCCCCTCGCTCGCGACATTTCGTGCCAAGACGATCCCGCCATTGCCGTCCCACAGTGCCTCGGCTTGCGCGTCCTCGCGTTGCGCCTCGCGGCTCCACAGCGCGAGCACCACGCCACCGGCGCGGAAGAAGCTCACGCTCTCCTGGCTTGCGCTCTCGGATTTTACAAAACCGAGTCTCTGATAAAAGCGCGTGGCTTGCGCGACATCGGCGACGCCGAGCGTGATCAGGGTGATATTCGCGGCCAAAGCGACTAGCCTTCGATCTTGGAGAAGTCTGCGACGGTCAGGGTGGTGGCGCGGATGCGGTTCAAGAGACGCAGCCGGTTCTCGCGCAAATAGTAGTCCTGGGTGTTGACCGTGACGGAGTCGAAGAAGGCATCGACCGGGGCGCGAAGCTTGGCCATCGCCGCCATCGCCGCCTCGAAATCTTCGCGCTCGGTCGCGACGGCGGCTTCCTTCGCCACCTGGTCTACGGCCTTGGCGAGCGCCTTTTCCTCGGGCCGCTTGAGCAGGTCCGGATCGAGCGCCTGGTCGTAGGCTACGCCGTCCTTCTTCTCCTCGATGCGCAGAATATTGATGGCGCGCTTGGTGCCGGTGAGCAGATTGGCGCCGTCCTCGGTATCGAGGAACTTTCCGAGCGCCTCGACGCGCTTGACGATCATCAGCAAATCGTCGCCGCCGAGTGCGAACACCGCATCGACCAGATCGTGGCGCGCCCCCTGCTCGCGCAGATGCACCTTCAGCCGATCCGCAAAGAAGGAAAGGAGGCTTTGCGCCTCCGGCTCGTCGAGCTTCGCACGAAACTGCTTCAACAGAGGCAGCCTGACGCCGTTCTCAAGCACGGTGCGGATGACACCGAGCGCGGCGCGGCGGAGCGCGTAAGGGTCCTTGGATCCGGTGGGCTTCTCGTCGATGGCCCAGAACCCGACCAGCATGTCGAGCTTGTCGGCGAGCGCGACGGCAATGCCGACCGGCTCGTGCGGAACTTGGTCGGATGGGCCCAGCGGCTTGTAATGCGTGGCGATTGCATCGGCGACGGTCGGGTCCTCCTCCTGATCGAGCGCATAATAGCGGCCCATCACCCCTTGCAGCTCGGGGAACTCGCCAACCATCCCGCTGAGGAGATCGGCCTTGGCGAGGATGGCGGCGCGCTCGGCGAGGTCCGGCTCGGCGCCGACCAGCGGCGCTATCTCGCGCGCGAGCCTCCAGACCCGCTGCACGCGCTCATATTGCGAGCCGAGCTTCTCGTGGAAGACGATCCCCTTCAGCTTCGGCACGAGGTCCGGCAGCATGACCTTGCGGTCCTGGTCGAAGAAGAACTTGGCGTCGGCGAGGCGCGCGGCGATCACCCGCTCATTGCCAGCGACGATGGCCTTGCCGCCGTCCTTCGCCTTGAGATTCGCCACTAATATGAATCGGTTGGCGAGCGCGCCTTCCTTGTTGCGCAAGGAAAAGCATTTCTGATGCGCCTTCATCGCCGTGGAGAGCACTTCAGGGGGCACTTCGAGAAAGCCGGCCTCGAAGGAGCCCATCGACACCACCGGCCACTCGGTTAATCCGGCATTCTCGGCAAGCAGCGCCTCGTCCTCGACCAGCGTGAGGTCCTCCTTGGCGGCGAGCACGCGGGCGTCTTTCAAGATCCGACTGCTGCGCTCTTCACCGTCGAGGATGACATAGGCTTCGCGCAGCTTCTTGCTGTAGTCGTCGAACCCCGTCACACCAAAGGGCCTGGGCGCCAGGAAGCGGTGGCCGCGCGTTTGCTTGCCGCTTGCGATGCCGTCGATCTCGAAGGGGACGGTCTTGCCGTCGAACAGGCAGAGGATGGAGTGCAGCGGGCGAACCCAGCGAAGCCGGCCCATGCCCCAGCGCATGGATTTCGGCCAGGGAAAGTTGCGCACGATCTCGGGCACGATCCTGGCAACGACTTCAGCCGTGGCGCGGCCCTGCTTCTCGATCGTGGCGACGTAGTAGACCCCCTTCTTGTCCTCGCGCTTCTCGGCCTGGTCGACCGAAGAGAGTCCAGCCGATTTGAGGAAACCTTCGATGGCCGCCTCGGGCGCATCGACGCGCGGGCCCTTCTTCTCCTCCCGCATGTCGGGCGAGCGCGACGGCAAGCCCTCTACGACCGCCGTGAGCCGGCGCGGCGTGGCGTAAGTCCTGATCTCCTTGAATTCGAGCCCCGCCTCGCCGAGCCTGCCGCCGAGCAGCCGCGCGAGGTCCTCGCGCGCGCGGGCCTGCATCCGCGCGGGGATCTCCTCGGAGAATAGTTCAAGCAGAAGCTTAGCCACGGCTAGCCGATGCGGTTGTGGAAGCCAAGGTCGTAGTCGACGATCGCGAAAACAAGCCGATTCCTTTCAAGGCTGTAGGGAACGACGCCGAAGATCAGGTCTGAACTTGCTCCCGCCCGGGGCAGGAGGTGCAGCAGGACATTCGCGGCGGGAGTCTCCAGAAAATTCGTAGAAACGAACAAAGGTCTTGTTGTCACGCTCGACGTTGAACGAGCCGACCGCCCAGGGCAGCGCCAGCCGGTTCTCCGCGCCGTGATCCAGATACAGCCGGAAGCTCGAAAGCTCGGCGGAAAAGGGAGCGAGCGCCTTGCGCGGCTCGTTGTCCTCGATCTCGGAAATGCTGAGACTCACGTCGAGCTTGAGCATGAGCTGGTAGCCTTGCGGGTGCCAGCACCAAACGCCGCCGGTCCAAGATCGGAGCTTCGGCTTGAGGGCGGGCGCGCGCGGCTTGGGCGGCGCTTCGTCCTGATAGACTTCAAGCATCGGCCCCTCCTGCCTCGGTCTTGAGCCAAGCGGCGCAGCAGGCTTTCGCCAGATCGCGCACGCGCAAGATATAGGCCTGCCGCTCGGTCACCGAGATCAACCCGCGCGCATCCAGCAGATTAAAGATATGCGAGGCCTTGATGGCCTGGTCGTAAGCCGGCAGCACCATCATATGGCGCGCGCCATTGTCGCCCTTGGCGAGCAGCGACTTGCACTCTGTCTCGGAATCGCGGAAATGCTCGAGCAGCATATTCGTATCGGCGTGCTCGAAATTGTAGCGGGAATATTCCTGCTCGGCCTGAAGGAACACGTCGCCATAGGTGACCTTGTCCTTCCCCTTGCCGCCGTTGAAATCGAGATCGAACACGCGGTCTACGCCCTGCACATACATGGCGAGCCGTTCGAGTCCGTAGGTCAGCTCGCCGGACGTGGGGTCGCAGTCGAAGCCGCCGACCTGCTGGAAATAGGTGAACTGGGTCACCTCCATGCCGTCGAGCCAGACTTCCCAGCCGAGGCCCCAGGCGCCCAGGGTCGGGCTCTCCCAATCGTCCTCGACGAAGCGGATATCGTGCTGCAAGGGATCGATGCCGAGGGCGACGAGGCTTTGAAGATAGAGGTCCTGGATGTCAGGGGGCGACGGTTTCAGGATCACCTGGAACTGATAATAGTGTTGGAGCCGGTTGGGGTTCTCGCCGTAACGGCCATCCTTGGGGCGGCGACAGGGCTGCACATAGGCCGCGCGCCAGGGCTTGGGGCCGAGCGAGCGCAAAGCGGTGGCGGGATGAAAGGTCCCTGCCCCCATCTCCATGTCGTAGGGCTGGAGGATGACGCAGCCTTGATCGGCCCAGAAGCGCTCGAGCTTCAGGATCAGGTCCTGGAAGGATGGTGCGCTGGCTCTATCGGATTTATGCGGCTTTGCCATTGTCCTGCCTGGGCGCATCGCAAGAGACGCTAAGCGCATTTATGCGCATACCCATAACAAGGAAAGCCATAGGTAATAATGGGCCGGGGCGCTAGTGCCGCGTGGAATGGGCCCCTCGCGCCACCTGCTTGGGTCGGTAGATGCCGGTAGAGGGATCAAGTTCCAAGCGCTGAATCGGCTTCTCGTCGCGCCGCATCATGGCCTCGTTCGCGGCGCGCAACTCGGCCGCGATGCGGTCGCGCTCGCGTACATACCAGCGCCGGCCGGCAAGGACGAGGCCGGCGCCCGCAGCAATGAGAAGAAGAACCTGCGGCATGGCTAAAACCCGAAGCGCGACCAAAGCGCGCGCGCCTCAATCGCCGATATCAGATCGGCGGCAAATCCGCCCGGAGAAAAGCCGAAATCGAGCGCGCCGCTTTCGGCGAATACGCCTCGCCTACGGCGGAACCATGACGTCGATGGCGCTACCAGTTTGAGGTTCACGTCGTCGCCGTAGACCTCGCGCATCTTGCTGCGCAGGTCGGAAAGCCCGTCGATCAGGCCAAGCTCCAGCGCCCGCTTACCCGACCAGAACTCGCCGGTGAAGAGATTGACGTCGGCCTTGTCGAGCTTCGCACCGCGCCTGGTCTTGACCAGGTCGATGAAGGCCTGATGCACGTCGCTCTGCAGCGCCTTGATCCGCTCCACGTCCGACGGCTTCTCCGGCAAGAAGGGGTCGAGAATGTCCTTGCTTTCGCCGGCGGTATAGACGCGACGCTGCACGCCGATGCGGTTGATCAGCTCGTTCACGCCGAACGTGGCGGTGATCACGCCGATCGAGCCTACGATCGAGCTTGGATCGGCGTAGATCTCGTCGGCGGCGAGCGCCAGCAGATAGCCGCCCGAAGCTGCAACATCCTCGGCGAAGACATAGACCTTGAGGTCCTTCTCGGCTGCGAGCGCCCTGATTCGCTTGAAGATCAGCATCGACTGCACGGCGGAGCCGCCGGGCGAATTGATCTGGATGGCGACGGCCTTGGCGCCGCTCATGGAGAAGGCCTTGTCGATGGCCGCAGCCGAGGTGGAGAGGCTGATGCCTGGGCGGAGCGGGGTGACCACGCCGATCGGCCCGCTAAAGCGGAGAACAGGGACCACGGGCGCGCGCTTGGTCAGCGCGGCGGGAAGATAGCTCTTCCAGCTCTCAGGCAAGAATTCGTTCAGGGCACCGTTCATGGAAACGTAACGTACAGCCGCATTACGCCAAATCAAGGCAAGCGACGGTCTCTGTGCCAATAAAAGTCAAGCAGCGCGCCGCCCTTAAGCGTTTGGTTAGCGCAACTCGGCGAGCGCCATCCGCCTGTCCGAATTCATTGCTATACTTCGATTCAAAGGTGGGGAGGCCACCCTTCGCGGTGCTTTTTGAGCGCCGCGAGCGATCTTCGTGGAGGAATGAATGAGCAAGCTTGCGACTTTAATGGTGGCGGCGGGCGCCCTTGCGCTCACCTTCGTCACCCTTTCCCCGAGCACCGCCGAAGCCGGTTGGCGGCGCGGCGGCTATTGGGCTCCCGGCGTCAACGTCCATGTCGGGCCGCGTTGGG
>DASQKJ010000049.1:0-11446 GCA_035630595.1 Methyloceanibacter sp.
GCGAGGATGCGATCGCCGAATATTTCGGCGCGCTGGAGAAACGCTACGGTGTCTATGTCAACCAGCAGGCTCTCGCCAAGCTGATCGGCAGCGGCGAGGAGCCATGAGTTCCGCCAAGGCCTCCGTCACGCCGTTCGAACCGCAAGGCGCAGCCCATTCGATCGAGCCAGACCTGCAGAGCTTTGCGCGGCGCTACGACGAGGGCGTGCCGCAGGTGGCTTGGACCCGGCTGGTCGCCGATCTCGAGACGCCGGTCTCGGCGATGCTGAAGCTCGCGCATGAGCGGCCCAATAGCTTCCTGCTGGAATCGGTCGAAGGCGGCGCCGCGCGCGGACGCTATTCGATCATCGGCTGCGAGCCCGATCTGATCTGGCACGCCGAAGGCACCGAAGCCGAGATCAACCGGGTGCCCCAGGCGGATCCCGACGCCTTTGCTCCCTCGCCCTTGCCGGCGCTCGCTTCGCTCAGGGCGCTGCTTGCAGAGTCGGCGATTGCGCTGCCGCCCGAGCTGCCGCCGATGGCGGCCGGCATCTTCGGGTATATGGGCTACGATACGGTGCGGCTGATCGAGCGTTTGCCCAACGAGAAGCCTGATCTCCTCGGCCTTCCCGACAGCATCCTGGTGCGTCCGACCCTGATCGTGATCTTCGACAGCGTGAAGGACGAGATGACGGTGGTGACTCCGGTCAGGCCCGCGCCGGGGGTCAGCGCCAAGGCGGCTTACGCGCGGGCGGCCGACCGGCTGAATCTCGTGCTGGAGCGGCTGGAGCGGCCCTTGCCGCACGCGAGCGATCCCGATCTCGCGGCGCCGCATCCTGAGCCCAAGCCCGCGACCGCGCCGGCGGCCTATATGGAGAAGGTCGCGCGCGCCAAAGACTACATCGCCGCGGGCGACATCTTCCAGGTGGTGCTGAGCCAGCGCTTCGAGGCGCCGTTCACCCTTCCCTCCTTTGCGCTGTATCGTGCGCTGCGCCGGATCAATCCCTCGCCCTATCTCTATTATCTCAATTTCGGAGGCTTCGCGGTGGTTGGGTCGAGCCCGGAGATCCTGGTCAGGGTCCGCGATGGCAAGGTCACCATCAGGCCGATCGCGGGCACGCGCCCGCGCGGCGCGAGTCCGGACGAGGACCAGGCGCTGGCCAAGGAACTGCTCGCCGACGCCAAGGAACGCGCGGAGCATCTGATGCTGCTCGATCTTGGGCGGAACGATGCGGGCCGCGTGGCGGAGGTCGGCAGCGTTCGCGTCACCGACAGCTTCTTTCTCGAATATTACAGCCAGGTGATGCATATCGTGTCGAATGTCGAAGGCACTCTCGCCGCCGGTTGCGACGCGGTCGACGCGCTGATGGCGGGCTTCCCGGCGGGCACCGTGTCGGGGGCGCCGAAAGTGCGGGCCATGGAGATCATCGACGAACTGGAGGACGAGGCGCGCGGGCCTTATGCCGGCTGCGTCGGTTATTTCTCTGCTGGCGGCGAGATGGATAGCTGCATCGTGCTCAGAACCTCGGTGGTGAAGGACGGCACGATGTATGTCCGGGCCGGCGCCGGGATCGTCGCCGACTCGGTGCCGGAGCGCGAGCAGGCCGAATGCGTGAGCAAGGCGCGCGCACTGTTCAAGGCCGCCGACGAGGCGGTGCGCTTCGCCGCGCGCGCCAAGCGCGGTCAGTGACCGGTGCCGACAAGATGCTGACCCTCATCCTGCTCCGCCACGCCAAGTCCAACTGGGACAACCCTTCCTTGCCGGACCGGGACCGGCCGCTCGCAACCCGAGGCATCAACGACGCGCCGCTGATGGGAAAGGCCATGGCCGAACGCGGCATCGACCCCGAATTGGTGCTCTGCTCATCGGCGCGGCGCACGCGCGACACGCTCGACCTGGTCCTGCCGGAGCTCCGAGTCGAGCCCAAGGTGGTCTACCAGGACACCCTCTATCATGCGGCGCCGGAGACGATGCTCGAACTGCTGCAGGCAACCCCGGCCGGGGTGAACCGCGTCATGCTGGTCGGCCATAACCCGGAGATCCAAGCCTTTGGGCTGGACCTGGTGGGCTCGGGCCCGAGGCCTTTCCGCGAAGGGCTGATGAGGAAGTATCCAACCGCGGGGCTCGCGGTGATCAATTTCGAGGCCGGGCTCTGGAAGAACGTCCCGGTCAATAGCGGGAAATTGAACCTGTTCCTGTCGCCGCGGGACCTGAAGGCTTAGCCGCCCGGAACTTGACGCGGCCCGCGGCAGAAGCGTAACACCACGCCATGCTGACGCTCATCGATAATTACGACAGCTTTACCTACAACTTGGTTCATTTCCTTGGTGAATTGGGGGCGGCGGCGCGCGTCTACCGCAACGACCAGATCACCGTCGACGAGGTGCTGGCCGAGGCGCCCGAGGCAATCGTGCTGTCGCCGGGCCCATGCGATCCGGACCGGGCCGGCATTTGCCTGGAGTTGATCGCGCGGGCGGGGCCGGTGGTGCCGATCCTCGGCGTCTGCCTTGGCCATCAGGCCATCGGCCAGGTCTATGGCGGCCGCGTGGTGCGCGCGCCAAACCTCATGCACGGCAAGCTGTCGAAGGTGCATCACACCGGCAAGGGCCTGTTCGCAGGCCTGCCGCAGGATTTCTCGGCGACCCGTTATCATTCGCTGGTGGTCGAGCGGGAAAGCCTGCCGGATGCGCTGGAAATCACCGCCGAGACGGCGGATGGCGTGATTATGGGGCTGCAGCATAGTCGCTATCCTGTGCATGGAGTGCAGTTCCATCCCGAGAGCATCGCATCGGAGCATGGCCATCAACTGCTCGCCAATTTCCTCGACCTTGCCCGCGTCGAGCGGCGCGCCCGCGGCTTGGCGCAGCGGGAAGCCGCAAGTGCCCTCTGATCCTGTTCTGGCCGGCAGCGCAACGTTCGCCGATCTGCGCCCTGCCCTGCGCAAGGTCGCTGCCGGCGAAACGCTGAGCGAGACGGAAGCTGCCGCCGCCTTCGAGCTGATCATGTCCGGCAGCGCCACCGAAGCGCAGATCGGCGCGCTGCTCATGGGGATGCGCGTGCGCGGCGAGACAGTCGAGGAGATCACAGGTGCCGCGCGCGTCATGCGCGCCCGCGCTCTTCCTGTGCGCGCGCCGCAGGGCGCGATCGATACCTGCGGTACCGGGGGCGACGCCAAAGGCACGCATAATATTTCCACCTGCGCCGCCTTCGTGGTCGCGGGCGCCGGCGTGCCCGTCGCCAAGCACGGCAACCGGTCGATCTCCTCGCGCTCGGGCTCAGCCGACGTGCTTGCCGCGCTTGGGGTGAATATCGAGAGCAGCCCCGAGATGATTACGCGATGCATCGAGGCTTGCGGGCTCGGTTTCATCTTCGCGCCTGCGCATCATGCCGCCATGCGGCATGTCGCCAAGGTGCGTACCGATCTCGGCACGCGCACCATCTTCAATCTGCTTGGGCCGCTCGCCAATCCTGCAAGTGCGGACTATCAGGTTGTCGGCGTGTTCGCGGCGGAATGGATCGAGCCCATCGCCCATGTGCTCGGCCGGCTCGGGGTCAAGCGCGCCTGGGTGGTGCACGGCGCCGACGGTCTCGACGAGTTGACCACGACGGGGATCAGCCATGTGGCGTTGCTGGACGCCGGCTACATCTCGACCTTCACGGTGTCGCCGAAGAACGCGGGCCTGGCTGAAGCAAGCCCCAAGGACTTGACCGGGGGCGATGCGGCGGAGAACGCGGCCCATATCCGAGCCGTGCTCGGCGGCAATCGCGGGCCCTTCCGGGATATCGTGCTGTTGAACGCGGCGGCTGCTCTGCTCGTCGCCGGCAAGGCGAAGACGCTGCGCGACGGCGTGGCGTTGGCGGCGGAGTCGATTGACAGCGGCAAGGCCAAGGCCGTGCTGGAGGCTCTCGTCTCGCTCAGCCATGATAAGGTCTGAGCCATGGCTCAGCTGCTCGACAACATCCTCGCCTATAAACGGAAAGAGGTGGATGCCGCCAAGGCCGCGCTAAGCACGCGGGATCTGCGCGTCCGTGCCGAACAGGCCCCGGCAGTGCGCCCCTTCGCCAGCGCCCTGCGTACCAAGCTCGCGCACGGCGACTTCGCGCTGATCGCCGAGATCAAGAAGGCAAGCCCGTCAAAGGGGTTGATCCGCGCCGATTTCGATCCTCCGGCACTTGCCCGAGCCTATGAGGAGGGCGGCGCGGCTTGCCTCTCGGTGCTGACCGACAGGCCCTCGTTCCAGGGCGATCCCGCTCATCTTTCCGCGGCGCGCGAAGCGACCGGGCTACCGGCTTTGCGCAAGGATTTCATGATCGATCCCTATCAGGTGCTGGAGGCGCGCGCGCTCGGCGCCGACTGCATCCTCATCATCATGGCGGCGGTCGACGACTCCACCGCTCGCAGCCTGGCCGAGGCCGCGCGCGATTTCGGCATGGATGTTTTGGCTGAAGTCCATGACGAGGCGGAGCTCGGCCGCGCGCTTAAGCTCGACACTTCCCTCGTCGGCATCAACAATCGCGATCTCAGGACCTTCGCCACGACCCTCGCCACAACGGAAAGGCTGGCGCCGCTGGTCCCTTCGGATGGCCTGGTCATCGCCGAAAGCGGCATTTTCACCCATGACGATCTGGAACGGCTCGCGGCTTCGGGCGTGCGAGCTTTCCTGGTCGGCGAAAGCCTGATGCGGCAAGCGGACGTGGCGGCGGCAACGCGCGCGCTGCTGACCGGCGCTCAGGCGCGCGCGGAGGCGGCACAATGACGGCCCGGCTCAGCCACCTCAACGACAAGGGCGAGGCGCGCATGGTCGATCTCTCCGGCAAGGAGGTCACCTCGCGCTCGGCGCGGGCAGAAGGCTTCGTGTCGATGGCAACGGCGACGCTCGAGCTGATCCTGTCCGGCAATGCCCCCAAAGGCGACGTGCTGGCGACCGCGCGCATCGCTGGCATCATGGCCGCAAAGCGGACGCATGAGCTGATCCCGCTCTGCCATGCGCTGCCTCTGTCCGAGGTCACGGTGGTGTTCGAGCCGTCTCGCGACCCGCCCGGCCTACACGTCGTGGCGACGGCAAAGGTGGACGCCAAGACCGGCGTCGAGATGGAGGCGCTGACCGCGGTGTCGGTTGCCTGCCTCACCGTCTACGACATGGTGAAGGCGGTGGACCGAGCGATGTCCTTCTCCGGCATCCGGCTCGTGGAGAAGACCGGCGGCCGCTCCGGCACGTTCAAGCGCTAATGGCCTTGCTCTCGGTCGCCGAAGCTTTGGCCTGCGTTACCGAAGGCATCGTCCCATTGGAGGCGGAGCGCGTGGCGCTCGATCAAGCCGTCGGCAGGGTGCTCGCGGAAGACCTCGCGGCCACGCTGACCCAGCCGCCCTTCGATGCCTCGGCTATGGACGGCTATGCGGTCCGCGCGAAAGACGTCGCCGCCCTGCCAGCCAAGCTGAAACTGGTTGGGCATTCCTCGGCCGGCGCGGGCTTCAAGGGCCGCGTGAGCCAAGGCGAGGCGGTACGCATCTTCACCGGCGCGCCGGTGCCCGACGGCGCCGACACGATCGTGATCCAGGAGGAAGCGGTCGAGGCTTCTGGCATCGTCACCGTCAAAGACGCCGAACCCGGCCGGCATATCCGCCCGCGTGGTCAAGACTTCGGGCAAGGCGAACTCCTGCTGAGCGCAGGCACGCGGCTCGGCGCGCGCGCGCTGATGCTTGCCGCGGCGATGAACCACGCCGAGCTTTCCGTTCGCCGCAAACCGAAAGTGGCGATCCTCGCCACCGGCGACGAGGTCGTGCCGCCCGGCTCCGAGCTTGGTGCCGACCAGATCGTTTCCTCGGTGCCTTCCGGGCTTGCGGCGCTCATCGAGGATCAAGGCGGAGATCCCATGCGCCTCGGCATCGCCAAGGACGACGCGGAGAGCATCGTCACGCTCGCTCGCTCCGGCAGCGCCGCCGACATCCTCCTCACCATTGGCGGCGCGTCGGTCGGCGAGCGCGACCTGGTGGCCAGCGCGCTCAAATCAGAGGGCCTTGAGCTTGAGTTCTGGAAGGTGGCCATGCGGCCTGGAAAGCCGCTGCTTTATGGTCGGCTCGGCAGCCAGCGCGTGCTCGGCCTGCCGGGGAACCCGGTCTCGGCGCTGATCTGCGCCCATGTGTTCCTCAAGCCCATGCTGAGCAAGATGCTGGGGCTAGCCGTGCGGGAACGGCCCATGCCGGAGGCGATCCTTGGCGCGGCGATCGAGGCGAACGGGGAGCGCGAGCATTACGTCCGCGCGGTCTCCACGTGGCGCGAAGACGGGACGCGCGTGGTAAGTTCCCTGCCCTCGCAGGACTCCTCGCTGTTGGCGGCACTCGCCAACGCCGACTGCCTCATCGTGCGGCAGCCGCGCGCGCCAGCTCTGGGCCCGGGTGCCAAGGTCAGCATCGTGCCGCTTGAGCGCGATTAAGGGCGCGGAAACCCGAATCATCCGAGGACTGGCCTGAAAGAGGCGTCCTACAGCATTTGGTGGCATTCCCCTTGCGGAACACAAACAGAACAGATAAACTGTTCATGATTTGTACAAGCGGGTCCGGCAAACGTTAAGGCGTCGAACAAAGGGCCAACCGCTCTGAAGGGGGCCAGATGCTCACATCGAAGCAAAAAGAGCTTCTCATGTTCATCCATGAGCGTTTGAAGGAGACGGGTGTGCCGCCCTCCTTCGATGAGATGAAAGAGGCGCTCGACCTCAAATCCAAGTCCGGCATCCACCGGCTGATCACGGCGCTAGAGGAGCGCGGCTTCGTGCGCCGCCTGCCGCATCGGGCGCGCGCCATGGAGATCGTGCGGCTGCCGGAATCGGTGCCGCAAGGCTTGGCGCAGCGCTCTCGCGGCTTCTCGCCGAGCGTGATCGAGGGGAGCCTCGGCCGCGTGCCGCAGGTCGCCGAAGGCGAGAGCCTGCCCCAGACCGTCAGCGTGCCGGTGATGGGGCGCATCGCCGCCGGCGTGCCGATCGAGGCGATCCAGACGCGTCTCTCCACCATCGAGGTGCCGCCGGAGCTGCTCAGCAAGGGCGAGCATTACGCGCTCGAGGTCAAAGGCGATTCCATGATCGAGGCCGGGATCCTCGAAGGCGACACCATCATCGTCCGGAAATGCGATGACGCCGGCAACGGCGATATCGTGGTGGCGCTGGTCGATGAGGAGGAGGCGACGCTCAAGCGGTTGCGCCGCAGGGGCGACTCGATCGCCCTCGAAGCCGCCAATCCTTCCTATGAGACGCGCATCTTCGGTCCCGACCGGGTGCGCGTGCAGGGCCGGCTGGTCGGGCTGATCCGCCGCTACTAGGATCAATCTTCGAGATCAGCGTCGAGGCCGCCGCCTTGCTGCGCATCATGCTTCGTTGGCGGTGACAAGGGCGCCGTCCTGACGGCGGCGCGGTCCGGCGCCCAGGGTCGCTTGCCGCGCGCTTTGTCGACTGTCCTCTGTCCTGACCGGCGTTTCGCCGGGCAGGACGGCCCTGATGCAGGCATTGACTGCGCCTCTCAGCGCATCGACCCGCGCCCGGGCGGCCAAGTCCCATGGCGGCGCGGGAGCGTCTGGAAACCGCGCGACCTTGCTCGTAGCGAAGCCGGTGACGCCGATACGAGCCAACCAGGCCTGGCGCCGCGAAAGGTGAGCCTCGCCCGTCCCTTGTTGCGCCGCTCTTGCGTCTCGACGAACCCAGTCACTCCAAGAGGAGCTCTTGCGCCAGAACCGGCGCCCGAACCGCCTCGATGCGGAGCTTGGCGGCGGCGAAGCCTGCGGCGAAGGCAAGGGTCGCGCCGCCGATGCAGAGCAGCGCATTCCTGGCAGCGAGACAGACGACGATCGCGCCCAGCAACAGCGCCGCGGCTACTGTCATGTCCGGCTCGTCGGCGAGGGCGAAATAGGCGATGATGCCGCCTGCGAAGAGTACCGGCAGCCAGAGAAACCAGCGATCCGACTCGCGTTCCAAAGCGCGAGCGGCCGAAGACAGGAATGCCGACAGAAGACCTTCACGCCGTCTCGCGCAGGCGCGGCCGTAGCCCGATCCCTGTTCGTCCGGGTCCGGCATGGACGATGCCCAGAGCAGGCTGGGATGGCCCCGCCCCTGCCCTTACCCCCGCATCTTGCGCTATGCTACATCACCCCGGTGATCAGCCCTAGCCCCGAACGAGATATCTCGCGAGCATGAGCGAACAAGCCATCACGCGCTTTGCGCCGTCGCCGACCGGCTACCTCCATATCGGCGGCGCACGTACGGCCTTGTTCAACTGGCTTTACGCCAAGCACACCGGCGGCAAGATGCTACTGCGCATCGAGGATACCGACCGCGCGCGCTCGACGGAGGGCGCGATCCTCGCCATCCTCGATGGCTTGCGCTGGCTCGAACTGGATTGGGATGGCGAACCCGTCTATCAGCTTACGCACGCCGAGCGTCACCGCGAAATCGCCGAGCAACTGCTGGCTCAGGGCAACGCCTATCGTTGCTACGCAAGTCCCGAAGAACTGCAGGCCATGCGCGAACGCGCCCGCTCCGAGGGCCGCGCGCCAGGGTATGACGGCACTTGGCGACATCGCGACCCCGCTGAGGCGCCGGCCGGGATCGAGCCCGCGATCAGGTTCAAAGCGCCGCGCGACGGCGAGACGGTGATCGACGACCGGGTCCAGGGCCGGGTCGAGTTTGCCAATAAGGATCTCGACGATCTAGTGATCCTGCGCAGCGACGGCACGCCGACCTATAATCTTTCCGTGGTGGTCGACGACCACGACATGGATATAACCCATGTCATTCGCGGCGACGATCACCTCACCAACGCTGCGCGGCAGACGCAAATCTTCAAGGCGCTCGGCTGGGACACGCCGGTCTACGCGCATGTGCCCCTGATCCACGGGCAGGACGGCGCCAAGCTGTCGAAGCGGCATGGCGCGCTCGGAGTCGAAGCATATCGCGCCATGGGTTATCTGCCGGCGGCGCTGCGCAACTATCTGGTGAGGCTCGGCTGGAGCCATGGCGATGCGGAGATCATGTCGACGGAGGAGATGATCGCCTGGTTCGACCTCGACGCGATCGGGCGTTCGGCCGCGCGGTTCGATTTCGCCAAGCTAGAGAATTTGAACGGCCATTATCTGCGCTGTACGCCGGACGTGGAGATCGTGGCGCGCTTGCAGGCGCTCGTCCCCGAATTGCCCGACGGAGCGGCGCTGCTCAAGCGCATCGGCGAGACGGGCTGGCGCAAGCTCGAACAGGCAATGCCGGGACTTAAGGAGCGCGCCACAACCCTGGTCGAACTCCTCGACAACGCGTCTTTTCTGTTCACGGCCAGGCCGATCGACCTCGACGAACAGGCACGCAGGTTGCTCGACGCGACGGCGCGGGACACACTTGGCGCGCTACTGCCCCGACTGGAAGCGGTCGATCCCTGGTCGGCCGAGGGCCTGGAATCCACCGTCAAAGGCTTTGCGGAAGAAACCGGCCGCAAGCTCGGCAAGGTCGCGCAGCCGTTACGGGCAGCCTTAACCGGAAGGTCGATTTCCCCTGGTATCTTCGACGTGCTCGAGGTGTTGGGACGAGCGGAATCGCTTGCCCGGATTGGCGATCAGGCGCATGCAGTTAAGTCTGCTTAACATTTGAGCAACAGCAATTGTTGCGCTGCGGTAAAATCGGCGCGATTATATGGCACTGCAAAAAACAGTCGCTGAGACGCAATCGTATCGAAGTATATTGCGGTCGCGAGCTTCCCCTCGTGATGGTCAGAGGAGTCTTTAGATGAGCGTCGCAGAAAACCTCCGCGCGTCGGGTGCCGCCGAGGCGTCGGTCTTGATCGACGGCGCGCGTTACGACTTGCCGGTCCGCAAGGGTACGCTGGGCCCCGACGTGATCGACATCGCCACCCTCTACCAGGATACCGGCTGCTTCACCTACGACCCCGGCTTCACCTCCACGGCGAGCTGCGAGTCTAAGATCACGTTCATCGACGGCGACAAGGGCATCCTGCTTTATCGCGGCTATCCGATCGACCAACTCGCCGAGCACGGCACTTTCCTCGAGACCTGCTACCTGTTGCTCTATGGCGAACTTCCGACGCCGGCGCAGTATAAGGACTTCAAACGCCGCATCACCAGACACACGATGGTGCATGAGCAGATGACCCGGTTCTACACCGGGTTCCGGCGGGACGCGCACCCCATGGCGGTCATGGTGGGCGTGATCGGCGCGCTCTCTGCCTTCTATCACGACTCGATCGATATCAGGGATCCCGAGCAGCGTGAGATGGCATCCATCCGCATGATCGCCAAGATGCCGACCATCGCCGCCATGGCCTATAAATATTCGATCGGCCAGCCTTTCGTTTATCCCAGGAACGATCTCGATTATTCGGCCAACTTTCTGCATATGTGCTTCGCGGTGCCGTGCGAGGAATATAAGGTCGATCCTGTGCTCGCCCGGGCCATGCGGCGCATCTTCATCCTCCACGCCGATCATGAGCAGAACGCCTCGACCTCGACGGTGCGGCTTGCCGGGTCGTCGGGCGCGAATCCGTTCGCCTGCATTTCGGCCGGCATCGCCTGCCTCTGGGGACCGGCGCATGGCGGCGCCAACGAAGCGGCTTTGACGATGTTGCAGGAGATCGGCACGGTCGACCGCATTCCGGAATTCATCAAGCGCGCCAAGGACAAGAACGATTCGTTCCGGCTGATGGGCTTCGGCCACCGGGTTTACAAGAACTACGATCCACGGGCGAAGATCATGCAGAAGACCTGCCATGAGGTCCTGGAGGCCGTGGGTGACGGCGATGACCCGATCTTGAAGGTGGCGTTGGAGCTCGAACGCATCGCGCTGTCCGACGATTATTTCATCCAGAAGAAGCTCTACCCCAATATCGATTTCTACTCGGGCATCACGCTCAAGGCGCTCGGCTTCCCGACCGACATGTTCACGGTGCTGTTCGCGATTGCGCGTACGGTCGGCTGGATTGCCCAGTGGAAGGAGATGCTTGGCGATCCGATGCAGCGCATCGGAAGGCCGCGCCAGCTCTATACCGGCGCGACCGAGCGGAGCTATGTGCCGATGGACGCCCGCTAGCCGCCGTCGCTTTCCGGAAAACGTTCGCCCACGACAAAGATCTGGTGGACGTTGGCGGCCTCGATCGTGGCCGCGCGTTCCGCCATCAGCACTCGCCCCGCGGCTACGGCGATGCCCGCGAGGCCGGCTTCCGCGACTTTCTTCACCGTCTCCGGGCCTATCGTGGGCTGGTCGACGCGTTCCTCCTGGCCCGGCTTGGGCGCCTTGACCAGCACGCCCGAAAGATGGCGGCGCCCGGCCCGGCCAGCAGCACGAAGCTCAGCGCAACGGGCGAGCATGGCGTCGGTCCCTTCGGCCGCCTCGACGGCGAGGACATAGCCGTTGGCGACCACGGCGGCCTGACCGACGTCGAGACGACCGAGTTCACGCACCACCCGAATGGCGGTCTCGATA
>DASQKJ010000050.1:0-21459 GCA_035630595.1 Methyloceanibacter sp.
ACGAGATCTCGCCCGATTGCTGCCGGCTGTGGGACATCGAGACGCAGAACAAGCTCGACAAGGACCGTTTCCGTCGCGACATGGGCGGCTTGGTCGAGGCTTACCAAGAGGTCGCGCGCCGGCTCGGGCTTCACGTCGACAACCCGACGCGGACGCGCACGGGACCGGTGCTGGTGCGCTCGAAATAGGATCAGCCGAAGGGGGACATGAAGGCACGCATCACCATCACCCTAAAGCCGGGCGTGCTGGACCCGCAGGGCAAGGCGATCGCCGGCGCGCTGCATGCGCTTGGCTTCGGCTCGGTTGGCAATGTCCGCCAGGGTAAATATATCGAGGTCGAGGTGGCCGAGGCCGATCCGGCGCTGGCCCGGGCCGAGGTTGAGCGCATGTGCCAGCAGCTGCTCGCCAACACCATCATCGAGAACTACGCCTATGAGCTCGAGGCGGCTTAGCGCGGGGGCCTCCCCCTTCGAGACGTGGCCAAGCCGCTCCTCAGGGTTAGGCGTGGACTCCTCATGCTGATGAGCCGCCGAGGGCGACGTCTCGAAGGGTGAGGCCCGGAGATTTCAAGAGCGGCAAATGAAAGCGTCTGTGATCGTCTTTCCCGGATCGAACTGCGACCGCGACGCGGCCGTGGCGCTCGAAGCCGCCACCGGCCAGCCACCGGCGATGGTGTGGCACGGCGACAGCGCGATCCCGGCAAGCGACCTGATCGTGCTGCCCGGCGGCTTCTCCTATGGCGACTATCTCCGCTCCGGCGCCATGGCGGCGCACTCGCCCGTGATGCGCGAGGTCGTGGCGCGGGCGCGGGCCGGCACGCCGGTGCTCGGCATCTGCAACGGCTTCCAGGTCCTCACCGAGGCGGGCCTGCTGCCCGGCGTGCTGATGCGCAACGCCACGCTGAAATTCATCTGCAGTGACGTGACGCTGCGCGTCGAGCGGAGCGATTCGATTTTCACGCGCCGTTACACCGCCGGCGAGGTGGTGTGCTTCGCCATCGCCCATAAGGACGGCAGCTATTTCGCCGACGCGGCGACGCTCGGCCGGCTCGAAGGCGAAGGCCTAGTCGCCTTCCGTTATTGCGATGCACAGGGCAGCGTCACGCCCGAGGCCAATCCGAACGGCTCAGCCCATAACATCGCCGGCATCTACAACGAGACGGGCCGAGTGCTCGGACTGATGCCGCATCCCGAGCGTCTCGCCGATCCGGCGCTGTCCGGGACGGACGGGGCCAAGATGTTCCTCTCGCTGGTGGAGGCGCTGCATTGAGCATCGCGGCACGCGCGGCGAGAGCGGCGGACAGCATCACACCCGAGCTTGTCGCCGAGCACGGGCTCAGCCCCGAGGAGTACGAGCTGCTGGTGGGGTCGCTCGGCCGCGAGCCGTCGCTCACCGAGCTCGGCATCTTCTCGGTGATGTGGTCCGAGCACTGCTCCTACAAATCCTCGAAGGTCTGGCTGAAGAAGCTGCCGACCGAGGGCCCGCAGGTGATCCAGGGGCCCGGCGAGAATGCCGGCGTGGTCGATATCGGCGACGGCCAGGCGGCGGCATTCAAAATGGAGAGCCACAACCACCCGTCCTTTATCGAGCCATATCAGGGCGCGGCCACCGGCGTCGGCGGCATCATGCGCGACGTGTTCACCATGGGCGCACGCCCCATCGCCAATATGAATGCGCTCCGCTTCGGCGCGCCGGACCATGCCAAGACACGGCATCTCCTCGCCGGCGTGGTCTCCGGCATCGGCGACTACGGTAATTGCATGGGCGTGCCAACGGTCGGCGGCGAGACCAATTTCGACCCGCGCTATAACGACAATATCCTGGTCAACGCCATGACCGTGGGGCTCGTCGACGCCAACCGCATCTTCAAGTCCGCCGCCAAGGGTGTCGGGCATCCCGTCGTCTATGTCGGCTCCAAGACCGGCCGCGACGGCATCCACGGCGCGACCATGGCGTCGGCCGAGTTCGACGAGGCCTCCGAGGAGAAGCGCCCGACCGTACAGGTGGGCGACCCGTTCACCGAGAAGCTCCTGCTGGAGGCATGTCTCGAGCTGATGGCGGAGGACGCCATCGTCGGCATCCAGGACATGGGCGCCGCCGGCCTTACCTCTTCATCGGTGGAGATGGCCGATAAAGGGGGCGTCGGCATCGAGCTCGAGCTCGACCGCGTGCCGACCCGCGAGGAAGGCATGACCGCCTACGAGATGATGCTGTCGGAGAGCCAGGAGCGCATGCTGATGGTGCTGCAGCCGGGCTCGGAGAAGGCGGCGGAGCGCGTGTTCCGCAAATGGGAGCTGGATTTCTCGATCATCGGCTATACGACCGATACGGGGCACCTCGTCGTGCGCCATCGCGGCATCGTCGAGGCGGACATTCCGCTCGCGGCGCTCGCCCATGCCGCGCCGGTCTATGAGCGGCCTTATATCAAGCGGGAGCCGCAGCCGATCGTCGCGCCGGAGGACGTGCCGGCCCCGAATAGCCTGCTCGGCGCGCTCGAATATCTGATGGGCTCCCCTCACCTATGCTCGCGAAGCTGGATCTGGGAGCAATACGACCACATGGTCATGGCCGATACGGTGCAGCGTCCGGGTGGCGACGCCGCGGTGGTGCGCGTCCATGGCACGCAGAAAGGCATTGCTATCTCCTGCGACGTGACGCCCCGCTATTGCGCCGCCGACCCTTATGAGGGCGCCAAGCAGGCGGTGGCGGAATGCTGGCGGAACCTTACGGCCGTCGGCGCCGATCCGCTCGCCATCACCGACTGCATGAATTTCGGCAACCCAGAGCGGCCGGAGATCATGGGCGAGTTCGCGTCCGCCGTCGAAGGCATGGCCGAGGCCTGCACCGCGCTCGCCTTCCCCGTCGTGTCGGGCAATGTCTCGCTCTACAACGAGACCAATGGCATCGCCATTCCGCCGACGCCGGCGATCGGCGGCGTCGGGCTCCTCCCCGACATCGCGGCCATGGCGACGATCGCGCTCAAACGCGAGGGCGATCTGCTGATGCTGCTCGGCGCGGAGGCGGGACATCTCGGCCAGTCGCTCTTTATGGAGGTCGTGTCGGGCGAAACGCGCGGCGCGCCGCCTCCGGTCGATCTCGACGCCGAGCGGCGTACTGGCGACCTGGTCAGGGGGCTGATCCGCAGCCTATGCCTTTCAGCGGCGCACGATGTATCCGACGGCGGGTTGCTGGTGGCGATTGCCGAGATGGCGCTCGCGGGACGGCTTGGGGTCGCGCTCGATTCCGTTTCCGGCCCCCTGCCCGCGCATGCGCTCTGGTTCGGCGAGGACCAGGCGCGCTACGTGGTCGCCGCCTCGCCCGACAAGGCCGATGCCATCCACAAGGCCGCCGCAGTGGCGAAGGTGCCGCTCCGGCTGCTCGGCAAGGTGGGCGGCGACGCCATCGTACTTGCCGGCGAGGCGCCGCTATCCTTTGCCACGCTCAAGGCCGCGCACGAGCACTGGTTGCCGCGCTTCATGGCGCACGGCTAACATCGGCCAACCGAGGAACACACGCATGGCCATGGCGGCGGACGATATTGCCCGGCTGATCAAGGAGCGCTTTCCCGACGCCGAGGTGCGCATCGAGGACCTCGCCGGCGACGGCAACCATTATGCGGCTACCGTCGTGTCGGAGGTGTTTCGCGGCAAGTCGCGGGTCGAGCAGCATCAGATGGTCTACGATGCGCTCAAGGGGAATATGGGCGGCGTGCTGCATGCCCTTGCGCTGAAGACGGCGACGCCATAGCTAAGCGTTGGTTGTGAGAAAGGAAGCGTGACGATGAGCGCTCAGGACGTACAGAACTGGATCAGGCAGGAGGTCGCCGGCAACGACGTGGTGCTGTTCATGAAAGGCACCAGGACCATGCCGCAATGCGGCTTCTCCATGCAGGTCGCGCAGATCCTCAACCATCTCGGCGTCGATTTCAAAGACATCAACGTGCTGGAGGACATGAGCGTCCGCGACGGCATCAAGGCCTATTCGAACTGGCCGACGATTCCGCAGCTTTACGTCAAGGGGGAGTTCGTCGGCGGCTGCGATATCGTGCGCGAGATGTTCCAGGCGGGCGAGCTGCAGGAGCTGTTCAACGCCAAGGGCATTTCCCACAACCAGCAGACGCTGCCCGCGTAGGATCGCCTCTACTCGCAGCCGATGATGATGTCGCCGGGATTGATCATCAGCACCACCTGCTTGCCCTCATAGAGCTTCAGCGTTTCCAGCGAAGCGATGGTGACGCTGGCTTCGAGCGTGGTGTCGCCGGGGACGGCGACATAGACGATGGCCGTCACCGCCCCTTTGCGGATCTCCATGATCTTGCCTTTGATCTGATTGCCCGTGCTGAACTTCATGTCGGCCACGCGCGCCCTCCTGCCTCAGCTGAGGTTGCCGCAAAACCGCTGGATGCGGCGGCAGGCCTCTTCCAGCGCCTTGATCCCGGTTGCATAGGAGATGCGGAAGAAGGGCGAGAGCCCGAACGCCGCACCGTGCACCACGGCGACGCCCTCCTCCTCCAGCAACGCGGTGGCGAAATCCTCGTCGTTACCAAGCGTCTTGCCGCCGCGCGTGGTCTTGCCGATGACGCCGGCGCAGGACGGGTAGACGTAGAAGGCGCCTTCCGGCTTCGGGCAGGAGATGCCCTTGGCCTGGTTCAACATCGCGACCACGAGATCGCGCCGCTCCTGGAAGGACGCGACCCAGTCTTTCAGGAAATCCTGCGGGCCTTCGAGCGCCTCGACCGCCGCCCATTGGCTGATCGAGCACGGGTTCGAGGTCGATTGCGATTGCAGGGTGGCGATGGCCTTGATCAGGGGCTCTGGACCGCCGCCATAGCCGATCCGCCAGCCGGTCATCGAATAAGCCTTCGATACGCCGTTGAGCGTGAGGGTGCGGTCCTTGAGCTTGGGCTCTACTGCGGCAGGCGTGGAGAATTCGAACCCATCATAAACGAGATGCTCGTAAATGTCGTCGGACAGCACCCACACTCGGTCATGCTTCACCAGCACGTCCGTGAGCGCCTTGATCTCGTCGCGCGTATAGGCGGCGCCGGTCGGGTTTGACGGCGAGTTGAAGATGAACCATTTGGTCCTGGGCGTGATGGCCCGCGCCAAAGCCTCGGGGCGCAGCTTGAAGCCGTCTTCGAGCTTGGTTTCGACGATGACGGGCTCGGCGCCGGCCAATAGCACGATGTCGGGATAGCTCACCCAATAAGGCGACGGCACGATAACCTCGTCGCCCGGGTCAAGGGTGGCGAGGAGCGCGTTGTACAGCACCTGCTTGCCGCCGCTGCCCACGGTAATCTCCGAAGGCTTGTAATCGAGCCCGTTCTCGCGCTTGAACTTCTGGACGACCGCGCGCTTCAGCTCGGGAATGCCGTCGACGGCGGTATATTTGGTCTCGCCGCGCTGGATGGCCTCGATCGCCGCCTGCTTGACGTTCTCCGGCGTGTCGAAGTCAGGCTCGCCCGCGCCAAGGCCGATCACGTCGAAGCCGGCCGCCTTCAGCTCGCGCGCCTTGCTGGTGATGGCCATGGTCGGCGAAGGCTTGACCCGTTCGAGCGTGCGGGCGACGAGTCCCATAAGTCTCTCCTAGAGGATGTAAAAGCAGCGGCCGAAAGCGCGCGCACCCTAAGCAAGGCGGCGATTTGCTGCAAGGCACAAAAAAAGCGCGGGCGACCGCGCCCGCGCTGCTCGTTCTGACTTTGCTGGTCCGGACGCCTAGGCGGCTTCGCGATTCAGCCGCCCCTCGGCCAGCTCGGTGAGAAGCCGGTCGGCGTTGTATTCCTGATCGAGCGTCTGCTGGAGCAAGCTCGCCGCATCGTTCATGCCGAGCTGCCGTGCCCAGGCAATCATCGTTCCGTAGCGGGCGATCTCGTAATGCTCGACGGCTTGCGCGTCGGCGATCATGCCGGCATCCAGGACATCCGGGTCCTTGGCATCCTTCATGCTTTCCTCGCCTTCCTCGATGATGCCCTTGATGGCCGGGCAGGTCTTGCCGGCGGGCTTCAGCTCGCAAAGCGCGAAAACCTGCTCGAGGCGCTCGACCTGGCCTCTGGTCTCCTCCAGATGATGCTCGAATGCCTCGCGGAGCTCGTCCGAGTCGGCCTTTTTGGCCATCTTCGGCAGCGCCTTTAGAATCTGCTTCTCGGCGTAATAGATGTCCTTGAGCAGGTGGACGAAAAGATCTTCCAACGATTTTGTGGCAGCCATGGCGCGCGTAGCCTCCTTGAGGGATCGGACGGGAGGGTGTGGCGCACACAGGACCGGCAAGCGCGCCGAGCTGCTCCCTTGAGCGGCTAACTTCCAGTAGCGCTCCAGGTTCCAGGCAATCCGGCCAGCTTCAATGACTGGCGCGCTGTGCATAACCCAATTTGCGCCACAGTTGTGGCAGTGAAGCGCCGATGCGAGCCATAATCCGGCTAAAGCTCCGCCCCATTGGCGTGTTTGATTTCGTTGGTGCCACCAGACGAGGCTCGAGTCGATGACCGCGCGACGCCAAGCTCTGCTTTCCTGTGAGTTGCTGGCACTTTCCGGTTTCTTTCCTTTTATCCTGATTTTGTTCTTGGCGTTCGACGGCAGTTTCGCGCGCGTGCCTATCATCGTGCTCACGATCCTGAGCGCGATGATCTTGCTGTGCCACCACCGCCGCGACTATGCCTCCCCGCGGCGGATCGGGAGGAGGATCTGATGCTGATACGGGGGTCGGCGCGGCTCCTCCTCCTCTTCCTCCGCTCGCGGCCGAGGCTCGGGTGGACGGCGGGGTGCACCGCGCTCATTCTGCTTCTCGCCACCGCACTTCAGGCCAGTGGTGAATTTCCGCTCATGACACGCTCGGGGCTCGCGCAGTTGCTGCGTCAGAGTGCCTGGGAACACGCTCTTGCAAGCCTTCCCGAACAGGCCCCTTGGCCTTGGGCGGAAACTTCGGCGGAGGCGAGCGGTGGAGTTCCGCAGCTCGGCTTGAGCGCGGTGATCAAAGAGGGCCATTCGGGCGAGACTCAGAGCTCCGCAATCCAGGCGCTTCAGCGGGCCTCTGGCCAAGACCCGCATTTGCCTGAGACGAAAGCGGGTATCGGCGACCACATAAACACGACGGCCGCCGGGGGGGCCTCTCAGGTCTTCGGCGTGACCGGCTGCAAAGTGGTCGACCCGCATCTGGCAGATCCTTTGTCCGGCGCTGCGGAAGATCGCCTGGCGCTCGCGAACTGCCTGCCGCTCGACCCGGGCTCGGCAAACTCGCTAAAGCTCATGATCCAAGGGACCAAGATCGAGCCGCCGGCGCCGCTGGAGCCGCAGCCCGAGCAGAAGCTCTAGCGACGGCGCAACACCTTCCAACGATCACTGCTGGCGGCGGCGGGGCTTTTTCGGCTTCGGCGCAGGCGTGGGCGCAGGCGCGACCGATTCGGCAGCAGCGGGCGCCGCGGCGTTCGGGTCCGCCCCATCGGCTGGCGTTGCGGCTTCCGGTGCCCCACCTTCGGGCGGGACAGTCCCGGTTGGAGCGGCCTGGCCGGGCGGCAACGCCGCACCCGGCGGAAGGGCTCCCGGCGGCAGCGCAGCACCAGGCTGGCCGGGCTGCACCGGGAAGCCCTCCGGTGTCAGGCCGAAGCCCGGCGCAGGCGCAGTCGGACGCCGCTCCGCTTCGATCTTCTCCTTCAACCGTTCGAGCCCGGCGCTGTATTCCGCCCCCACGAAGCCGTCGAGCATCAATGCCTTCCAGCGCTTGAGCGGGCTTGAGCTGGACTCGTAGACGAAGTTCCAGGTCACCTTGCTGCCCGAGCCGTCCGGCACGACCGCATAGGAGCCGCTGCCTTCCAAACCGTTGTAATCAACGGCCAGGTCGATGCTGCGGTTTGGCTTGCTTTCGAGAATTTCCATCCGCCCGGTGCCGACCGACGGCTTCTCGCTGGTCCATTGGACCTGGGCGCCTTTGCCTTGCTGAGGGCCGCCATAGGTCACCTTCAATTGCGGATCACGCAATTGCCAAGGCGACCATTCGCTGAATTCGTGCAGATTGTTGAGATAGGGGAAAACGATCGACTCAGGCGCGCTGATCGACTTCGACCGCGTCACGGTGACATGGGCCGGGAGGCCAAAAGCAACCCCGGCCATGATCCCAACCAGGACCACAAGTCCCAGGACCAACCGCATCATTGGACGCATACCTTGCCTCCTTACTCGTTGCGCTTTCGACCGCAGCCGGCCTGAGTCGGCCTCCGTGCCGGTAATGTAAACCGTTCGCTTTTTCAGAGAAAACGATTACAGTCCGCTCGTCAATAAAGAGGGGGGCTCGAAGATGAATCTGTCACCGCCAACAACGATCGTCTTCATTGTATCGCTCATTCTGGCCGCGCTAGCCGTTATCGGCAAATTCGCGGCGATCCCGTTCATCACCGAACACGGCTTCTGGGTTGCCATCCTCGCCTATGTGATTTTGGCAGTCGGCAACCTGTTCAGAGGGGTCTAGCCTTTCGGCGCGCCTCCGGCTGGTTCACCGTCCGGAGGCCCATACCCTTCATCATGCATCGATGCCGGGGCGTCTCAAGCCTGGCCCTTGAACACCAGCAATGCCCCGAGCGCGATCAATGCGAAGCCAGCCCCTTGCATGAGGCTGAGGGGCTGGTTGAAATAGACTGCGGTGAAGCCCGCGAACACGATCAAGGTGATCACCTCCTGGATCGTCTTTAGCTCGGCGGGCGAGTAGACCGCGCTGCCCATACGGTTGGCGGGCACCGCAAAGCAATATTCCACGAAAGCGATCCCCCAGCTCACTAGGATCACGGTCACCAGCGGCACCGCCTTGAATTTGAGATGGCCGTACCAGGCGAAAGTCATGAACAGATTGGAACAGAAGAGTAGGAGGACCGGGACGAGATAGGCCCACAGTCCGGGCGCGGCGGCGGGGATCATTTTGACCTCGAAGAGCGTTGCAGCGGCTCCGAACGTTGCGAGGGATGTTGAGCGGAATCAAGGATGATCCCCTCGGCAGGTGTTGACTTGGCGTGGCGTACGAAGGCTGGAAGGCACTTGGTGGCGCTGATGTGGCTCGGCCGGGGCGACGGCGAAGCTGAAGAATTCGAACAATTGGTGACGCAGGCGCTCAAGCGCCGCGAGGTACACACGGAAGATTATCTCCTCGACCATCCGTGGTCGCAGAGCATTGGCTCGAGGGCATGGAGCGGCTCGGCCTCGGGGGGCCTCGTAGGGGATTAGGAGGGAGCGGGCCGCTTGCCGGCCCCTCCCCCCTCGATCCGCTTAAATGTCGTCTTCGTCGCGCGCCCAAGAGGGGCGGTAAGGCTGCGGGCTCGGCGAAGCCGCTGGCGTCGCCGGGCGGGGCGCCGACGGCGACGGCGCAGCGCCGCCTCCCATTGGCGTTGCCGGCCGCGGCGGCATACCGCTACCACCCATGCCGGGTGAAGGCGGAGTGGCCGGCCTGGGCGGCTGGGCCATTGGCGGCGTGACGGGCCTTGCCGCCATCGGCGTGGCAGGCGCGGCCGGTCGCGGCGCAGGAGTTGGTGCGGACGCGGGGGCGGCCGCTTTCGCCATAACTTTGGGCTTGCTGGCCGGGGCCTTGCGCGCTGCGGGTTTCTTGGCGGCGACTTTGCGTGCCGACTTCTTTGCGGCAGTTTTGCTCGCTGGCTTCTTGGCGGCGGTTTTGCGCACCGAAGTCTTGCGCGCGGTCGTCTTGCCGGCCGTGGCTCGTTTCGCGGTCTTGCGCGCCGGCGCCTTCTTCGCGCTGGTCTTGCGCGCCGTTTTCCGTGTTGCACGCGCCGTCGCGCGCCCGGTCTTCCGCGCGGTGCGCGCGGCCTTCCTCGCCGCCTTGCGGGGACTTGTCTTCTTACTCGTGGTGCGCTTCTTCCCACTCGTTCTCGTTGCCATGGTCTCTGCTCCGTTTCTGCTCTGATGCCGCGCTCGACCGCCCAAACGGACGCTTGCACGAATCACGCTTCACTGGTCCCAGGCTTGCCGTCTCACACGGCGAGTCAATGCGCTTTTTTACACTATACGACGATCGCAGGCGAAAGTGGCAATTGGGTGCCCGGCCGCGCACAGCTTCGGCGCCGAGCGCGCCGGCCGGATCGCCGCAACTCAGGGCGCGCTAGAACCCTGTAATAGCGAGATATTTCAAGGCGAAGCGTCGCGCCAGCCGGATCGCGATGCGAGGTGCTCAGGGCGGAGGCCATTGGTCGGGCATCTGGCGCAGCGCATGTTCGAAGGGGATCGGCGAGATGCTCACCTCGCCGGTGAATGGATAGTCGAAGGCAAGGCCGAGCAGCAGTGCGAGCGCGACCAGTTCCGCCAGAGCCGCGGTCATGAGGATCTGCGCCACCAGATTGGTCGAGCCGAAAAAGGCCGGATAGCCCAGGGTGATGAGCCCGCCCACGATCAGCACGAACCACAGAATGCCCGGCATCGAGCCCTCGGCGCTGTCCAGCCGCTCGTTGCGGTTGTCGCTTATCAGCGCCAACAGTCTGAGCGCGTCCTGGTAGAGAGCCAGCTCTTGCGAATTTTGCGGGTGGACGTCGAACAGGGCCCGGCTCAGCCGATCGTTATCCTTGTCGACGACGTCGCTCGGCTCGCCGACGGCCATGGTGGCCCACTCATATTCGCGCACGTCCTTGGTATAGGCCACGAGATTCTTGCGCATTTCGGCGCCACCTTCGGCCGGAAGGGCAAAAGTCACACGGTGCAAATCGACAATCGCCTTTGCCTCGTCGCGAACCGCCTCCTCGGTCTTGCGGTAATCCTCCCACACCGCGATCACGATGAAGGCGAGCATCACCGCGTAGAACACGCCGACCACGGCGAATTTGAACCCGGCGACCTCGTTGTTCTGGCTCAGCCTGTCCGCGCCGAGAAAGGTCCGCGCCGCCAACATGAGGCCAATGCTGTAGATCGCGGCGCCGCCGCTAACCAGCAGGACCGTGATCCATAGCGGAACGTCATGCATGAGATGAAGCAAGCGCATCTTGAAGGCATCCTGACCGTCAATAACCCGTATCCTTGCAGCGGAAACTCCTCGCTAAAAAGTCAAATTTGCGCATCGCCGGAGCCCCTTCCATCCCTCCCCGCAAGCCGCCATATTCGGCCCATGCCGTTCCGCGTTCCCAGAACCTTCGGCTCCCGCGCCGAGCCGCGCGCCGTCACGGGTGAAGCAACCGGCTCGCCGGCGACCGGCTTGCCGCTCGGCGCCGACCGCCGCCCGCCGGGGTTCGGCGAGTCGCCGCAGCCTTTGATGCAGGAGCATCCGCTGGTGACGGGCACCGGGGCGCCGGAATTCGTGCCGCATCGCCCTCCCCGCCCGGAGAAGAGCGAAGGCGGCGTGAAGTTGCGCATCCAGTCCGAGCTCGAGCCCAAGGGCGATCAGCCTTCGGCCATCGCCGAATTGGTGACGCAAGTGAACGCGCATGAGCGCGACCAGGTGCTGCTGGGTGTCACCGGCTCCGGCAAGACATTCACCATGGCCAAGGTGATCGAGGCGACGCAACGGCCGGCACTGGTGCTGGCGCCCAACAAGACGCTGGCGGCCCAGCTCTATGGCGAATTCAAGAGCTTCTTCCCGGACAACGCGATCGAGTATTTTGTCTCCTATTACGACTACTACCAGCCAGAGGCCTACATCCCGCGCACCGACACCTATATCGAGAAGGATTCGTCGATCAACGAGCAGATCGACCGCATGCGCCACGCGGCGACGCGCGCGCTGGTCGAGCGCGACGACGTGATCATCGTCGCCTCGGTGTCATGCATCTACGGTATCGGCTCGGTCGAGACCTACACCGCGATGACCTTTAGCCTGAAGCGCGGCGACAAGGTCGAGCAGCGCCAGCTGATGGCCGACCTGGTGGCGCTGCAATACCGCCGCAACGACGCGAATTTCGTGCGCGGCTCGTTCCGCGTGCGCGGCGACACGATCGAGGTGTGGCCGGCCCACTTGGAAGACCGCGCCTGGCGCATCTCGCTGTTCGGCGACACGGTCGAGAGCCTGACCGAGTTCGATCCCCTGACCGGCGCCAAGACAGACGAATTCGGCCTGGTCAAGGTCTATGCCAATTCGCATTACGTAACGCCGAAGCCGACCTTGAAACAGGCGATCCGCGGCATCAAGGAGGAGATGAAGCAGCGGCTGAACGAGCTGCACGGTGCGGGCCGTCTGCTCGAGGCGCAGCGGCTCGAGCAGCGCACGCTGTTCGATCTGGAGATGATCGAGGCGACCGGCTCCTGCGCCGGCATCGAGAACTACTCGCGCTATCTCACCGGGCGAAAGCCCGGCGAGCCGCCGCCGACTTTGTTCGAATATCTGCCCGACAACGCGCTGGTGTTCGTCGACGAGAGCCACGTCACTATACCGCAGATCGGCGGCATGTTCCGCGGCGACTACCGGCGCAAATCCACGCTTGCCGAGTATGGGTTCCGGCTACCTTCCTGCATGGACAACCGGCCCTTGCGTTTCGAGGAATGGGACGCGATGCGGCCGCAATCGGTCTATGTGTCGGCGACGCCGGCCGCCTGGGAGCTGGAGCAGACCGGCGGCGTGTTCGCCGAGCAGGTGATCCGACCCACCGGCCTGATCGATCCGCCGGTCGAGGTCCGCCCGGCTTCGACCCAGGTCGACGACCTGATCGACGAGACGCGCAAAGTAGTGGCGCAGGGCTATCGCGTCCTGGTCACGACCTTGACCAAGCGGATGGCCGAGGATCTGACCGAATACATGCACGAGCAGGGCATCCGCGTGCGCTACATGCATTCCGACGTCGAGACCCTGGAGCGCATCGAGATCATCCGCGATCTGCGGCTGGGCGCCTTCGATGTGCTGGTCGGCATCAACCTGCTGCGCGAAGGCCTCGACATTCCCGAATGTGCGCTGGTCGCCATTCTCGATGCCGACAAAGAGGGCTTCCTGCGCTCCGAAACATCGCTGATTCAGACCATCGGCCGCGCCGCGCGCAACGTCGACGGGCGGGTGATCCTTTACGCCGACGGCATCACCGGTTCGATGGAGCGCGCCATGGCCGAGACCGCGCGGAGGCGCGAGAAGCAGACCGCGTGGAACGAGGCGAACGGCATCACGCCGGAAAGCGTAAAGAAGCACATCGGGGACATCATGGCGTCCGTCTACGAGCGCGACCACGTGCTGGTCGATGCCGGCGAGGACGAGCAGGCGCTGATCGGGCACAATCTCGAGGCGGTGGTTGCCGATATGGAGAAGCGCATGCGCGCCGCCGCCGCCGATCTCGAATTCGAGGAAGCGGCGCGCCTCAGGGATGAAGTCAAACGCCTACAGCAAATGGAGCTGGCAATTGCCAACGACCCGCTCGCGCGCCAGTCCGAGCTCGAGCGCTCAGCCGCCGAAGCAGAGCCGGTGGCGCTCAACCGGCCCCACAAGCCGACCTTGGACGAGATGGGCCCGCACAATCGCGAGATTCCACTGAAAAGGTCGAAGCCTCGCTCTAAGGCCGGCAAGCCCGGCACCCACGCCTTCAAGGGCAAGCATCGCTAGCGTTCAGGCGCCGACGCCCCGAGCGTCAGGAGCCTTTCTTAGTTCCGGCCGGCCGACCCTGCTTGCCGCGCTGATCGATCGACCCGAGTGGCGAAGTGACCGGGCCAAGTTTCTTCTTGTCCTTCTTAGGCTTCTTCTTCTCGCGATTGCTCCTGAGCTGGCCTTTTGCCACGTCATCCTCCTGTGGTTTTTGGATCGGGTCAGATGCGGCGTTGGGAACCCGACATCGGTGTGCGACTCAAAGCCGCTAGGGCATCTTCTCTAGCAGAATCGTCCGGACGGTGCGCGTCCCACCGGAACCCTGCGTCAGGCTCAAACGCTTCTTATGCCGGCCGCCTAACGATAAGCGGGCGGAAAGGAAGCCCTGTCATGCCGAAAATGGCCGAGGCGGTTTTGCTCGTCCCAGAATTTGCCGGCCGCTTTGCTGCATACGTTTGGAAATGAGGCGCGCATTAACCCTTTTCTAAGCCCGAAGCGGTGAGATGGCACAAGTCTCGCGTACCCCATCGAGTGAAAGTACCAAGTAAAGGGAATCAAACATGCGCATCTTCGTTGCCCTTGCCGTCATCGCGACGTCCATCGCGCTGGGCGGCTGCTTCCATCACAGCCAGCAGGTCTCTACGGCCGAGCTGCCTCCCATGGAAGCGCCGCCCTATAAATAGGACGGTCACCCGACGGACCGGCCGAACGCCACGTCCTAAGCCCCTTGAATGAAAGGGACGTAGGTTGCGCGGCGCGCATCCCACAGGATCCTGTTTTGCGTAGGAAGAGCCCGGCCCCAGCCGGGCCTTTTCCTTTTCGGCGTGCAAGCCCGATCAGCGTCCGGCGCGAAGGCGCCCCAACAACGCCGCGCTGGGATAGCCGTCGGCGGGCAGGCCGTATTTGACCTGCATGGCCCGAATGGCGTTGCGACTTGCCGCACCGACCACGCCGTCGATCTTGCCAACGTCGAAACCAAGCTGGGCGAGGCGCTGCTGCAGTTCCTTGGTGTCCGCCGGGCTGAGCGTTTCGACCGGTGCGTTGCCCTTGGCGAGGGCCGGGCCACCTGCAAGCCGGCTCGCGTAATAGGCGGCGGTGGTCGAATAGACCAGCGACTTGTTCCATTCGAGATAGATGTCGAAATTGGGATAAGCGAGGAAGGCTGGACCGTTGCGGCCCATGGGCAGCACCAAGCCCACCGGCGTTTCGTCGGCGGGGATCGGTTGCCCATTCAGATAGGTGACGCCGTGTTGCGCCCAGAACGAGCGGGGGTTCTTAATGGTGACGTCGGCCCGGTCCCAGGGAAGATTGGCGGGGACGCGCACCTGCTCCAGCCAGGGCTGATTCGGACGCCAACCGATCGAGTGCAAATAGTTGGCGGCGGACGCCAACGAGTCGGGGGCGCTTCGGATCAGGTCGCGCCTCCCGTCGCCGTCGAAGTCGACGGCATATTCGTAATAGTTCTTGGGCTGAAACTGGAACTGGCCGACCTCGCCATGCGCGGGCCCGCGCATCTCCGGAGGCGAGAGATCGCCTCGTTCGATCACTCTGAGCGCATAGACCAGTTGCTCGCGGAATTCCTCGGGACGGCGGCAATCGAAGCTCAACGTGGCGAGCGAGCGCATCGTCTCCATATTGCCCATGACCTTGCCGAAATCGGTCTCCAACCCCCAGAACGCAACCAGCACGGGACCCGGCACGCCGTATTGCTGCTGGATCTTGGCGAAGACATTGGCGTGTTTCTTGAGCAACTGCGCGCCGACCTGAAGGCGGTTGGACGAGACCATGCGGCCGGAGAATTGCACGAAGCTTTGCGCGAACACCCCCTGCCCACGATCCTTGGCGATGGTCGCGGGATCGTAGCTCAGCCCGTCGAGCGCATAGTTGACGGTGCGGGCCGAAATCCCCTGTCCCACGGCTTCCTGCTTGAAGCCTTGCAGCCATCGGCTGAACTGGGCCGGGTTGTTGGAACAAGCGGCGAGCGCGTGCGGCGCCGCGAGGAACGTCACGGCGGCGGCAACAACGCCGAGCGCCGTGAAACGAGCGATGCAAATCATCGACGGGTGTCTAGCCATGGTCGCCACTCAAGCCAGTAGGCAGGCTTCAGTCAAGGGAGGAGATCACGCGATCCGTGCGTTGACGGATCGCCTTTTTGATGGCTGCACGATCCGCGCGGCCGCGACGGCTTCCGCTGCTGCCACTCGCTCATCGCAAGCGCGGCCGAGCCCCTAATCCGTATGCGGCGGCAGTTCGCCGAGCCTCAGTCTCTCCATGAGAGCATCGATGCGCCGCGTAGCCTCGCGCTTGCTCAAGCCCTGGTCGAACGCCGCAGGCTCGCGCACTTCTTCGGCGAGCATCTTGAGGTAGGACGCTTGCGCGCCGGTCATCGGCTCTCGTGCTGGGTTAGACAGGCCTGGGGAGAGCTGCTGGCTCTCTTGCATCTCGTGAGTCTTCTTTTTCTGCATCATCGCAAGTCGGTCCTGAAGTCCTTTCTTGGAGCGTTTCCTCGGTGTTCCATCCTGAAACACCATTCTTACAGTATACGTTGAAAAGGGCAAGGATTAGGCGAGACATGACAAAGAGTTAGGCAAGTCGGCTGGCGCTGAAGAAAGCGCCACCGGCTCCTCCGGCCTCGAACCGTCCAGACGAGTCGTGGAGCTCGGTACTCTCTCACGTCACTCGCTGCGGAAGCTGCGCATCGGCCGCGCCCGGCCCTTTCGAGCGCATGTAGGATTCCCCCGCGAAACCTTCCAGGCGGCGCGATAAACCTTAACTGCAGGGGAAGGCGGCCGCCCCTAAATGGCCCATCAATTACCCCTTCCAAGCCGATTTTTCGCCTTCTTGCTCCGTAGCTTACCCCCCGCACTAACATGTGCGCGGCCGGCTTGATTCTTCGTCGGCTTCCAAACCTCCCAAACAATCGAATAGGAGCAAATACGCATGCAAATGCGAGCCAAGATGATTTCTGTGGGGCTTCTGGGCGCCGCTGTCTTGCTACCAACCGAGCGCGCGCGCGCCGACCAGCTCGGTCACGCGTCGTGGTACTCGCTGCCTTCCAACATCACCGCCAATGGCGAGCGGATGAACCCTAACGAGCTGACTGCCGCGCACCGCTCGCTTCCCTTCGGCACGAAGGTCCTGGTCGAGAATCTCGCCAATGGCCGCTCCGTCGTGGTGCGAATCAATGATCGCGGCCCCTTCATCGGCGGCCGAATCATCGACCTGTCCAAAGCCGCCGCGGCCAGCATCGGGATGGTCGATTCCGGAACCGCCAAGGTGAGAGTGACGGCCACCGGCGGCAGCGCGATTGCCGCGCTCGGGGAAAGCACTGCCAAGGCCAAGGCCGGCACGTCTTCGGCCGCCGCGGTCAAGGCGGATGTCTCTCCAGCCAAATCGCTGAAGGTGCAGGCCGCAGCCAATAAGTCACCCAGGGCCAAGAGCGTCGCGGCCAAAGCCAAGACGGGAACGACGCGCGCCGCCAAGCGAATCGAGGCGCAGGCCAACGTGAAAGTGGCGAGTGCGAGCAAGCGGATCGGCGTGCGCAGCCGCGTTGCCACCTCTTCTAACGGCGTCCGCGCGGTTGCCTATCAGGCCTCAGGCCTGCCCAGCCGCCGCAGCGTCGTGGTCGCCAGCGCCCACCCTTACGCCATTCTCGGCACAACCCCGGGCTTCATGAAGCCGGGGCGGTCGCGGCGTACCGGCTAGCGACGTCGCTCGACCACCCTAGCGCATCGCAAGGAAGGCGGGGGCCCCGAGGGCCCCAACCCTCAATGGCCTCCGAGGCGGGAGTTGACGATTTTTCGTCAGTCCCCCGCGCCGGGGGCCATTTTGCAGAACCGCTGCAATTCCGGGCTATTCTGGGCTCTGGCCCGGGACTGCCGGAAACGCGCCACGGCGAAGAATCCATAAGAATCCGGGTGTTGCACGGAAACGCTAGGCAGGGCTGGGCAAAGACTGCATAGTCCAACAGGGCCTGCCTAAAGGAGGGAAACCGTCCAGCATCCGCGAAAGCGTGGTGACACTATGGTAACCAGGCCCGTCAGACTCTTTGGCGATTCGAACTTTTTCGCCGCATTCAACGTTAGCAGGGCACATGACCAATCGTTCCGCCGCCGCCTGCCGCAAGCCGCTCCTCCTGGCGGCGCTTCTCTGCGCCGCACTATTCGCGGTGCAACCGGCCGAAGCCCAGCAGAGACCGCGGGGGCAGACCGCCGAGCCCGGCCCGAGCGGCATGCCGAACGGTTATTACGTGCAGCGCGGACCTCGCGGCCCGGGCGGCTACTCGCTGACCTTCAGCGATATTTGGGGGCCGGCAAAGATGCCTCCTGCGCCCAGGGATTTTGGGCCGCATTTCGACTTCCCGCCGGAATCGTTGAACAGCGCGCCGCTGCACGATCCCTATCCGAATTAAGCCTTTGCCGTCAGCGTTCTGGCCGAGACCGCAAGCCACATGGGTCTTGCGCTTGGGCCGCCAGCGCCCCTAGAGTGAGGCGTTTTGCGGGCAGATTGCGAACCCGGGTGGAGATTCTCCGCATTGGCTCCGTGGGAAGCGACGCGGTTTCTTTTCCCGCTTTCTAGACTTGCCTGAACCTCCGCGCGGCCTCTTGCGGGCGGAGACCATTTGGAAGGGGAAAAGGAGCTTCCCATGCGTCAGACGGGAACGGTCAAGTTCTTCAATCATTCACGAGGGTTCGGCTTCATCACGCCGGACGATGGCGGCAAAGATGTGTTTCTGCATATCTCGGCGTTGCAGAAGTCGGGTCTTCCCGCGGTTGACGAGGGTGCGCGGGTATCCTTCGAGACCGAGCCTGACCGCCGTGGCAAAGGTCCGCAGGCCATCAACGTACAGCTCGGCGAATAGCTCTCTCCCTCATTCGGCCCCAATAGTCACCGCCCCCTGCGCCGGCGGCTTGACCGCCATTGCCGGCGGCGTCACAGAATTGGCGCGCCTTCCGCGTCGAGCATGGGCGGAGCCGTGACGATGAACGCGCCGCAGCCGCGGGGCGATGCGTTGGGCCGCGTCATTGCCCGCCTCGCAAACTCGGAGGAGGCCGCGCTCGAGCGGCTGTTCCGGCTGCTGGCAATCCCCAGCGTCTCCACTGACCCGGCCTTTCACGATGCCTGCGTCCAGGCGGCGGAAGCTTGCGCCGGCGCTCTCGCCGAGATCGGCTTCGCGGCGCGGGTCGAGCCGACCTTGGGCAAGCCGATGGTGGTCGGACATTGGCGCGCGGCTTCGTCCGGCGCGGCGCGGCGCCACGTGCTGTTTTACGGCCACTACGACGTGCAGCCGCCCGAGCCGTTCGCGGAATGGAACGCGCCGCCTTTCGCTCCGCGTCTTGCCGACGATCCGCGCAACGGCAAAGTCATCGTCGCGCGTGGCGCTTCGGACGACAAAGGCCAGATGATGACCTTCATCGAAGCCGCTCGCGCGTGGCTCACCGAGTGCGGAGGGCTGCCGGTCGATGTCAGCGTGCTGATCGAGGGCGAGGAAGAGTCCGGCAGCCCGAGCCTTGGCCCCTTCCTCGCGGCACATGGTGACGAACTCCGCGCCGACCTCGCGCTGGTGTGCGACACCGGGCAGTGGGACGCCGACACGCCCGCCATCACCGCCTTCCTGCGCGGGCTCGCCTTCTCGGAGATCACCATCACCGGGCCCTCGCGCGACCTGCATTCCGGTCTTTACGGCGGACCGGCGTTAAACCCGTTGCATGTGCTCGCGAAAATCCTCGCCGCGCTTCATGATGAGGGCGGACGGGTTGCCATCGACGGCTTCTATGATGGCATTCGCGATCCCTCCTCGTCGCAGCTTCAAGCCTGGGAGGAGCTTGGGTTCGACGGTGGCGCCTATCTCGGCGGGGTGGGCCTGAGCGCGCCGGCGGGCGAGCGCGGCTTCGGCCTGCTTGAGCAGCTGTGGTCCCGGCCGACAGCCGAGGTCAACGGCATCGTCGGCGGCTATGGCGGGCCGGGGACCAAGACGGTGATCCCGACCCAGGCGACCGCCAAGCTCTCCTTCCGTCTGGTCCCAGGTCAGGACCCGCAAACCATTCTCGCCAGCCTGCGTCGCTTCGTCGAAGATCGGCTGCCCGAAGATGCCGGCGTGCGGTTTGCGCATGAAGGCGGTTCGCCGGCCATCGGCTTCAATACCGAGGCGCCAGCGTTTCGAGCCGCGGCGGGGGCGCTCAAAGCGGAATGGAGCAAGCCGCCGGTCATCATGGGCTGCGGTGCGTCGATCCCCATCGTCGAGTCGTTTCGATCGCGGTTCGGCATGGACTCCCTGCTGATCGGCTTCGCGCTCGATGACGACCGCATCCATGCGCCGAACGAGAAGTACAATCTCACAAGCTTTACCAAAGGCGCGCGAAGCTGGGCGCGGATCCTGGCGGCGCTCGGCGAGACCCATAGCCATGGCTCTTAAGCGCGCGCGCGCACTTTTGGCACTCGCTTTCCTGCTTGCGCCACCTCAAGCCTGGGCAAACGAGCCGAACCAGTCCGGCAGCTTCGACTATTACGTTCTGGTGCTGAGCTGGATGCCCACCCATTGCCAGGGCGAGGGCCGCGGCAGGCGCGAATGCGATGCGTCGTCCCGCGCTTTCCTGCTGCACGGGCTGTGGCCGCAATATGAGAAGGGCTGGCCCGAGAACTGCCCGATCGGCAAGCGCCCGTGGGTGCCGTCAAAGCTGATCGACGAGATGCGCGACATCATGCCGAGCAAGAACCTGATCATCCACGAATACCGCGTCCATGGAACCTGCTCCGGCCTGGAGCCGGCGCAATATTTCGGCGTGGCGCGGGAGCTCTACGAGCGCGTGCGCGTTCCGGCGGCGCTGCTCGACCGGCCGGCCAGCGAAGCCCTCTCGCCCGAGGCAATCGAGCAGTCCTTCCTCAAGGCCAATCCCTGGCTCACGCCCGAGATGATCGGGGTGACCTGCCGGCGGAAAAATCTGCTCGATATCAGGGTCTGTTTCGGCCGCGACCTGTTCCCGCGCGCTTGCGGCGTGAATGAGGATCAGAAGCGACTCTGCCCGTTGAGCAAGATCGCCGTCCCGCCGGTCAAGCCTTAGCTCACTCAAGCAGTGGCAGAAGCGACATCGCCCCTGAGCGCCGCGTCGAACAGCTTCCGCGCGTTGTCCTCGGTCAGGGGAATGGGATTGCCGCCCGCGGTCGGATCGACGATCGCCATCTCGGCGATGGTCTCGATCTTGCCGCCATCGACCTTGAGTCCGCCGAGACTGTGCGGCACACCGATCTGCTTGCGCAGATCGAGCACCGCTTTCAGCAAGCCGTCAAAGCCGCCAGAAAGGAGGAATCCCGCGAGCCGCTCGATCTTCGCTTCGATCGCGGGCCGGTTGAACGCCAGCACATAGGGCATGAACACGCCGTTCGTCATGCCATGATGGGTGTGATAGAGCGCGCCGACCGGGTGCGAGCGCGCGTGGATCGCGCCGAGCCGCTTCTGGAATGCGCCGCTCCCATCGCCGCGGCGCTCATCATATGCGCGGGCTTCGAGATTACTTCCATACGCCACGGCTTTCGGAAATTGCCGTGGGAGGCAAATCGGCGGCGAAGATGGGGCTGGAGGCCGTGGCGCTTGCCAGTAACGCGGCAACAAGAGCGAAGGCCTGGTTCAATCGCGCATAACAGACATCCTCACGATTTGGAGGTCTCGGCCCGTCGCCGCGTCCATCGCGAATCGCGCCGGCCAAGCGCTGACGGCCCCAGGGTATCGCCCGGTTAACGATGAACCGGGGCAAAACCTGGCACTGTAAACGCAGGTTAATGATCATCCCAGGCACCGCCGGGCTCGGGCTGCCAGGCGAGGAATTTGACTCAGCCGGCGCTAGAGGCCGCGTTTCTTGGCGATCGCCGCATAGGCCTCATCGATCGTCGCAAGCTTTTCGACGGCGATGGCGACAAACTCCTCGGGAACGCCGCGGGCCGTGAGCTTGTCGGGTTGGTTGTCCGCCAGCAGCGCGCGATAGCGGCGCTCGA
>DASQKJ010000051.1:0-20609 GCA_035630595.1 Methyloceanibacter sp.
TTCGCCCATATCGGCAACGCGCGCCCGGTCGTCGTGTTCGACGTGCTGTACCGCCTGCTCAGGCATATCTACGGCCCCGAGCATGTCACCTATGTCCGCAACATCACCGACGTCGACGACAAGATCAACACGCGGGCGACGCAGGACTATCCTGATCTACCGCTGAACGAAGCGATCCGGCGAGTCACCGAGAAGACTGAGACGCAGTTCCACGAGGATATGCGCGCACTCGGCGCGCTCGATCCCTCCGTGGAGCCGCGCGCCACCGAGCATATCGAGCAGATGAAGGCGATGATCGAGCTTCTGGTCGCGAATGGCTGCGCCTATGTCGCGGAAGACCATGTGTTGTTCCGCGTCGCGGCGATGCCTGACTACGGCAAGCTGTCGGGCCGCTCGCTGGACGAAATGATCGCCGGCGCGAGGGTCGAGGTGGCGCCCTTCAAGCAGGACCCGATGGATTTCGTGTTGTGGAAACCGTCGAAGTCCGGCGAGCCTTCTTGGCCTTCGCCCTGCGGCATCGCGGCGCCGGGGCGTCCCGGCTGGCATATCGAATGCTCGGCGATGGCGGCGGCGCATCTCGGTCAGACCTTCGACATTCATGGCGGCGGAATCGATCTCGTCTTTCCACACCACGAGAATGAGATCGCCCAATCGCGCTGTGCTTTCCACACGCCCGTCATGGCGCAGGTGTGGATGCATAACGGCTTCCTCCAGGTCGAGGGGGAGAAGATGGCGAAGTCCGCAGGCAACTTCGTCACCGTGCATGAATTGCTGACCGGCTGGCAAGGCTATGCCTGGCCCGGCGAGGCGCTCCGCTTCAACATGCTTCGGACGCATTACCGCCAACCGCTCGACTGGACCTTCGTTGGGCTCGACGAGGCGCATAAGACTTTGTGGGAGTGGTACGGCGATCTCGAAGGTAAGGACTGCAAGGGGGGTGTTCCGGGTCCGGCTCTGGATGCGCTCTCGGATGATCTCAACACGCCGAAGGTAATCACCGAGCTGCATAAGCTGCACAGCGCGGGTCATTGGGGTGGGCTACGCGCGGCGCTCAGCTTCCTCGGCTTCTCGGGGGAGCGCACCAATATTGAGCGTGTGCGTCATGTACATACCGGGGATCATCTGACAGTAGCTGTTGCCGAAGATGCGCTCGTTGAGAAGCTGGTCAGCGCGCGAAACAGTGCGCGAGCGGCGAAGAATTTCAAGGAGGCCGACCGCATCCGCGACGAACTCGCCGCTATGGGCGTCGTGCTGAAGGACGCCAAGGACCCCAAGACCGGTGAGCTGGTCACCACCTGGGAGGTCGCGCGATGAGTCGTTTCAACAGGTTGCAGCCTCATGCTGAGGAGCGTCCGCAGGACGCGTCTCGAAGCATGGGCATTCTGTGGCGTCACCCTTCGAGACGGCGCGTTCCGCGCCTCCTCAGGGTGAGGAAGGAGGTCGCGCGATGACGCAGTTCCTCAAGGATGCGCCGTTCAAGGGCAGCCGCGGCGTCTATTTCGTCATCAAGCTCGCGGTGCTCGCGCTCGCGGTGCTGCTCGCGCTGCATTTCGTGTTCGGGGTGGTGTAGAGATAGCCATGGCACGAGAGCGCATCTCCCTCTACGACACCACTTTGCGCGACGGCGCGCAGACCCATGGCGTCGACTTCTCGGTCGAAGATAAATGGCTGATCGCCCAGCAGCTCGACGTGCTCGGGCTCGACTATATCGAAGCGGGCTATCCTGGCGCGAATCCCACCGACACCAAGCTGTTCGCCGAGACCCGTCCGCTCGGCCACGCCAAGCTCACCGCCTTCGGCATGACCAAGCGGCCAGGCCGCTCGATCGCCAACGACCCGGGCTTCCAGGCGCTGCTCGCCGCCAAGGTGGACTCCATCTGCCTAGTCGCCAAGGCGTGGGACTTCCATGTCGACGTGGCGCTTGGCATCAGCCTTCAGGAAAATCTCGACGGGATCAAAGAGTCGACCGAGGCGGTCGTCGCTTCGGGACGCGAGGTGCTGATCGACTGCGAGCATTTCTTCGACGGCTACAAGGCCAATTCCGACTATGCGCTTAGCTGCGCCAAGACCGCCTATGAGGCGGGTGCGCGCTGGGTGGTGCTATGCGACACCAATGGCGGCACCTTGCCGGAGGAGGTGGAGCGGATCGTGGACGAGGTGGTTGCGCATGTCCCGGGCGACCGTCTCGGCATCCATGTGCATAACGACACCGACAACGGCGTGGCCAACTCGCTCGCCGCGGTGCGCGCGGGCGCGCGGCAGATCCAGGGCACCTTGAACGGACTCGGCGAGCGCTGCGGCAACGCAAACCTCACCTCGATCATTCCGACTCTCATGCTGAAATCGGACTATGCCGAGCGCTTCGAGACCGGCATCACGCCGGAGAAGCTCCGCACGCTTACCCATGCCTCGCGCATTCTCGACGAGGTGCTGAACCGCGCGCCTAACCGACACGCGCCCTATGTCGGCGAGTCGGCCTTCGCGCATAAAGGCGGCATCCATGTCTCCGCGGTGCAGAAGGACCCGCGCACCTACGAGCATGTGCCGCCTGACGCCGTAGGCAATAGGCGCAAGCTGCTGGTCTCCGATCAGGCCGGGCGCTCCAACATCCTTGCCGAGCTTGAGCGCATCGGCATCATTGTGGCGAAAGACGACCCGCGTATCGCGCGGCTGCTCGACGAGGTGAAGCAACGCGAGGCGAAAGGCTATGCCTATGAGGCGGCCGAGGCTTCGTTCGAGCTCCTGGCGCGGCGCCTGCTCGGCAATGTGCCGCAATTCTTCGAGGTGGATTCATTCCGCGTCCTGGTGGAGCGCCGGCACAACGCCGTTGGCAATCTCGTCACGGTGTCGGAGGCGACCGTGAAGGTCAGCATCGACGGCGAGACGATGATGTCGGTGGGCGAGGGCAACGGCCCGGTCAATGCGCTCGACAATGCGCTGCGCAAGGACCTCGGCCGCTATCAGGGCTATATCAACGACCTCGATCTAGTCGACTATAAGGTGCGCATCCTGACCGGCGGCACCGACGCCGTGACCCGCGTGCTGATCGAAAGCCGCGACGGGGTGGGCAACCGCTGGTTCACCGTGGGAGTCTCGCCCAATATCGTCGATGCGTCCTTCGAGGCGCTGCTCGACTCGATCAATTACAAGCTGATCCGCGACGGCGCGACTGCCCCGTAAGGGCTACCGCGCGGGCAAGATCGTCCTTGCCGCCTCCGCTTTCGGTTGCCGAGTTCAATTTCCACGCTAAGAATTGCCGCCACCAACTGCCGGGGAGCCGCGGTTACAGCGATGTGGGGGCTAATCGTCTCAATTTGCCTGGTTTTCGGGTTCTCGCCCGCGCTCGCCGCGGTCGATCAGGGGCCGTGGCTGCGCTACGCGCAACATGCGGCCGACCTGCAAGACAGCGGAGGCGGCGGCCACGCGCTCGATTCGACGCCGATCGATGTCGATGCGGCAGTCCAGGAGAGCCACGGCGGCGGCGGGCAGTGCAAGCGCGCGGACGGCACGCTCAGCTATTTCCTCTGCCAAGCGCAAGCCACGCTGTTCGGCTCGATCGAGCGCGTCCTCTTGCCCTTGATGATCCTGTTGGCGCTGCTCGCCCTCTCGACCCTGGCATTGTGGTTTTATACGCGGAGGGCCGCCAATGCGGCGAGGATCGCCGCCGAGTACGTTCCCGCGGTGGAGCGGGCCTATGTGTTCGGCGGTCCCACCGACCTGTTCCTGCTGCACGATCAGGCGAGCGTGAGGCTCGCCATGCAGAATTATGGGAGGACGCCGGCTGTCGTCCGCGGCTGGCTGGTCGAGTTCGTGGCGCAGGAGCCGCACGGCAAGAAGCCTGCTTATGACGCGGCGAAGCGGACCGACGCCAACGAGATACTGGAGCCGGACAAGCTGTTCTCTCCCGCGACGACGTTCCGGTCGGAGATCCCCGCGCCGTTCTTCATCATCGGCTATATCGCCTATGACGACGTATTCCGGAAGCCGCACGTGACGCGGTTCTGTGTCGGCGTCGCGCGAGACGGCAAGGCGGGCTATGCCGGTCATCCCGCCTGGAATGCCTACGATTGAGACCTCTAGAACTTCGCTGAAACTTCGACCTCGGCTTGCGCTTCGCTCGCTTCAGAGTAGGGGGCGAGCGCGTCCTCGATCGTCGGAACGATGTTCTCGACGCGGTCGACCAGGAGCATGTTGAGCTCGAGCCCCGGCCGGATGAAGAGCTCCCGGTCCATCTTCTCGAACAAGACCAGCAGCGGCTCCCAGAAGCCGTCGATATTGGCGAGCACGATCGGCTTCGTGTGCCGGCCGAGCTGCGACCAGGTGAGCTGCTCGACGAACTCCTCCAGCGTGCCGAGGCCGCCGGGAAGCGCAACGAACGCGTCGGACTTCGTGAACATCAGCTGTTTGCGCTGATGCATGTCGTCGACGACGATCAGCTCCTGCGCCTCGATCAGCATGTGCTCCCGCTCGCTCAGGAAGCCGGGAATGATGCCGGTGACATGGCCGCCATGTTTGAGCACCGAACGGGCGATCTCGCCCATCAGTCCGAGGCTCCCGCCGCCATAGACGAGACCGATCTCCGAAGCCGCCAGGATGCGGCCGAAACTCCGGGCGCCCTCGGCAAAGGCCGGGTTCGCACCGGTGCCCGAGCCGCAATAGACGCAGATGCTCCGAAGTTCGGGCGCGGGGTGGGTGTCGTTCATGGGTTCATCTGCCATCCGGTTCCGGCGGGCGTCAAGAAAGGCCGCCCTCCGCTCGTGAACCGTCTGGCGGGGACCCGGTCGATCCGGTAGGTTTCTGGCAAATTCGGGGGGGGTGACGTTTTTTTGCCTTCCCCTGCGCGTAAAGATGAGAATGGAAAAGGAACCAAGGAAATGTTCGGCAGTAAATATCTCCTGACCTTGATCGTTGTCGCTGGCCTGGCTGGGGCGGGTTTCTCTGCGAAATCTGCGTTCGCCGAGGATGCGCCGCCCGGCGACCAGAGTGTGGCGGAGCCGCAAGGCGCTGACGCTGCTAACGCGGCACCGCGCTCCCCGCTCAGGGTCAACAGTTTCGACTATGAAGACGCCGGCGACAATCCTGGCAAGCTGAAGGTCGCCGGCATCGCGCTGCCCAACAACGAACTTTTCCTCTTTTTCGACGATCAGCCTATTGCCACGGTGGTGCCCGACGATTCCGGCAATTGGAGCGTCGAAAGCGAGTTGAAGTTCAACGACGGGCGCCACACGCTGCGCGCGGAGCAATTCGATCCGGAGACGCGCATGCTCGCGGCCCGGGCGATGATTTCGATCGAGCGCAGCAAACAACCTGACGATGGGCCGCCGAAGCCCTAGACTGGGAGGGAGCGAATTGCGCCGGCCAAGGAATGACGCATGAAGGGAAATAGGTTCATCGCGATCATTGCCGTCATGGTGGCGGTCGGCGCCGCGCTGGCGGTGGCTGGACTCTATGTCGATTGGGGGAAGAAGGCCGCGCCGGGAGACGTCGAACCGGCGCCGATCGCCAGCGCAGGCGAGACGCCCGCTCCGGCAGAACCGCAGGCCGCCGTTCCCGCCGAGGCGCCACCAGCTTCGCCGGCAGAGTCGACCGGCGCGCTGACGCCGCCTTCCGCGCCGACCTCGGTGCCCACCTTCGACGTGGTCGTCATCGAGCCGAGCGGCGAAGGCGTGATCGCGGGCCGCGCCGCGCCGGGCTGGAAAGTTAGCGTGCAGAGCGGCGGCACGAAAGTGGCGGAGGCCAAGGCCGATTTGCAAGGCGAGTGGAGCGTAGTCTTGGACAAGCCGCTGCCCGCAGGCGACCACGCGCTTTCCTTGAAGATCCTCTCGCCGGACGGCAGCAAGGCGGTGTCCTCGCAAGACACGGTGCGCGTCGAGGTGGGCAGCGACGCGCAGGCTGTTGCGGCGGTCCCGTCATCGCAGCCGCAGCCCCAAGATGCCACGACTGCCAATGTCGCGCCGCAGTCCGCGCCGGAGGCCGAAGCTCCCCCATCCTTGGCGGAGGTTGAGCCGAACGTCACGCGTGCATTGGCGCGCGCGGAGCGCGAAGCGTTGAGCGCTTCGGGCGGCGCGCCGCTTCAGTCGAAGCCCGCGCTGGTATTCAAGACCGTCGACTATGAGCTCAGCGGCGCCGGAGCGGGCACCGTGACGATCACCGGGTCGAGCGAGCCGGGGGCGAGGATCGCCATCTACTATGGCGGCGCGCATTTCGCCGAGACCCGCGCCGATCGCACGGGCCATTGGCGGGTTGCCGTCGCCAAGACGCTCGGCATGGGCGAGCACAGCTTCCGCGCCGAGCGCGCCGGCGCCGCTCTTGGCACCACCGTGGCCGCGCTGATCAGCATCGAGCGCGTGGAAGCGAAGCCGGAAGCTCCCATGCCGCAAGTCGCCGCTTCGGGAACTGCCGGACAAGTGGCAGCGATCCGCGGCGCCCCTGGCGCATCCGTGCAGGATGCCAAGGAGGTCTATGTCATCCGCCGCGGCGATACGCTATGGGCCATCGCCAAACGCCATCTTGGCAGCGGGTTGCGCTACACGTCGATCTTCCAGGACAACCAGGAGAAGATTCACAATCCTGACCTGATCCATCCGCAACAAGAGGTGACATTGCCCAAGCCCTGACGCGCTTGGCGCGGGGGCGTACGGCGCCTATATAGAGCTTGGTTGGGCAGCGTGCGGACGCTGCCCTTTTTTCCGCGCGGACCGCGCGCCGATAGAAGCGATCTCTCATGCAAGACCGGCTGCCGCAAACGAGAAGCGACGCCGTGCTTCAGGCGCGGACGGGGCAGCTGAGCGTATTGCGCGAATTGCTTCCCTATGCTTGGCCGGCCAATCGGCCCGATTTGCGCTTCCGCGTGGTCATTGCGCTTGGCGCGCTCATCCTCGCCAAGGCCGTCACGCTCGCGGTACCGATCGCCTACAAGGCGGTGATCGACATCCTCGCAGGCGAAACCACACCGGGTGAAGCGGCCACGCTTTCGGCGTTCGGCCTTGCCGCCGTGCCAGCCATGCTGATCGTGGCCTATGGCGTCGGCCGCGTGCTGATGGTGCTGTTCGCGCAGGTCCGCGACGTGGGGTTCTCCTCGGTCGCGCAGCATGCCGTGCGTGAGCTCGCCAACCGCACCTTCCGCCATCTGCACGCGCTCTCCTTGCGCTTTCATCTGGAGCGCCGCACCGGGGGGCTTAACCGCGTCATCGAGCGCGGCGTGTCCGGCGTCGATACGATCATGCGGATGGCGGTGCTGAACTCGATCCCGACCGCGGTCGAGCTGCTGATGATCGCGGGCCTCGTCGCTTGGTATTTCGGCTGGATCTATGTGGTGGTCGTGCTCGCCACGGTTGGCGCCTATGTGTGGTTTACCTTCGCAGCCAGCGAGCGGCGCATCGCCATCCGCCGCGACATGAACGAGTCCGACACCGAGGCGCATTCCAAGGCGGTCGACAGCCTGCTCAACTACGAGACCGTCAAATATTTCGGCAACGAGGACCACGAAGCGCGCCGGTTCGATTCCTCGATGGCGCGCTACGAGAAGGCCGCAGTCCGCACATACTCTTCACTCGGCGTGCTCAACAGCGGTCAGGCGGTGATTTTCACCGTCGGCATGGTCGTCTGCATGCTGCTCGCGGCGCGCGACGTGACCCAGGGCGCGCTGACCATCGGCGGCTTTGTGATGATCAATGCGATCCTGATCCAGCTCTATATGCCGCTCAATTTCATGGGCATGGTCTATCGCGAGATCAAGCAGGGATTGATCGACGTCGAGACCATGTTCGCGCTGCTGCACGAGAAGCCCGAGATCGTAGACAGGCCGGGCGCCGAGCCGCTTCGCGTCAGCCAGGGCGATATCAGGTTCGAGAACGTCTCCTTCGCCTACGATCCGGACCGCCCGATCTTGAAGAAGGTCAGCTTCGAGGTGCCCGCAGGCAAAATGGTAGCGATCGTCGGCCCGTCGGGCGCCGGCAAGTCGACCATCGCGCGGCTCCTATTCCGCTTCTACGAGCTGACGCGCGGGCGCATTCTGATCGATGGGCAGGATATCAGGGACGTGACGCAAGGCTCTCTGCGCGCCGCGATCGGCATGGTCCCGCAGGACACCGTCCTGTTCAACGACACGATTGCCTACAACATCCGCTACGGGAAGCCCGCCGCGATGGAAGCGGAGCTTCGCGAAGCGGCGCGGCTTGCGCAGATCCACGACTTTATAGTGACGCTGCCGCAGGGTTACGATTCGCTGGTCGGCGAGCGGGGACTGAAGCTGTCCGGCGGCGAGAAGCAGCGTGTTGCGATCGCGCGCACGATCCTGAAGGCGCCGCCGATCCTAATGCTCGACGAGGCGACTTCTGCGCTGGACAGTCATACCGAGAAGGACATCCAGGACGCACTCGAGCGCGTGGCCCGCGAGCGCACCAGCCTGGTCATCGCCCACCGACTGTCGACCGTGGTCCACGCCGACAACATCATCGTGCTCGATCGCGGCAAGATCGTCGAGCAGGGCACGCATCTTGAGCTGCTCGGCAAAGGCGGGCTCTATGCGAGCCTGTGGGAGCGGCAGCGCGAGGCCGACGAGGCGCGCGAGCGCCTGGCGGAAGTGGCCGGGCGGGAAGAGCCCGAGCCGTCGCGCGCGGCCGAGCGCCTCGAGGACGAAGCGCTGGCCTCAACCTAGCCAAAGCATCGCGAAAGCATGAAAGACAGTCACGGTATTCTCGACAGTATTCTCGGCGTGTTCGTGCCAATCCACCCGGACGGCTATAAATTCGTCGCGGGCGCTGCGCTGGTGACGCTGCTCCTGTTCGCGCTGGCACCGCCGCTCGGCTGGCTGGCGGCCGCGGTGACGGCTGCCATCGCCTATTTCTTCCGCGATCCGGAGCGGGTGACGCCGCAGCGCAAGGGCCTCGTGGTCAGCGCCGCCGACGGCAAACTCGCTTCCATCACCAGCGTTTCCCCGCCGCGCGAGCTTCCGCTCAGCAATCAAAATCTCACCCGCATTTCCGTGTTCCTGTCGGTCCTCGACGTCCATATGGTGCGGGCGCCGGTGGCCGGCCGTATCGTCGGCAGCCGTTACGTTCCGGGGGCGTTCTTCAATGCCGAGCTCGACAAAGCGAGCGAGGAAAACGAGCGCCGCGCCATTGTCATCGAGACCGAGACGGGCGAGAAGATCGGCCTGGTGCTGATCGCTGGGCTGATTGCGCGGCGGATCGTGACTTTCGCCGGCGAGGGGGCTAGCGTGGCGAGCGGCGAGCGTATCGGGTTGATCCGCTTCGGGAGCCGGGTTGACGTTTATCTGCCGGACGGAGCCAGGGTTCTCGCCGAGACCGGCCAGACGGCGATTGGCGGAGAGACGGTGCTGGCGGAGTTGGCGCTGAGTGGGGAGACGAGCAGTTGAGTAGCGCGACAAGTTTCATCGCGACGGAGGGAAAAGCGTAGATGTTTCCGCCCTTCGAGCCCGAACGGGACGAACGCAAGAAGCGGCCGACTGTGTTCTCCCGCGGCCAAGTGCCGGTCAGGGTGCTGATCCCGAATATCTTCACGCTGGTCGGGCTGTGTGCTGGGCTCACCGCCATCCGTATGGGTATCGAGCATCGCTGGGACCTGGCGGTGGCGGCGCTCGTATTCGCGGCCTTCCTTGACGGCATCGACGGCCATGTGGCCCGGCTGCTCAAGGCCTCGTCAAGGTTCGGCGCCGAGCTCGACAGCCTCGCTGACTTCGTCAATTTCGGCGTGGCGCCGGCCATCATAATGTTCAACTGGGCCTTGGAGGATTTGCGCAGTCTCGGCTGGATCGCCGTTCTGGTCTTCGCGGTGTGCTCGGCGCTCCGATTGGCCCGTTTCAATGTCTCGCTCGATCGAACCGACGTTCCAGCGTGGAAGAGCAACTATTTCGTCGGGGTACCCGCGCCCGCCGGGGCGCTGATCCTGTTATTGCCGATCTACGCCGAGGATCTCGGGCTGCACTGGCCGAGCCTCACTCCATTGGTGCTGATCTATACGCTCGGCGTCGCGCTGCTGATGGTGAGCAACGTGCCCACTTTCTCGATCAAGTTGATCGGGCAGAAGATCGCGCGCGAGCACGTTCTGCCTGTGTTCGTGCTGGCGGCGCTGTTCATGGCGCTGCTCTTGACCTATCCCTCGTTCACGCTTGCGATGGGCTCATTGATCTATCTCGCGCTGATTCCGGTTTCCGCCTACCGCTATCTGGCCGAGGGGCGCAAGGTGGCGAAAGCCGCCAAGGCGCAAAGCGGCAAGGGCCACGCCACGCCCGAGCCTCCCTCAAGCTCCGACGAGCAGGTGGTTCGCCTGAGAACCAAGCCATGAAGCAGCGCCTATCCACGTATCTGCGCCAGCTCGAAGCCGAGAGCATCCACATCATGCGCGAGGTGGCGGCCGAATTCCGCAACCCGGTGATGCTCTACTCGATCGGCAAGGATTCATCGGTGATGCTGCATCTGGCGCTCAAGGCGTTCTATCCTGCCAAGCCGCCATTCCCGCTGCTGCATGTCGACACCACCTGGAAGTTCCGCGAGATGATCGAATTCCGCGATCAGGAGATGAAGCGGCTCGGCCTCGATCTGATCGTGCATACCAACCAGCAGGGCGTGAAGGACGGCATCTCGCCGACCACGCATGGCAGCGCGCTCTATACCGACATAATGAAGACCGAGGCGCTCAAGCAGGCGCTGTCCGCGCACGGCTTCGATGCGGCGTTTGGCGGCGCGCGCCGCGACGAGGAGAAATCGCGCGCCAAGGAGCGAGTGTTTTCGTTCCGCAACGTCGCGCATAACTGGGACCCAAAGCGGCAGCGGCCGGAGCTGTGGCACATCGCCAATACCAAGGTGGCTCCCGGCGAAAGCATGCGCGTCTTCCCGTTGTCGAATTGGACCGAGCTCGACGTGTGGACCTATATCTATCTCGAAGAAATTCCGGTGGTGCCGCTCTATTTCGCGGCGGATCGGCCGGTGGTCGAGCGCGGCGGCATGTTGATCATGGTCGACGATGAGCGCCTGTCGCTCGACGCCAACGAGAAGCCAGAGACCGCGCATGTCCGTTTCCGCACACTCGGTTGCTATCCGCTCACCGGAGCGATCCGCTCGCAGGCGGCGTCGGTGCCCGAGATCATCGAGGAGTTGGTCGCCACGCGTTATTCCGAGCGCCAGGGCCGCGTAATCGATCATGACCAATCTGGCTCGATGGAGAAGAAGAAGCAGGAGGGTTATTTCTGATGCCGCGCCTAACCGTGGTCGAGAGCGGGCGGAGCGACGCGCGCGAGCGGGTCGAGGCACGGCTTGCGGCCGAGGAGAATCGCGGGCTGCTCCGCTTTCTCACCTGCGGCAGCGTCGACGACGGCAAGAGCACGTTGATCGGCAGGCTGCTCTACGACTCGCACCTCGTCTACGAAGACCAGATGAAGAGCGCCGAGCAGGATTCACGGCGCTCCAACGGCAGCAAGGGAGGGCCGGTCGACTTGGCGCTGCTGGTCGATGGCCTCGAGGCCGAGCGCGAGCAGAAGATCACCATCGACGTCGCCTATCGCTATTTCTCGACGCCGCGGCGAAAATTCATCGTCGCCGATACCCCCGGGCACGTGCAGTACACGCGCAACATGGCGACCGGCGCCTCGAATTGCGACTTCGCCGTGCTGCTGGTCGATGCGCGGAGCGGCGTGCTTACCCAGACGCGGCGGCATGCCTGCATCCTGTCGCTGCTCGGCATCGGCAAGATCGCGCTGGCCGTCAACAAGATGGACCTGGTCGATTTCGACCAGGTCCGCTTCGAGGAGATTACCGATAAATTTCAATGGTTTGCCACAGAACTCGGCTTCGAGCAGGTGACCGCGGTCCCAGTCTCGGCGCTGAAGGGAGACAATGTGATCGCGCCCAGCGCGCATATGCATTGGTATCGCGGTCCGACCCTGCTCGGCCATTTGGAGACGGTCGACGTTGGCCGTGCGGAAAAGGAGCGGCCGTTGCGCTTCCCGGTGCAATATGTCAACCGGCCGCATCTCGATTTTCGGGGCTATGCCGGCACCGTGGCGAGCGGCGCGGTGGCGTGCGGCGACGAGGTGGTGATCCATCCTTCGGGACGGCGGGTGCATGTGGCGCGAATCGTCACCGCGGACGGCGATCTCGATATTGCGCAAGAGGGCGACGCGGTGACCTTGACCTTCGCCGAGGAGGTCGATGTAAGCCGAGGCGATATCGTCGCGCAGGAGGAGGGTACGCCTTCGATCGCCGATCAGATGGCGGCGCGGATCATCTGGTTCGACGAGGAGCCGATGCTGCCGGGCCGTTCCTATACTCTGAAATGCGGCTGCCAAACCACGACGGCGACCGTGCTCAACTTCAAATACAAACTGAATGTCGACAATCTCGATCACGTCGCGGGCAAGACGCTCGAGCTGAACGAGGTTGGCTCCTGCAATCTCAACACCACCAAGGCGCTGGTGTTCGACGCCTATGCGGACAACGCCGACACCGGCTCCTTCATCCTGATCGACCGCTTCACCAACGCGACGGTGGCGGCCGGCATGATCGAGTTCGGCTTGCGCCGCGCCACCAACATTCAGTGGCAGGAGCTTTCGATCGACAAACAGGCGCGCGCCGGCCTTAAGGAGCAGAAGCCTTGCGTGTTGTGGTTCACCGGCCTGTCAGGCGCCGGCAAGTCGACCATCGCCAATACGCTGGAGAAACGGCTGCATGCCACGGGCCGCCACACTTATCTGCTCGACGGCGACAATATCCGCCACGGCCTCAACAAGGATCTCGGTTTCACCGACGCCGACCGGGTGGAGAACATCCGGCGGGTGGCGGAGGCGGCGCGGCTGTTCGTGGATGCCGGTCTGATCGTAATGGTTTCGTTCATATCGCCGTTCCGCTCGGAGCGGCGGATGGCGCGCGAGCTGTTCGCCGAGGGCGAGTTCATAGAGATTTTCGTGGATACGCCGCTCGAAGTCTGCGAGGCGCGCGATCCCAAGGGCCTCTATTCGAAGGCACGCGCGGGCCTGATCGCCAACTTTACCGGCATTGATTCACTCTATGAGCCGCCGGAACATGCCGAGCTCGCGCTCGATACCGGCAAATCGACGCCGGAGGAACTCGCCGAGGTCGTACTCCGCGAGCTGAGGCGCCGGCACCTCGTCTGAAGGACGTTGCCGCAGCCGCCATTTCCCCCCGATTGATTTCCCTCGGATGAGCGGCTGCGGCCGTCCTCGCGCTAGTCGGACGGACCTGGTCCAGAAAGACTAGCGAGGATTTTCAAACGCTCCAGAGCCTTGGCGTTCCCGTCCTGGGCCGCAAGCTCGTACCAGCCGCGCGCGCGGGCGATATCGCCGGCGATGCCTTTGGCGCCGAGTTGCGCGAGCATCTCCTGGTCGAACGTGCGGCCGAGCTCGTAGGCGGCTTCCCCTTCGCCGCGTTCGGCAAGGTAGATGAGCAGCAGCCGCGCCGCGGCGATGTCGCCTTCGGCGAGCAGCCGCCTGGCCCTGGCGTGGAGCGCCCCGGTGTCGGCAGGGATGGCCGGCGCTTCGGCAGCCTGGGCGGCCGGTACCAGATCGAGCAGCGCCGAAGTCCAGCCTTTGTCGGGACTTGCCGCGATATGGTTTTGCGCGGGCGATTCGATCCGCAGCACCAGGCTACGCCGTGCCTGCGGACTGTCGCCGGACTGGAGCACATAGACCTCGACCGGGTAATCGCCTTCGGCGCCGGCGCCGAGCGAAAGCACCAACGCGTGCGCATGCACGGCCTTGACCAGCCAGGTGCCGCTGTCGCTTCGCCGGCCGGCGGAAAGCTCGGCGTTGCCCGGAAGCCCGCGGATGAGATAGTAGCCGGCGTGGCTCGGCGGCAGTAGCGGAGCAAAGGCGATCTGGTGCCCGCTGGCGGCCAGAATCGTCGGTGCCTCCGGGGAGGCCATCACGGGGGAGGCCGGTACGAGCAGCGGTTCGCCCTTGGCGGCGTGATTGGCAAGCACCGCGGCACCCGGAAGGCCGGCTTCTCCAACGCTGTTGGCCGGCTTTTGCCAAGCGACCGAGGTCGAACGCAGGAGGGACCGATTGTCGCTGCTTCCCCTAGGCGGAGCAGCAAAATGGGCGACCAGCCAAATGCCGCCCACCGTCAGCAGCACCGCGGCGGCGATGGAGCTGGCGACCAATATGCTTGCCTGGCGCTGCCGCCAGCGAAACTCCTCCATCAGCGTCTGCATGTGGAGTTGAGGGACGGCGATGCGCCGCTCCGGATCCAGCGGGGCGTCTGCGGTCAGCACGTTCAACTGGTCGAAATCGTCGCCACTCGCGGCTGAATCGCACCAGGCGCCGTCCTGCCCGTCACCTGGTAGGGCGTCGCCCTGCCGCATCTCCCCCATGAGTATCTCGAAGGCGGGAAAGGCGTCCTCCACCTCCAATGCGTCGAGCCGGGACGCCAGGGGTTTGGGAAAGGGTATGCTCACTGGCCCTTGCATCACGCTGTCGATGGCGCTCGACAGGGATTCAATGCTCTGAATATCCTCTGCAGGGTGGGTGTTATAGGCCGAACTCAGCATCGCTGCGCGCAGCATCGCATTGGCCCGATGTACCGGGTGCCAGGCGGGCTGCTCGGCCACGGGCGTCGTGGAACCGATCATGATCTTGCTCCCTTCTCTGCCCGCGCGAGTGCCCTGCGCGCGGGAAAACGCCCCGTACCCCCGTTCAACGCGCGCTCGTGCCCCGAAGCGCGCAGCATGGTTGAACTGACCTGGACCTCCTTCCGTTCCGTCTCCAACCGAAAAACTCGGCGTCAGCGCTCCTTGCCGCGCTGCCACTCGATGAATTGCTGAAACAGTGCCTCCTGCTGATGCTTGTTCATGATTTGCGGCAAAGTCGGGACCTGGCTGCCCGCTATGCTTGCCGTCATAGGCTTGACCGCTTCCTCGGGGGCTGCGGCGAGCCACGCTTCGGCCGCGCGGGCCCGCTTCAGCCCCGGAAAGCTCGCGGCAAGATTGACTTCGCGCCATTTAGGATGTCGCCCTGGCGCCTGAAGCTCGGCAAAGCGCGGGAACAGCGCCGCGATGAAACCATCGAGGCGTTGCTGAGCGCCGGCGTCCCACTTGGTTCGTGGCGCGAGGAGGACAATGCCGGTGGCGATCGTTGGCACTTCGCTGCCGCCGCGGATCAGATTGGGATAGTCGGCCGAGTCCAGCCGCGCAGGCAGATAGGCCGCGTCGAGAGAGGCGCTGAAGGGGACGGGAAGCAGGTGGATGCCGGCATTGATCGGAATGGCGCCGACCAGCGGCGACGGCCTGCCGCCCACGATCACCGCGGCGCTAATCGTGCCCTGCTTCAACTGCTCGATGGCGGCGGTGGCATCGAGCTGCGCCGCCTCGACGCCGATCCCAAGGGTTTTGAAAAGGATTGCGGCTGCGGCGGCCGATGCCGATCCCGCCGGGCCGACACTCACCTTCTTGCCGGACAGTCCGGACATGGCGGCGATGTCGGAGCGCGCGAGGACGTGGATTTCCTGGGGAGGCAGCCGGGCGACCAGCTCGAGCTTGTCGGTCAGGCTTTTGTCCTTGGCCGCTTGCTCGGCAAAAACGTCGGTCGCGACGAAAGCTAGGTCGATCTCGGGGTTGTTCAGGAGCAGCGCGAGATTTCCGGCGCCGGTATCGCCGAGCATCGGAAGGACGCGCAAACCGGCGCTGTTGGCGAACAGGCTAGCGATGTCGGCGGCAAGCACGGTCTCGGAGGATGCGGCGGGACCGGCGATCAGACCAAGCCAAGTCTGCGCGGCCTTGTCTTGCGCACGTGCGCCAAGGCTCGCCGAGAGGCCGATCAGCAGGATAGCTAAAAGATACAGAACGCGACGCAACACACACACCCCGCATTCCCCGCCTTACGCCCGCAGCGCGAAAAGGTTCCCTGCGCAGCGAAATTGTTCCGGCTCCCGAGGAAGGTCCGGCCCTTCCGTCGCGAAGCCCGAAGACATGAACCCCGGCAAGCGTTCGTGCGTGTTCTGCGTAGCCCTCGGACCTGGGGCAGAATTTCTTATTGTTGCCCTGAGGTTAACCGCCGACTGGGGCGCCATATCGGCCTTAATGCGGCGAAGCCGGGGCCGGGCGTCTCCGGACCCAGTGTGAGGAGGCTCACAATGGCGGCTTCTGGCCGAGGCCATGTCCCGCTCACGCCGAGGGCAATTACGCCCAGGCACATGCTCCATGGGAGACGAGAAATGAAACGCAATTCCCTGATTTTTGGCGCTGGCTTCGCCATCATGGCTTCGGCCGGGCTGGCAATGGCTTCGGAGACTGTCGCTCCGGTCAACACCTCGCACGATGTCGCGATCAAGGCCTGTTCGACGGTCAATCCGCTGCAGCCTGTCAGCGTGCTGAATGCGGTCGACGACGGCAGCGGGATCGGCTTCAGCCTGGTCTGGCTGAACGACAAGGACGGCAATCTTTGGATGTGCGACGCCGACGCCGACGGCAACGTCTACTCCTATTCGATCGTAACCAAGGATCTCCTTAGTGGGACCGGACCGGAGGTGATCGGCCTGCAGCAGACCGCGAATGGCGGCTATGAGGGGGAGCCCCAGCAGATCGCCGAGAAGGTCTGCGCCGCCTATCTCACGGACGGCGGCAAAGTGCTGCTCAGCAGGCCGGATGGTCTCGAAGGTGACCCGGGTTTCATCGTGTTCGTCCAGGACGCGGCCGGCGCCTACCACCTCTGCAATGCGACGGGAGATGCCATGATCTGGGCGTTCGAGCCGATTGGCGACCCAATCAAGTTCCCGACGCAGGTTAGCTAGACCGGAGACAACTCAGCCATTCTTCCGCCGACAATCGAGGGCCCGGGCGAGCTGATCCGGGCCCTTTATCATGTTCGGCCGTGGTCTTGGCGCGATAACTACCTAAACAAGCTGTAATAAGCTTCGTCTTTTCAACGAGTAGGCCAAAGGATAAAGTTGCCGGCAGGAGCGCCATAACTGCCCAATGAGGTGAAACGTCATGTCTTGGAATCTGTCGACGCTCCGAAAGCTCGCCTTCGCTGTTGTTTCAATTTGCTTGGTATTGCCCGCCGCCGCCCAGCAGACCGAGCCTGAAGAGGAAGTAGCGGCAGCTCCGGCCGAAGATCCGTCGGAGGCCGAGCAGCAGGCGTTCTACGCCGAGCGGCTCAGAACGGCGCCGCCAGAGGTCAAGGAGGTCTTGTCCAAGCTCGACTCGCAGCGAACGGCGAACATGACGTTCCGCATGGGCTACACGACGGCGCTCGATCGCAACTTGCAGGAGCTGACCGGTGCAAAGAAGGGCCCGCCCCCTGGCGACCTCAAGGCGAAGATGCAGCGTGCCGATAAGGCCATGGAGGTCTATCGGCAATTGCGCAGCGCCGAGCGTCTCCCGGCGCCGGGCGCTTCCTGCAATCCTACGGCCAAGACCTTCAGCTGGCGCAAGCTGAACAAAGTCACCCCGGTCAAGGACCAGGGCGTGTGCGGCAGTTGCTGGGCCTTCTCCTCAGCCGCGGCCTATGAGAGCAGCAACGCGATCCTCAATAACAAGCTGGTGGATGCTTCCGAGCAGGATCTTATGGATTGCTCGGAAGGCACCAACTGCATCGGCAATTGGGTGCAGAACGCATTCGCGCGCCTGATCACCGCCGGCACGACGACGGAGCGCAAGCGGCCCTATGCCGGACAAGTGCAGCAATGTGCGGCGAATCTCGATAGGCCCTATCGCGCCGTGGTCTGGGCTCCGCTCGATGCGGACTGGTCGCGCGTGATGACGCCCGCCGAGATCAAGTCCAATCTATGCGAGTATGGACCGCTGGTCGCGCATATCTATGCGACGCCGAGTTTCCTCGCCTATGTCTCCGGCGTGTATACCCAGTTCGAGCCGGTGACCCACGAGAGCGAAGGCTACCATGCCATCATCATCACCGGCTGGGACGAAAATCAGCAGGCCTGGGAGATCAAGAACTCCTGGGGCACCGGCTGGGGACTAGGCGGCTTCGGCCGCGTAAAATACGGGGCCAATCTGATCGGCCACCAATTGCTCGCGGTGGTCGCCACGCAGGATGCGCTCAGCCGCGAAGCGATCAGCTCGCTGCGTGAGGCGGCATCGCCCGAGGCTGCAAGCGCTGTGCCTTCATCCGGCGCGCCGGGAGCGGATCAACCCGATCCGGGCAATTGACCGAAGCGCGACCATGCCGTGGCTGAGCGCTTTGCCCGGCGCCTCCGCGCGACCATCGCCGCGGCGACTCTGATTGGGAGTTGCGCCGTGGCGCTCGGACAGGACCTAAAAGAAGTCACGTTCGAGGGCGAAGCGAACTCGCTCTCCGTCGGCTTGCAGCCTGGAGAGTTGTTGCGCGTTCGGCTCCAGGCGCAGCCCTCGGCCGGCTACAGCTGGCGCCTCCTGTCAGCCGACCAAAGCATCGTCGCGCTGGTGGAAACGAGCTTTGTGCGGCCCGATGCGGACGCACGAAAGGGCAGCGCACCGCAGGTCGGCGCTCCCGCCGAGCAAGTCTTCGTGTTGAAGGCGCAAACGACCGGCGCGACCGACGTCGTGTTCGTCTATGGCCGGCCCTGGGAGACGGAGAAGCCGCCGCAACGCACCGCCAGGTTGAGCGTCAAGGTCGGACCATGAGCCGCGCTGCCGCGACGCGTTCCGGCGCAAATTCACGGGCCATCGCTTCGAGCATGCGCGCATAGAGACGATAGGCCTGCGCGTTGCGGCCGAGCCGCGCGGCAAGCGCCGCGGGCAGAATGTAGCGGGCATAGACCCTGCTCAGCCGCTCTCTACGCGCCTCCCGCGGCAGCCGCGCCAGGATCAGCGGCGCTAGCTGGTAATAGAGTGCGATCGCCGCCGCCCCCTCCGGCCGCTTGGCGAGCACCTCGTCGCGATAGCGGCGAAGCACGCTGAGCTCGAAGCAATCATCGCCGAGGCCGAGTACCTCGCAGCAAGCGGTGGTGATGAAGCAGCCTTCCGGCGAGGTGCATTCCTTATCCTCGGCGCGCGCGGCAAGAGCCTCCTTGCGCTCCGACGCCCAGTCGAGGCCAGCACGCAAGCTCTCGCCGTCGAGCTTGAAGCGGCAGGCGTCCTTTTCGGCGAGCTGGATCTCCATCTCGATCGACTTTTCCTCGCGGAACAACGGCGCGCTGGCGAGCGGCAGCACGATGCTCACCTTGTCGTCGAAAATGTCGGTGCAGTTGCCGCAAAGCGGCTCGTCGACCGCAACTCTGCCGTCTTCGGTCCGCACGATCAGCCGGTTCTCCGGCTGGACCAGGAAGTTCTTGGGAAGCGGGGCGTCGTCGGGATCACCATAGACGACAATCTTGCCCTCGAAGCTCTCGGCGATCTGTACTTCCACACGCAGGTCGCAAGGCTCGACGAAGGTTACCTCGCTGAGGCGCGCGCCGGCCTGGCGGTCGGTGGCTTGCGCCTTCCACGGCCCGAACGACTTGGACTCAAAACATTCCTTCTTGTCCTGGGCCAGCGCGGCAGGGAGCCGGAAGGAAGCCGTCGCCGCAAGAAGAAGCCCGAGCGCCCGGCGGCGCGTGGTCAGCAGCATCATTCACTCGTCCCGTGCTTGTTGCACTATCGGCCCCGACCCTTTCTGGAGCGTTCTCTTTTGGGCCATCTGCCTAGCCCATAATCCGCGCCGGGCGCAAACGTTGATCGCATTGGCCCAGATCCGGACCTGCGCACTCTTGATTAACCCTAGCCGCGAGAAGTCGGCACCCACTCCGCCCGCATAAAGACATTCGCAACCCGATCGCCGCGACCCTCTACGCGAAGACTGGCGGAGAGCCAGCCATCGAGGGGACACGACCATGAGGTATTTGTCAGATCGCTATCGGCCCGAGCTGCATTATATGCGCGGGCCTGGACCCAAATGGCTTGAGAAGCAGGCCGGACGGTCCGGACCAATCGTGGTCCCAAGCGAGGGCCATCAACGGACGTCGAGCCTGACAAGGCGCGTCGAGCTGACCTTGCGGCGCTTGCTGCCGGTGCGGTGGCGGGCAAGCCACGCGGCATCGCACGAGCTGGCATGGGACCCGGCCGACCGGCTTGGCCCTTGGTCCGTGTGAACTGACCGTCGACCAGAAGCACAACGCCGCTATCGAATGGCCATAGTCCGGCCAAGCGAATCTTATTGAGGCCGATCTAAGAACGAAATTCGCGTCTATCGAGCTCGACCCCAACAATGTCAGGAGCTCAAGCCGATGCGGTTTTCGACGGCGATCATTCTCATTCTTCTCGCAACGCCCGCCTATGCCAGCCAGACCGTGCGCGCGACGTGGTACGGCCACGAACTCGCCGGCAATCGCACCGCGTCGGGGGAGAGGTTCAACCCGAACGGCCTCACTGCGGCCCACCGGTCGCTGCCGTTCGGCACCTGCCTGCGCATCGGCAATCCGAAGACCGGCCGCAGCGTCGCGGTTCGGGTCAACGATCGCGGGCCTTTCACCAAGGGCGTGTCGCTCGATCTGTCCTATGGCGCCGCCCGCGCCATCGGCATGCGCTCGACGCAAAGCGTGACCGTGAACAAGTGCTAGTGACGAAGCGATTCCGGGGACCCAGTGACGGCCGCTCTGGGTCCCCGCTTTTGCGGGGACGCAGGCTTCAATTGGCTTCGCTCATATGAGAAGCTTTGGTGGCTG
>DASQKJ010000052.1:0-17965 GCA_035630595.1 Methyloceanibacter sp.
AGCGCGGGCTGATCGTGGCGCAGCCGCGCACCGGCAAGACCGTGATCCTGCAGAACATCGCCCATGCCGTCACCGCCAATCATCCCGAGTGCTACCTTATCGTGCTGCTGATCGACGAGCGGCCCGAGGAGGTCACCGACATGCAGCGCTCGGTGAAGGGCGAGGTGATCTCGTCCACCTTCGACGAGCCGGCTTCACGCCACGTACAGGTCGCCGAGATGGTGATCGAGAAGGCCAAGCGCCTGGTCGAGCATAAGCGCGACGTGGTGATCCTGCTCGATTCCATCACCCGGCTCGGCCGCGCCTACAACACCGTGGTGCCGTCTTCCGGCAAGGTGCTGACAGGCGGCGTCGACGCCAACGCGCTGCAGCGCCCGAAGCGCTTCTTCGGCGCCGCGCGCAATATCGAGGAAGGCGGCTCGCTCACCATCATCGCCACGGCGCTGATCGATACCGGCAGCCGCATGGACGAAGTGATCTTCGAGGAGTTCAAGGGCACCGGCAACTCGGAGATCGTGCTCGACCGCAAGGTCGCCGACAAGCGCACCTTCCCGGCCATCGACATCGCGCGCTCGGGCACCCGCAAGGAAGAGCTCCTGGTCCCGCCCGATCAGCTCAAGAAGATGTATGTGCTCCGCCGCATTTTGAATCCGATGGGCACCCAGGACGCGATCGAGTTCCTGCTCGACAAGCTGAAGCAGACCAAGAACAATTCCGACTTCTTCGAGTCGATGAACACCTAGACATTTGCGCGGCTTCGAGGTGGTGATGGGACCTGCCAAGAGGGCTTCAAGAAGCCGGTGAAGGCCGCAAAAAAGACCGCAAAGAAGCCCGCCGCCAAGCGCGTTGCTGCGAAGCCGGCCAGCCGCGCGTGACGGCGCCGAAGTCGAAAGCTCGCAAACCCGCGAAGCCGAAACTTCTCTCGGGCGGCAACCCGCAGATCGCGAAGGGCTACGGCGACGCCCCCGTGCGGGCCTATATCGATGCCATGCCGGGCTGGAAACGCGACGTGGGGCGCCGCCTCGACGCGCTCATCACCCGCACCGTCCCCGGCGTGCGCAAAGCCGTGAAGTGGAACTCGCCGCTATACGGAGTCGAGGACGGGGTCTGGTTCCTCGGCCTCCATTGCGTCACGAAATACGTGAAGGTGGCCTTCTTCCGCGGCGCGTCGCTGCGTCCCGTCCCTCCAGGCACGTCCAAGCAGAAGCACGTGCGCTATTTCGACATCCATGAGGACGACCAGCTCGACAGAGCCCAATTCGCCGCCTGGGTGAAGCAAGCTGCCGCGCTGCCCGGCGAAAAAATGTGAGCGGGGAGCTAGGCCAAGACCTGACGATTGTGAATTTCGGGTCGCCATAGGCGGCGACCGACCCGACCGAAAATATCGCGCTCAGCTGCAACGAAGTGGTCCGCACGCACGCGGGCGAGCGAATGCGGCGAGTTGCGACTGAAGATCGGGTCGTGCGTCCCGCAGCGTGAGCGCAGCTGAGGGACGATTGACAGGCTGGCGCGACATCGCCTCCTCCCTTCCAGCTGTGAGCAGGGCCTGAGGCGATTCAATTTGTCGTTGCTGGCGGGATAATCTTGCCTATTCTCAATCGACGAAAAGGCGTTCAAGGCGCTCATTCGCGCCGCCGTGGCGCTGAATATTTCGAAGCGAGCCACCGTCTCAAATGATGGTGACTTGGCGCGCAGCCTTGATGGTCTCCACTAGCGCCCCAGGCTCCGTCACCGGCAATGAGCATTGCGGTCCGATGCAGACATAGGCCGTCGGCTCCCCGTCGATCGCGGTCTTGCCGTGCGCCGGCGATGCGACCGGCAGCGCGTCCCCTGCCCTCACCTCTTGCACCACCACATTCGGCAAGGACACCTCCGTGAGCGCGCGGCGCAGCGGCAGCGCATCGCCGCCCTCCGGCACGACGATCGCCACTAGCGCCGGCGCGGCAGCATCGAGCGCCGCGCCGAGCAGCCCGGAATGTGCCAGCACGTTCTCGCTCATGGCGCCGGCGAAGCCGCGCAGGATCGCCTCGGCGCGATCGCGAGAGCGTTCCTCCCCGGTCCACAGATAGAGAGCGGTCAGAGTCGACACCATCGTGCCGTTGGCGTTCGGCGTCGCCTCGTCCTGGCCGCTGAACGGCCGCACGATCAGATCCGAAGTGTCGGCGGCGGCGAAATAATAGCCGCCGAACTCCTCGGACCAATAATGCTTGTCGAGCACATCCGCCCATGCGCGCGCCCGCTCGACATAGTCGCGCCTGCCGGTCACGTTCGCCAGCGCCAGCGCCGCGCGGATCATGTTGGCGTAGTCGTTGGCCGTGGCCGGCGCTTTGGCCTCGCCATTGCGATAAGCGTGCAACAGACGCCCGTCCGAGGTCATCTTTGTACTGACGAAAGCGAAGGCGCGCTCCGCCGCGGCGAGCCAATCGGCGCGGCCGAAGGCGTCGGCCGCGTTGGCGAGTGCCGCGACCGTCAGTCCGTTCCAGTCGGCCAGCACCTTGTCGTCGAAACCGGGCCGCACCCGTGAAGCCCGCCGCTCGAGCAGCTTGGCGCGCAGCTCGATCAGTCGCGCTTCGATGCCTGCGTCGTTCAGTTCGATCGCATTCAGGCGGTTGAGGATGTTGTGGCCCTCGAAATTGCCTTGCGCCGTCACGTCGTAGATTTCGGCAAACAGCTTCGCGTCGTCCGCGCCAAGCACCTCTTCGATCTCGGCGAGGCTCCACACGTAGAACTTGCCTTCCTCGCCCTCGCTGTCGGCGTCGAGCGACGAGGCGAAGCCGCCCGCGGCGCCGTCGCCATCGACCACCATCTCCCGCAGCAGCCATTCCACCGTCTCGCCGATGCGCTCCGAATAGAGCGGCGATTTGGTCTCGCACCAGGCTTGCGTCATCGTCTCGATGAGCTGAGCGTTGTCGTAGAGCATCTTCTCGAAATGCGGCACCAGCCAGCGCTCGTCCACGCTGTAGCGCGCGAAGCCGCCGCCGAGATGATCGTAGATGCCGCCTTGCGCGATTCTGGTGAGCGTGAGGTTCACCGCCTCGAGCGGATTGGGCAGCCCAAAGCGCAAGCCGGCGCGCCACAGCAATTGGAAGAACTGGACTTGCGGGAATTTCGGCGCGCCCCTGATGCCGCCATGCACTGGATCGACCGCCTGCACCAGACGGCGCGCAAGATCGGCGAGCGTAACCTCGTTCGGCGGTTCCGCGCGCGACGGGCCGCGCCGGCCCGGCGCCAGCCGCTTCGTGAGCGCGTCGGCGTTCTGTCGCACCTTCTCCGGCTCGTCGCGATAGATCCGCGCCACTTCATTCAGTACACGGACGAATGCCGGCCGTCCGTAACGCTCTTCCTTGGGGAAATAGGTGCCGCCCCAGAACGGCTCGGCGTTGGAAGTGAGGAACATGGTCAGCGGCCAGCCGCCCTGCTCGCCGAGCTCGTGCAGCGCGCCCATATAGATCGCGTCGACGTCGGGCCGCTCCTCGCGGTCGACCTTGATGTTGACGAACAGCTCGTTCATCACGCGCGCGGTCGCTTCGTCCTCGAAGCTCTCATGTGCCATGACGTGGCACCAATGGCAGGCGGCATAGCCGACCGAGAGCAGGATGGGCTTGCCGCTCGCGCGGGCCTCTTCGAGCGCCGCCTCGCCCCAGGCCCGCCAATGCACGGGGTTGTCCCGGTGCTGGAGCAGATAGGGGCTGGTCTCGCGCCCCAGCAGATTGCCGTCGATGCGCTCCTGCATGGCCCTTCCTCTTCGCTGGCTCTAGGATAACGCAATGACACCCAAGATCGCCGCCGGAAACGACACGATTGTCGCGTCAGCGAGCGGGGCGGGACGCGCGGCCATCGCCGTGATCCGCATCTCCGGCCCCGTCGCGCGAACGGTGCTGGAAGCATTGTGCGGCGGCGTGCCCTCTTCCCGGCACGCGGCCTTGCGCGACATCGGTCCGGCTGCGGTCGCGCCGATCGACCGCGGTCTGGTGCTCTGGTTCCCCGGCCCCGCCAGCTTCACCGGCGAGGACATGGCCGAGCTGCAGGTGCATGGCAGCCGCGCTGTGATCCGCGCGGTGGTCGAGGCGGTTCTGGTGCTGCCCACCACGCGGCTCGCCGAGCCCGGCGAGTTCGCCCGCCGCGCCTTCGAGAACGGCAAGCTCGATCTCACCCAGGTCGAAGGGTTGGCCGATCTGATCGACGCGGAGACCGAGGCGCAAGCGCGTCAGGCGCTGGCGCAAGCGGAAGGATCGCTGCGCGCGCTCTACGAGCCCTGGCGCGAGGAGCTCGTGCGCGCGCAGGCGCTGGTCGAAGCCGGACTCGATTTCGCCGATGAGGGCGACGTGGCCGCCGATGTCGGCGCGAAGGCCGACTGCATCGTCGCGGCTTTGCGCCAAGCGATCGCGCGCCATCTCGCCGAGCGCAGCGGCGAGCGACTGCGCGACGGCTTGCGCGTGGTCATCGCCGGCGCGCCGAATGCCGGCAAGTCGAGTCTGCTGAACCTGCTCGCCAGACGTGACGTTGCCATCGTCTCGGAGGAGGCGGGCACCACTCGCGACGTCATCGAGGTTCATCTCGATCTCGGCGGCGTGCCGGTGATCGTCGCCGACACGGCCGGCATCCGCGAAGCCGAGGGCAGGGTGGAGGCGGCGGGAATCGACCGCGCGCTGGGGCGACTCGATGAGGCCGACGTCGTGCTATGGGTGGTCGATGCTGCCGCGCCGCAATGGGCTGCGCCGTCCGTGATATCGGCGCGCGAAAAACCGCAAAAGAACGCGATCGGCGCGCGAAAGACGGCAATCGCCGTCTTGAACAAAATCGATCTTGCGCCGGGCGCCGGCGAGGGCAGGGAGGTCCTCGAAATTTCGGCCAAGACCGGGGAGGGCATCGACCGTCTCCTTGCCCGGCTCGAAGCGGCGGCAGCTTCGGCCACCGAGTCAGGCGCCGGAGCCCCGCTCCTCACCCGTGCCCGCCATCGCGCTGAACTGACCGCCGTCCAGCAGGCGCTTGAGCGCTTTGGCGATCCTGGCTTGAGCCCGGAACTCAAGGCCGAGGAGCTCCGCCTCGCCGCGCATCATCTCGGCAGGCTAACCGGCCGGATCGGCGTGGAGGAGGTGCTGGGCACGATCTTCAGCCAGTTCTGCATCGGCAAGTAACTCTGCCTCACCCTTCGAGACGGGCCTATAGCCCTCCTCACGGTGAGGCTCCTCATGCTGAGGGCCCAAAGGGCGCGTCTCGAAGCATGAGTTTGATTCACGTGAAACAATCGGGCAGGGCGCTTTGACCTTGCGGCCCGAACAGCTTAGGTACGGGCAATGAACAAGCGCTTCGACGTGATCGTTATCGGCGGCGGCCATGCAGGCTGCGAAGCCGCGTCCGCGGCGGCGCGCGTGGGCGCGGCCACGGCGCTGGTGACCCACAGCTTCGCCACCATCGGCGAAATGTCCTGCAATCCGGCCATCGGTGGGCTCGGCAAGGGCCACCTCGTGCGCGAGATCGATGCGCTTGACGGGCTAATGGGCCGGGTCGCCGACCAGGCCGGCATCCAGTTCCGGGTGCTCAACCGCAGTAAGGGCCCGGCGGTGCAGGGCCCCCGCGCCCAGGCCGACCGCAAGCTCTACCGCGCGGCCATGCAGGAAGCGGTCCGCGCCACACCCGGCCTCGAAGTCATCGAAGCTGCCGTCGTGGATTTGACCACGGACGGCGGCCGCGTGACCGGCATCGCCACCGCCGATGATCGCCGCCTCGCCGCAGGCGCTGTGGTGCTCACCACTGGCACCTTTCTGCGCGGCTTGATCCATATCGGCGAGCGGAAGATCCCGGCCGGACGCATCGGCGAGCCGCCTGCCCTTGGGCTCTCGACCCGGCTTTACGGTCTGGGCTTGCGCATGGGCCGGCTCAAGACCGGCACCCCACCCCGTCTCGACGGCCGGACCATCAATTGGGACGGACTCCAGGTCCAGCATGGCGACGATCCGCCTCGCCCCTTCTCTTTCCTCACGTCGCAGATCGTAACGCCACAAGTGGCCTGCCACATCACCCATACGCGTGACGCGACCCACGCCATCATCGCCGCCAATCTCGATCGCGCGCCAATGTACTCCGGCGACATCGAGAGCGTCGGCCCGCGCTATTGTCCCTCGATCGAAGACAAAGTCGTCCGGTTCAAAGAGCGCGGTAGCCACCAGATCTTCCTCGAGCCGGAAGGTCTCGACGACGACACGGTCTATCCGAACGGCATCTCGACGTCTCTGCCGGAGGATGTGCAGCACGCCTTCCTGAAAACCATCCCGGGGCTGGAGCGTGCGCGCACAATCCGGCCGGGCTACGCCATCGAATACGACTATGTCGATCCGCGCGAGCTGAGTTCGGGGCTTGAGGTGAAAGGCGTCGCCGGCCTGTTCCTGGCCGGCCAGATCAACGGCACGACCGGTTACGAGGAAGCCGCCGGGCAGGGGCTTGTCGCCGGCATCAATGCTGCGCTCATGGCCGGAGGCGGGGCAGGGCGGTTCAACGTGACGCGCGCCGACGGCTATCTCGGCGTGATGATCGACGACCTGGTCACCCGCGGCGTGACCGAGCCCTACCGCATGTTCACCAGCCGCGCCGAGTACCGGCTCACGCTTCGCGCCGACAACGCGGACCAGCGCCTCACGCCAGTCGGCTTGCGCAGTGGCTGTGTCGGTACGGAGCGCAGCGCCGCCTTCGCCGCCAAGGCAAAGCGTCTCGACGAGGGCAGGGCGCTGCTGGAGAGTCTCTCGCTCACGCCCGACGAAGCGGCGAAGCATGGCCTCGCGATCAATCGCGACGGACGCAGGCGCAGCGCCTTCGACCTCCTTTCCTACCCCGATATCGACGTCGCCCGACTGCTCGCGATCTGGCCCGAGATCGGACGGCTAGACACCGGCATTGCAGAGCAACTCGCAGTCGATGCGCGCTACGCCGTCTATGTGAAGCGGCAGGAGATCGACATCGCTGCCTTTCGCAAGGACGAGGGCATCGCCATCCCCGATGACTTCGCCTTCGCCGCCCTGCCCGGTCTCTCCGCCGAGTTGGCCCAGAAGTTGGAACGCCACCGTCCGGCAAGCCTCGGCCAGGCAGCGCGGCTCGACGGCATGACCCCGGCCGCCTTGATGCTCGTACTCGCCCATCTGAAGAAGGGCGTGGCGGCACGGAGCGCCTGAGCGGAAGCATGACGCGCGGGCAGGGGACGATCGCCATCGATGGCCCCGCGGACTTCGCGGAAGCCTTTAAAGTTCCACGTGAAACAATCCACAGGCTGACCCGCTACGCTGAGCTACTGGCGCACTGGCAGAAATCGACCAACCTGATCGCGCCTTCGACCCTGCCCCAGCTCTGGTCGAGACACTTCGCCGATTCTGCCCAGCTACGGACTCTTGCGCAAAAGCCGCGACTCTGGCTGGATCTCGGGTCAGGGGCAGGCTTTCCCGGGCTGGTGATCGCTATTCTCGAAACTGGGACGCCGGATTTCCGCATGCATCTGGTCGAGAGCAACCGCAAGAAATGCGCCTTCCTGGCCGAGGTCGCGCGCGAGACCAAGGCGCCTGTGGAGATCCACGCGTTGCGCATTGAAGACCTCGCTGAAAGCGCCCACGGCCTTGAACCTGACGTGGTGAGCGCGCGGGCGCTTGCGCCGCTGCCACGTCTGTTGGAGCTGGCAAGCCCGTTCTTCGGGTCAAGCACCAGGGGGCTGTTCTTGAAAGGCCGCGAGGCGGAGACCGAGATCGAGGCCGCGCGAGCGGAGTGGGACTTCGCCGCGCACCTGCATCCGAGCTTGACCGCGTCTGAATCGCATATCGTTGAGGTGACGGAGCTTCGGCCGCGCAGAGTGGGCGCGCCATGAGCGCCTTCGGCCAGCGCCGCATGCGGGTGCTTGCGCTCGCCAATCAGAAGGGGGGGGTGGGCAAGACCACCACCGCCATCAATCTCGGCACGGCGCTCGCGGCGGTCGGCGAGCGAGTGCTCATCATCGACCTCGATCCGCAGGGCAATGCGAGCACCGGCCTAGGCGTCGACGAGCGACCGGTCTCGACCTTCGACGTTTTGAGCGGGCAGGCGGGCATCGCCGCGGCGAGGGTGCCGACGCATGTGCCCAGGCTCTCCATCGTGCCGGCGACGATCGACCTCATGTCGTTCGAGCGCGAGGCAGGCGCTGCCGCCGGCCGGCACTATCGTTTGCGCGACTGCTTGGCGGAGATGGCCGCAGCGGAGGAGGCTGACCTGGCGACGACCTATGTCCTGATCGACTGCCCCCCTTCCCTGAATTTACTAACTGTTAACGCTTTGGCCGCCGCCGACGCCGTGCTGGTGCCGCTGCAATGCGAGTTCTTCGCGCTCGAAGGCTTGGCCCAGCTTCTCAGCACCGTCGAGGAGATCAGGGTGCGGCTGAACCCCAAGCTGCAGATTCACGGCGTCGTGCTGACCATGTACGACCAGCGCACCAGCCTCTCCGACCAGGTGGTCGACGACGTGCGCCGCGTGCTCGGCGAGAAGGTCTACACCACCATCATTCCCCGCAATGTGCGCGTGGCCGAGTCACCGTCGCACGGGAAGCCGGTGCTGCTCTACGATTATCGCTGCTCCGGCAGCCAGGCTTACATTCAACTCGCCTCCGAGGTGATCGAGCGCGAGCGGCGGATGCGTGCGGCGTGATCATCTATCGACGAATTAGCGGGAGGGAGACTGCCATGGCGGTAGGAGCGCAGAAGACGAGGCTGGGGAGGGGACTCGCATCGCTGATCGGCGACCGCGCGGAGGATGGAGCGCTCGGCTTCGAGGACGAGCAGCGGAAGGTTCCGCTCGCCTCGCTCAAGCCCGGACGGTTCAATCCGCGACGGACCTTCGCCGAGGCGCAGCTCGAGGAGCTTGCCGCGTCGATCCGCGAGCGCGGCCTGGTGCAGCCGCTAGTGGTCAGGCCGTCCTCCGGCGACACCTATGAGATCGTCGCCGGCGAGCGCCGCTGGCGCGCCGCCCAGCTAGCCAATCTGCACGACGTGCCCGTCGTCATCCGGTCGCTCTCCGATCAGGAAGCGGTCGAGATCGCCATCATCGAGAACGTTCAGCGCGAAGATCTGAACGCCATCGAGGAAGGCGAGGGATACAAGCTGCTGATGGACGGCCACGGCTACATTCAAGAGGATCTCGCCAAGGTCATCGGCAAGAGCCGCAGCCATCTCGCCAACACGCTCCGTCTCTTGAGGCTGCCTGACAGCGTGCAGGGCCTGGTGCGCAGCGGGCAGCTGAGCGCGGGCCATGCCCGGCCGCTGGTCGGACGCGCCGACGCCGAAGCGCTCGCCGCGCGCGCGGTCAATCTAGGCCTATCGGTGCGCCAGGTCGAGGCGCTGACCCAGGAGCGCGCAGCCAAGCCGAGGCGGCAGAAGAGCAAGGACACCGATACGCGCGCCGCCGAAGCCGAGTTGCACGAGGCGCTCGGCCTCGACGTCGAGATCAAAAAGGGCAAGGGCGAGAAGGGCGAGCTTCGGATTCGCTACGCGACGCTCGAGCAGTTGGAGGACATTCGTCACCGGCTCCTGCGCCGTCGCTAGTCGCGGAGGAACTCCTCGGCGCGGAACAGCGACTTGAAGGGAATACCTGCGGCCTCGTAGAGCTCGGCCGCGCCTTCGCCGCGATCCAGGATCGACAGCACGAGCGCGACCTTGGCGCCGGCCTCCTCGACTGCTTTGACCGCATCCATCGCCGAGCCGCCGGTTGTGGTCACGTCCTCCAGAATGACGACGGTCTTGCCGGCGATGTCGCAGCCGTCGATCCGCTTCTTGGTGCCGTGATCCTTGACCGCCTTGCGCACGAAGAAGCCGGGAAGCCGGCGCCCGATCTCTGGACTGCGCATGGCAATCGGGGCGATCAGCGGCACCGCGCCCATTTCCAATCCGCCGATGCAATCTGCCTTAACATCTTGAATATATTGTATAATCATCTCTGAAATCAGGGTGGCGCCGTCCGGATCGAGCATCGCCGGCTTCATGTCGAAGTAGAAGTCGCTCTCGCGCCCCGAGGCGAGCACCACGCGCCCGCGCCGGAATGCCTTCTCCTTGAGAAGCGCGAACAACTTGTTGCGGGGTTCGAGAGTCTTGTTGGGCTCGTCCATGCCAAACCTTTGTCTCATGCATACCGCGCCAGATGCGGCCGTCAAACCCGCGAAGTCAATGTTAAGACGAGGCGCTCGGCGAATGCGGCTTCGAGATCGGGCGAACGCCGCGAGCGCCGCGTCGCTTCCTGAATCAGCGGCAGCGCATGAGCAAGCCGCGCGGTGCCCCAGCGCTTGCAATGCGCGACGAACAACGGCTCGCGCTTGAAATGCAGCCGGGGCTTGAGCGACTTGACGCTCTGTTCCAGGCTGCCGCCGCTGCTTGCTGCCGAAGCGATGCGGTGAAGCTGGGTGAAGTGCCGGCCGACCGCAGAGAGCGCGGCCTGCCGATCGGTGCCGGCGGCGGCGAGCCGCTGCAGTTCCGACAATGCCGCCTGCGCATCACCGCCGCTCGTCGCATAGACGAAGTTCTCGAGCGCGGTCTCGGCGGCATCGCCGACGATGGCCTCGATATCGTCATGACTGACACGCCCCTCCCCTCGGGCATAGAGCGCAAGCTTGACGAGTTCCGAACGCGACATGGCCTGATCGGCACCGAGCCGCGTCATCAGATAGTCGCGCGCGTCGCGATCGATGCTGAGCCCGGCAGCTTCGAGCTCCGCATCGATCAGGCCGGCAAGCGAACGCTCGTCGCTGTAGCAGGGCAGCGCGGCCGCGCTCTTGTGAGCCTCGAACAATTTGCGCAAGGCCGAGTCCGGCCTGAGATTGCCGGCTTCGACGATCAGGGGATTGGCGAAATCGGTGGCGAGCAGCGCTTTGAGCGACGGCACGTCGAGCCTTTGCCCGGCGGCGACGCGGACCACGCTTTGCGCGGCAAACATGGGAACCGTATTGACCTCGACTTCCAGCCGCGCGGCGTCTTCGGCGAGATCGCGATCGTCGAGGCGGACGATCTCGGTCTCACCTCGCCCGCGTCCGGCAAGCATCCTGGCGAGCGCGCTGGCGCGCTCCGCGACAAGCCCGGCATCCGGGCCATAGACCAGTACCGCGCGGCAGTCCGGTTGCGGCGACTTTACGAAACTGGCGACGGCTGATGCCTTGTAAGCGACCATGGCTCAGGGCACGACGACGACGTGAAGGCTTGGCAAGAGCGAACGGCCAGGCGCTAGGCGGCGTTGGCGAGATGAGCCGCGACCTGCGTCCTGATGCTCTCCGACACCGTGCGCGCCGCGCGGTTCTCCGCGTCGTAGCGCGCCCGCACATTGGCGAAGATTTCCTGGAAGCGATTATAGGGCGCACGCGAGATCGCCTTGCCCTGATACAGGATCTTGCCGCTCGACGAGTCAACGAGCTTGAAGACGGCGTCGAGCTGATAGATCTGGCCGGTGGCATCGCCGGTAATCTGCACCATCTGGTCGGTCACGCTTTCCTTGATGGCGATTTCCAGCCGGTAACGTGTCGTGCCCGCATTGCCCCCGCCGGTCGTGTCGAAGATCAGCTCGTTGCGCAGCTTCTGGCCGACCCGGCCCGGGATGGGAACCACGTCGATCCCAGCCATCACCGCGGCAAGCTTTTGCCCGCCGGCGGTGGTTCCGCCGTAAAGCGGCTGGAAGCCGCAGCCGGACAGCGCCAGGCTAGCAAGGCCCGCGCAGAGCACGGCAAAGAGGGCATGGCTACGCCACCACATTGACGATCCTCTGCGGCACGACCACCACCTTCTTGATCTTGCGTCCCCCAATGGCGCGCACGACATTGTCGAGCTTTAGCGCCGCAGCTTCAATATCCTCCGTTGCGGCGTCCCGCGCAATCGTCAATTCGTCCCGCCTTTTGCCGTTCACCTGGACGGCGATTGTGACAGTATCCTCTTGTAATAGGGTCTTTTCTGGGGCTGGCCACGGCTCCTCTGCGATCAGGGTGTTGTAGCCGAGCAACGCCCAGGACTCCTCGGCCAGATGCGGCACCATCGGGGCCGCGATTCGCGCCAGAAGCTCGGCGGCCTCCCGCAGGGCATAGGCCAGGTCCGGCGCAGGTTGCGGCCCGGCGCTTTGCAGCCCCGCCGAGAGGGCATTGGCCAGTTCGTAGATATGCGCCACGGCGGCGTTGAAGCGGAGCTTCTCGATTGCCCCGGTTACCGCGGCCACCGATCGGTGCGCGGCGCGGCGAAGCGCCTCGGCGTCTGGCCCGAAACGCGCCGGCATGGGTGAGCCAGGCGCGGCCCCCTTCGCGGCGGCGTCGCGCACCAGGCGCCAGACACGTTGCAGGAAGCGGTGCGCGCCTTCGACCCCGGCCGACGTCCATTCGATGTCGCGCTCGGGCGGAGTATCCGACAGCATGAACCAACGCGCCGTGTCCGCTCCGTAGGCTGCGATGATCGTGTCGGGATCGACGACGTTCTTCTTCGACTTCGACATCGACTCGACCGCGCCGACAATGATCGGCTTCCCCGTCTTGGCGTGCACCGCGCTTCCGTTGTTGCGGCTCACCTCCTCGGGCAGCACCCATTTCCCGTGCAGGTCCTTATAGGTCTCGTGCGTCACCATGCCTTGGGTGAACAGGCCTTTGAAGGGCTCGTCGATCGTGACATGCCCCGTCTTGTGGAGGGCGCGCGTGAAGAAGCGCGCATAAAGCAGATGCAGGATCGCGTGCTCCACCCCGCCGATATATTGGTCGACGGGGAGCCAGTAGCCGACCGCGTTCGAGTCGGTCGGCTGGCTGGCTTGCGGCGAGCAGAAGCGCGCGAAGTACCAGGACGAGTCGACGAAGGTGTCCATCGTATCGGTCTCGCGCGTCGCCGGTCCGCCGCATGAAGGGCAGGCGACGTGCTTCCAGGTCGGGTGATGGTCGAGCGGATTGCCCGGTCTGTCGAAGCTCACGTCGTCGGGAAGCTTCACCGGCAAATCCTTCTCCGGTACCGGCACGATGCCGCAGGTCGGGCAGTGGATCATCGGGATCGGGCAGCCCCAATAACGCTGCCGCGAGATGCCCCAGTCGCGCAGGCGATACTGCGTCTGCCGCACGGCGCCCGACTTGCCCTTGACCCTGTTCTTGATGAGGTGCTCGGCGATCGCCAGCTTCGCGTCCTCGACGGAGAGCCCATCGAGAAAGCCGGAATTGATCAAAGTCCCCTCGCCGGTATAGGCCTCGTCTCCGATCACGAAGCCGGCAGCATCGGCGCCGGGCGGCAGCACCACCGGGATCACTGGCAGGCCCTTGGCCAGGGCGAATTCGAGGTCGCGCTGATCGTGCGCCGGGCAGCCGAAGATGGCGCCCGTGCCGTATTCCATGACGATGAAATTCGCGATCAGCACGGGCAAGGTGGCGCCGTCGATGACCGGATGGCGCACGCGCAAGCCGGTGTCGAAGCCTTTCTTCTCCTGGGTCTCGATCTCGGCTGCGGTCGTGCCGTGCCGCTGGCATTCGGCCACGAAGGCGCTCGCACCCGGATTGTTTTGGGCAACGGCTTTCGCCAAGGGATGATCCGGCGCAATGGCGACGAAGCTTGCGCCAAACAGCGTGTCGGGCCGCGTGGTGAACACTTCGATCAGGTCGTGCCCCTTCGGCGCCGCGGTCGCCAGCTCGAAGCGGACCAGCAGCCCTTCGGAGCGCCCGATCCAGTTCGCCTGCATCAGCCTGACCTTCTCCGGCCAGCGCTCCAGGCCGCCGAGCGCGTCGAGCAGGTCTTGAGCGTAGTCGGTTATCTTGAACACCCATTCGGGCTGCTCGCGCTGTTCGACCAGCGCGCCGGAGCGCCAGCCCCGCCCGTCGATCACCTGCTCGTTGGCGAGCACGGTTTGGTCGACTGGGTCCCAATTCACCTTGCGGGTCTTGCGGTCGACCAAGCCGGCCTTTCGCATGTCTAGGAACAGCCGCTGCTGCTGGTGGTAGTAGTCGAGGTCGCAGGTGGCGAGCTCGCGGCTCCAGTCGAGCGACAGGCCCATGCTCTTGAGCTGGCCGCGCATCGTGGCGATGTTGTCGTAGGTCCATTGCGCGGGATGGACGCCGCGCTCGATCGCCGCGTTCTCGGCTGGCAGTCCGAAGGCGTCCCAGCCCATCGGATGCAGCACATTATGGCCCTTGGCGCGCATGTAGCGGGCCACGACGTCGCCCATCGTGTAGTTCCGCACATGGCCCATATGGATGCGGCCGGACGGATAGGGGAACATTTCAAGAACATAATATTTTGGGCGCGGGTCATTCTCGGACGCGGCAAAGATGCCGCGCTCCTCCCAGGCCGCCTGCCAGTGCTTTTCGCGTTTCGGCGCGTCGTAACGGTCCGCCGCCATGATCCTCGCCCGTTCCTGTCCGGTGCACCGGGAATGAACCGAAATCGTGAACGCGGTCAAGTTACGCTCCGGCCGGTGCCTTGCTAGAGAGAGTCATGAACGCCGGATCGAATGAAACCGACATTGCCTTGCGCCTTCGCCTCGTGCGGCGAGAGATCGCTCTCGCCGCGGAAGCCGCGCGCCGCGACTCGGACTCGGTGCATCTCGTGGCGGTGACCAAGACGGTGCCGCCCGAAATCATCGAGCAAGCGATCGGCGCCGGCCAGCTTCGCTTCGGTGAGAACCGCGTCCAGGAAGCGCAGCGCAAATGGCCCGCATTGCGCGAGCGGCACCCCGACATCGAGCTGCACCTGATCGGCCCGCTGCAATCCAACAAGGTGCGCGAGGCGGTGGCCCTGTTCGACGCGATCGAGACCGTCGACCGGCCGAAGCTTGCGCGCGCGCTCGCCGAGGAGACCGCGCGCGCCGGCAAACATCCGCGCCTGCTCGTGCAAGTGAACACGGGCCAGGAGCCGCAAAAGGCTGGCGTCGCTCCGGGCGAGACAGAAAGCTTCGTCACGCTTTGCCGCGACACCTTTGGCCTCGCGATCGACGGGCTGATGTGCATCCCACCCTTCGACGAGGACCCGGAGACGCATTTCGCCGTGCTTTCCAGGCTCGCCGGGAAGCTTGGCTTGGACGAACTCAGCATGGGGATGAGCGGCGACTTCGCCCGCGCGATTGCCTTCGGTGCTACCTATGTGCGCATCGGCACCGCCATTTTCGGCGCCCGGACTGCGTAGGGTGGGCATCGGCCCTCCGATGCCCACGTGCAATTCGGTATCGGCATGGTGGGCACGCTTCGCTTTGCCCATCCTACGGCAGTACCCAGATCGACGAACCGGATCTCACTTCCGCGAGCAGCATCAGCAGGTCGTGCCGCGAAAGCGCAATGCAGCCGGCGGTCGGCGTGAAGCCCGGCCGCGCCAAGTGCACGAAGATCGCGCTGCCCCTGCCCCTCATCCGCGGGCGGTCGTTATAGCCGAGCACCAGCACGAGATCGTAGAGCTGGTCTTCGCGCTTGAGGCGGTCGGCGTTGCTTCGCGGCGAAAGCTTGACCAGCCGATTGTAGTTTCGGTCGGACGGGTCCTCACACCAGCCGTCGCGGTTTCGGATCGCGCGCAACGGAAGCAGTGTGCGCGGTCTTTGGATCCGGTCGGCGCGGTAAAGCACCTGGCGCACGGAAAAGCGGCCGAGCGGCGTGCTGCCATCTCCTTCGCGCTTCAGCGCGCGGATGCCGCGGCGGCCGAGCGCCGCGGGCCGAACACCCTGCGAGAGCGCAACCCGCGCCTGTGCGCGATTGCCCGGCGCGCGCCTGACGAAGATCGCCTTAGATCGCTTAACCCCCATCAACGATATGCCCTTTTATTTGCCATGCGAGCTTCCCGGCACGGCTTGTCCGGAGGCTTGGCCCCGCTTACAACTCGGGCTGTGCGAATACAAGGGACCGCCGATGAGCAATGCCCGCAAGATCCTCATCATCGACGATGACGATGAGCTTCGCGACTCGCTAAGCGAGCAACTTTCGCTGCATGAGGAGTTCGACACGCTGCTGGCGGCCACCGCGCAGGACGGGCTCAAGCAGGCCCGCAACGGGCATGTCGATCTTGTGCTGCTCGATGTCGGGCTACCCGATCTCGACGGGCGGGAAGCTTGCAAGCTGCTTCGGCGCGGAGGCTTCAAGGGACCCATCGTCATGCTGACGGCGCAGACCTCCGATTCCGACACGATCCTCGGATTGGAATCGGGCGCCAACGACTATGTCACCAAGCCGTTCAAGATCGGCGTGCTGCTTGCTCGCATTCGCGCGCAGCTGCGGCAGCACGAGCAAAGCGAGGACGCGGTCTTCGCCATCGGGCCCTATACCTTCAAGCCGGCCTCCAAGCTTCTGGTCGACGGTGCAGGCTCCAAGATCAGGCTCACCGAGAAGGAGACCTCGATCCTGAAATATCTCTATCGCGCCGGTGAGCGGGTCGTGACCCGCGACGTGCTGTTGCACGAAGTCTGGGGTTACAATGCCGGCGTCACCACGCATACGCTGGAGACGCATATCTATCGCTTGCGCCAGAAGATCGAGAAGGATCCCTCGCAAGCTGAGCTGCTCATCACCGAGGCCGGCGGCTATAAGCTCGTCCCGTGAGCGCCGCGCCATTTCCCAGATCCTCGTCATGACCGGGCTTGTCCCGGCCATCCACGTCTAAGTCTGCGGCGCGGGCCGAAATTCGTGGATTCCCGGCACAACGCCGGGCATGACGCTGAGTTTGGACCTATTCGTCTATCGCGAAATCGGCGATGACCGGCACGTGGTCGGAGGTGCGCGGCCAGTCGCGCGTCGCGTCGAGCACGCGCATGGACACGGCGGCGCCTTCGAGCGCGGGCGTCGTCCAGATATGGTCGAGACGCCGGCCGCGATTCGACGCCCGCCAGTCGCGGTTGCGGTAGCTCCACCAGGTGAACAGCTTCTGCTCGGCAGGAACGTAGCGGCGCATCACGTCGATCCAATCATGCGAAGCTTGCACGCGGGCGAACCGCTCGGTCTCGGCCGGCGTGTGGCTGACCACTTTGAGCAATTGCTTGTGTGACCAGACGTCGGTCGGCAGCGGCGCGACGTTCAGATCGCCGACGAGGATCATGCGGTTTTTGGCCTTGCCGCGCATCGGCTTGAACCACGCCTCCATCGCCTCGAGGAAGTCGAGCTTGTGGCGGAACTTGTCGTTGAGCGCGGGATCGGGGAGATCGCCGCCGGCCGGGACGTAGACATTGTGCAGCACGATGGGCCTCGCCCCGTTGGCTCCCTCGAGCGCGACGGAGAGATGCCGGGCATGGCCGCGCCCGCAAATGTCGCGGCGCTCTTCGTGTCTGAACGGTATGCGAGATAGAATTGCCACGCCGTGATAGCCCTTCTGCCCGCATACCGCGACATGCGGAAAGCCAAGGGCGCGGAGTTCCAGCTCCGGAAACTTGCCGTCGACGCATTTGATCTCTTGCAGGCAGAGTACGTCCGGCGCCTCGGCGCGCACGAAGCGGCCCACGAGATCGAGGCGGAGCCTGACCGAGTTGATGTTCCAAGTTGCGAGCCGAAAGCGCATGTCGGGCAGGATCGATGCGAGTGGCAGCAAAGGCAAGCGATCCGCCTGTGGCGTCCACTTGATACACAATGGCGAACCGGAGGCGGATAAAGAAGAAGCCCCGGAGACGGGGGGACTCGGGGCTTCTCCGGTTCCTTATGGGGGGAACCTGTGACAGGGAGGGAGGACCCGTCACTGCAACCTAGATAGCCAGAGCTAGCGGCGTTTCAACCCCGCCCGAAGCCGCAGCTGGCCCGGGAACAATTCACTAGATACGAGGTCGTTCGCCGCGCGCAAGGTCAGGAAGGCTAAGTTGTCCAGATAAAAAGAAGCCCCGGAGGACGGGGGGGCCTTGACCGGGGCTTCTGGGTTCCATTTGGGGGGAACCGAATGATGGGCGAGGGAACCCCCATCACTCCCTGTTAGATAACACGTGATCAGTTGAGAACAAGCCCTCGATCATCAACATTTTGTCATGGTTTAGAGCGACCCCAGCCAATAGATGCGGTGGCACAGCGTCATCGTTT
>DASQKJ010000053.1:0-20352 GCA_035630595.1 Methyloceanibacter sp.
ACCAAGTCCTGGAAGAAGCAAGCCACCGGCGCCGAAGAAAATGACCGTACACTGAAGAAGATCGTCATCCATTGCGCCGATCCGAAAGCTGCGGCGCAAGCCTTCGCTCCGGTGCGGGGCATGGCGGAGGGCGTCGCGCTCGCGCGCGACCTGGTCAATGAGCCTGCCAACGTGCTGGGACCCACCGAGTTCGCCGCGCGCGCCAAGGCGCTGACCAAGCTCGGCGTGCAGGTGGAACTGTTGGGGCCCAAGGTGCTGCAGAAGCTCGGCATGGGCGCGCTGCTTGCCGTGGGGCAGGGCAGCGACCGGCCAAGCCACGTCGTCGTCATGCAGTGGAAGGGCGCCGGCGTCAAAGGCGGCGATCCGATCGCCATCGTCGGCAAGGGCGTGACCTTCGACACCGGCGGCATCTCGCTCAAGCCGGCGGCAGGCATGGAGGATATGAAAGGCGACATGGCAGGCGCGGCTTGCGTCGTCGGGCTGATGCATGAGCTCGCCGCGCGCAAGGCGACGGTCAACGTCGTCGGCATCATCGGTCTCGTGGAGAACATGCCGAGCGGGAGCGCGCAGCGGCCTGGAGATGTCGTCACCTCGATGTCGGGGCAGACCATCGAAGTGCTGAACACCGACGCCGAGGGGCGCATGGTGCTCGCCGATTGCCTGTGGTACGCGCAGAAGCGATTCAAGCCGAAAGCGATCGTCAATCTTGCGACTTTGACGGGCGCTGTCATGGTGGCGCTCGGCAAGGAGCATGCGGGCCTGTTCAGCAACAACGACGAGCTGTCGGAGAGGCTGACCGCGGCAGGACGCGCCACCGGCGAGAAATTATGGCGTCTGCCGTTGGGTGCGAAATACGACAAGATGATCGACTCGAAGGTTGCCGACATGAAGAACACGGGGGGGAAGTGGGGCGGCTCGATCTCCGCCGCGCAGTTCCTGCAGCGCTTCATCAAGGACAACACGCCGTGGGCGCATCTCGACATCGCCGGCACCGCTATGTCGTCGGTCGACAGCGAGATCAATCGGAGTTGGGGATCCGGGTTCGGCGTGCGGCTGCTGGACCGGCTGATCGCCGATCATTACGAGCGGCATTGAGCCGGGACCGCGCGCCCCGTGAAACCCATCTCAGATAAATTTTCCATAATATACCTTATGCGAATCCGGATATAGGGCAGAAACCCGCCATGTTGGGCTATCCCCTTGCATTTCAGTGCGAATCTATGTGTTTGCCGCGGGTCCCGCCTTTCGCTGCTTATGCGCTGCGTCATGGCTGAGGACGCGAACAGACGCTACACGCTCGACGACCTGCTGGCGGTGATGGCGCGGCTGCGCGACAAGGACAGCGGCTGCCCGTGGGACGCCGAGCAAAGCTTTGCCAGCATTGCCCCCTACACGATCGAGGAAGCCTACGAAGTCGGCGACGCGATTTCACGGAACGACTTGGACGCCCTCAAGGAGGAACTCGGCGATCTCCTGCTGCAGGTGGTCTATCACGCGCAGATGGCGTCGGAGCAGAATCGCTTCGGCTTTGCCGAGGTTGCGGACGGCATCTGCCGCAAGATGATCCGACGGCACCCGCATGTGTTCGGCGAAGCCAGTAGGGACGCGTTCCTCGCCGGGGGTTTGTGGGAGCGGAACAAGGCCGAGGAGAAGGCCGAGCGCGGCGCTGGGTCGGCGGGGTCGATCTTGGACGATGTGCCACTCGCCCTGCCCGCGCTTACGCGCGCGGTGAAGCTGCAGAAGCGCACTGCGCGAGTCGGCTTCGATTGGCCGAGCCTCGCGCCTGTGCTCGATAAAGCCGAGGAAGAGATCGCCGAGCTGAGGGCCGCGGTCGCCGATGGCGTCGGTAAGGATCGCGATGGTGCCGCTAAGGATCGGGCGAAGCACGTTGCCGAGGAGTTCGGCGATTTGCTGTTCGTGATGGCGAACATTGCGCGGCATCTTAGAGTCGATCCTGAGGCTGCGCTGCGCGAGGCGAACGCGAAGTTCGTGCGCCGCTTCAACAGCATCGAACAAGCGCTCGCGGCGGAAGGACGCAAGCCCGAGGACGCCACGCTCGAGGAGATGGACGTGTTATGGGACGCGGCCAAGGCGGCGGAGAAGATGGTTTAACGCTCCATCACGCAGCGGCACGGAGCGGTCGCGCGCGCTTAATTCGCTCGCGTTCGCGGGGTGAGTTCATCGCCTCCCACAGATCGGTGCGCCGCTGCACGTTCAGCCAGAACTCGGGGCTGTTGCCGAAGACGCGCGCGAGGATGAGCGCCGTCGGCGCGGTGACGGTTCTGCGATCCTTGCACAACTCGTTGACGTGCTTGCGCTGAACCCCCATGGCCTTTGCCAGAGCGCCCTGGGAGAGCCTCATCGGGTGCATAAACTCCTGCACAAGGATTTCGCCGACGGTCGCCGGCTTGCGCTTAGTCATCAACATGGCCTCACCTGTAACTGTGGTCGTCGAGATAGACGCCGGCTGCTTCGCCGCGACTGCGCGTCCCACTGGAAGATAAGCCGCCATTGTCTGTTGACGCGGATCGAATGAAATCCTTTCAGCCTGCCGCGCAGCTTCTCGAAATGATTGCTGGGCGGCACGCGTAAATCCTGATCGCTCGTCGCGTCGTCGAGCATCTGAAGCTTACGAAAAGCGGCTCTCCGAGATCGGCTGGAATGTTTTGTGAGCGGACATTTCGTGAGCGGACATCGTCCGTGAAGAAGGCGGCCAGCCAGGCATCGCGAAAACTGACGATCATTCGCCAGCTCCAGTGTGTGGGGCAATGTACCACTCAATGGGTCAATTCGCAAGACAGGCTGTGCGTTCATTCTGCGGCGATGCGCAGCCGTGCGGGGCCGGCGAGGCGGGCGAGCCTTTCGCGCTTCTCGGGCGCGATGCGGATGCGAAGCGCGGTGATCCCCTCGCCTAAGGTCTTGCGGCCGAGCACCTCGCAGTTCTCGTAAATCCAGTTCGACAGCGCGCCTTCCTCCGGCTTGACCGCGATCTCGATGGTCTCGCGCTTCAGATTGAGCCGCCGCTCGATTTCGGCGCGCAACGCATCGAGACCTAAGCCGGTGACCGCCGAGACGAGGACCGCCGGCGTGCGCCGCGCCTCGTTTTGCGCCCGGCGCAACGCGGCTTCGTCGAGCAGGTCGGCCTTGTTCCAGACTTCGAGCAGCCGGTCGGGCTCGCCTTCCGCATCGATGCCGAGTTCCAGCAGCACCGCGTTGACATCGGAGCGCTGGCTCGCGCTCGCCTCGTCGGCGATGGCGCGGACATGCAGGATCAGATCCGCTTCGAGCACCTCTTCGAGCGTCGCGCGGAAGGCGGCGATCAGCGTGGTCGGAAGCTCGGAGATGAAGCCCACCGTGTCGGAGAGCACGGCCTTGGAGCCGCCGGGGAGCGACAAGGCCCTGATGGTGGGGTCGAGCGTGGCGAACAGCGTGTCCTCGGCGAGAACGGTTGCGCCGGTCAGCGCATTGAACAGGGTCGACTTGCCGGCATTGGTGTAGCCAACCAGCGCGACCGAAGGATAAGGCACGCGCTGGCGCGACTCCCGGTGCAGGCGCCGGGTCTGGCGGACATGCTCCAGCTCCTGGCGGATTTTGTCGATGCGTTCGCCGATGATTCGGCGGTCCGCTTCGATCTGGGTCTCGCCCGGGCCGCCGAGAAAGCCGAAGCCGCCGCGCTGGCGCTCGAGATGCGTCCAGGATCGGACCAGCCGGCTCTTCTGATAGACGAGATGGGCGAGCTCGACTTGCAGGCGCCCTTCCCGCGTCCGCGCGCGCGCGCCGAAGATTTCGAGGATCAGTCCGGTGCGGTCGAGCACCTTGACCTTCCAGGCGGTTTCGAGATTGCGCTGCTGCACCGGGGTCAGCGCATGATCGACGATGACGAGGCCCGCCTCCTCGGCGAGGAGCAGGCCTTTGAGCTCCTCGACCTTGCCGGAGCCGAACAGCGTGGCAGGCCGCGGTTCCGGCACCGGGACGACGCCGCTTGCAACGACGTCGAGATCGATTGCCGCGGCCAGCCCCACCGCCTCTTCCAGCCGCGCCTGCGGCGAACGCTCCAACGCGCCGCGGCCGACCGGGGACGGGGGCCGGGCCCCCTTCCCCCGTTTTCTTCCGAGCACGGGCAGGAAGATCACGGCTTTCACGCGCGCTTGCCGGAAAGCGCCCTCCCCGCGCTCGCGCCTGGTCCCGCGCGCGGTCCGCTCTTCCTTCCGCTTCAGCGCTTTCGGGTCAGTCGGATGCAATTACTCGGCCGCACCTTCCGCGTCGGTGATGTCTGCGAGCTGGATGGGTTGACCCGGCATGATGGTCGAGATCGCGTGCTTGTAAACGAGTTGCGAATGTCCATCCCGGCGCAGGAGGACACAGAAATTATCGAACCAAGTGACAACGCCCTGCAGCTTCACACCGTTCACCAGAAAGATAGTCAGCGGCGTCTTGTTCTTGCGAACATGATTGAGAAACGTGTCTTGAAGGCTTTGCGCGCGTTCTGTCGCCATGGGCTTCCCCGTCCCTTTGGTCACGCTTACGCTGTTGGTTGCGCCGGTCTTTTGCCCTGCCCGGCCTTGAGGGGCGTATTAGACGCGATTAAAAGGCCGTCCTGCAAGGGACTTGATGCAAAAGAGTTTGCCGTGCCCCGAGCAAAGCCTGAAAAGACCAAGTTCTGGTTAGCGTAAAACCGGGCTCCGCTCGTTCGAATTGACCCCCAGCGCGCGCAGTTTGCGGTGCAATGCGGACCGCTCCATGCCAACAAACTCAGCCGTCCGCGAGATATTTCCGCCAAAACGGTTGACCTGGGCGAGCAGATATTCCCGCTCGAAGATCTCGCGCGCGTCGCGCAACGGAAGCGACATCAGGTGCTCGCCCCCCGCGCCATTCGGCGACAAGGGCACCGGCGATATGATCTCGTCGGGGAGCATATCGGCGGTGATGATCGAATCGGGGTCGCCGCCCACGAGAATCATCAGCCGTTCTATGTTGTTGCGCAGCTGGCGGACATTGCCCGGCCAATCGTGGGATTGCAGCACGGCCATGGCGTCCTCGCCGATGCGACGGGGCGGAAGACCGGAAGCGACCGAAATGGTTTGTACGAAATAGCGCACAAGCTCGGGCACGTCCTCGCGCCGCTCGGAAAGACCCGGCACCTTGATCGGCACCACGTTGAGGCGGTGATAGAGGTCCTCGCGCAGGCGGCCGGCCGACATCTCCTTCTGAAGGTCGTGGCTGGTGGACGACACGACGCGCACATCGACATGCACCTTGGGTCCGCCGCCGCCGAGCCGCTGGAAGCGCTGCTCGACCAGCACGCGCAAGATCTTGGCCTGGGTCTCGAGCGGCATGTCGGCCATCTCGTCGATATAGAGCGTGCCATTATGCGATTCTTCGAGCGCGCCAACCTTGCGCGGGCCGGAGCTTGCCCCCTCCTCAGTGCCGAACAGTTCGAGCTCCATGCGGTCGGGCACCATGGCCGCGGCGTTGAGCACGACGAACGGGCCTTCCGCGCGCGCCGACTTCGCATGCATCACGCGGGCCGCCAGCTCCTTGCCGCAGCCGGAGGGACCCGTGATCAGCACGCGGCTATTGGTGGGCGCCACCTTGTCGATGGCTTGGCGCAGCTGATTGATGGCGGCGGACTTGCCGATCATTTCGAATGAATAGGTGCTCCGTTCGCGCAGCTCGCGATTCTCCCGCTTCAGCCGCGAGGCTTCCAGCGCGCGCGCGGTGAGCAGCACGAGCCGGTCCGCCTTAAACGGCTTCTCGATATAGTCGTAGGCGCCGCGCTTGATGGCCGCGACCGCGGTCTCAATATTGCCGTGGCCGCTGATGATGATGACCGGAAGGTCGGGATGGGCCTTCTTGATGCGGTCGAGCAGCTCGAGCCCGTCGAGCTTGGAGCCTTGCAGCCAGATGTCGAGGATGACCAGCGACGGGCGCCGCTCCTCGATGGCTTGCAGCGTCTCATCGCTGTCCTTGGCGAGCCGCGTTGAATGACCTTCGTCTTCCAGAATGCCCGAGACCAGGTCCCTGATGTCGGTCTCGTCGTCGACGACCAGAATGTCAGACGCCATGGGTCACTTCCTCTTCCTCGGCGTGCTCCGGCGCGCGTGCGGGCACGGGAGCGCCCGGTTCGGCGGCCGCGGCGCTCGCCTCCTCCCTTTCGCCCATCGGCAAGTCGATCCGCACCGAGGCTCCCTCGACCTTGCCGTTGCGCTTAGGCGCATCGGCGAGCGTGAGCGTGCCGCCATGCTGCTCGATGATGCGCTGCACGATGGCAAGGCCCAGACCCGTGCCCTTTTCGCGCGTGGTCATGTACGGCTCGACCAGCCGCTCACGGTTCTCCTTGGGCAGTCCACAGCCATTGTCGATCACAACGATCTGCACGCGGTCTCCTTTGCTGCGGACCTTGGCGGCGATGCGGCCCTTGCCGGCGCGCGCCGGGTCGGCCTCCACGGCAGAATCGATGGCTTCGCTCGCGTTCTTGACCAGGTTGGTGACCGCCTGGGCGAGCAGGCGCCGGTCAGAGAGCGCCACCACCGGCTTGGGCGGCAGGTCGAGCTCGAAGGCGATCTCGGGCCGGCTCACCTGGAACAGGAACACGGCCTCGCGGACAATTTCCCGCACGTCGTGGTGTTCCATCACCGGCTTCGGCATGCGGGCAAAGGCGGAGAACTCGTCGACCATGCGGCCGATATCGGATACCTGGCGGATGATGGTGTCGGTGCACTGGTCGAACACCTCGCGGTCCTTGGTGATGGAGTCGCCGTATTTGCGGCGGATGCGCTCGGCGGAAAGCTGGATCGGGGTGAGCGGATTTTTGATCTCGTGGGCGATGCGGCGGGCGACGTCGGCCCAGGCGGTGCTGCGCTGCGCGCTGACGAGCTCTGTCATGTCGTCGAAGGTCACGACGAAGGCCTCGGCCTCTTGGTCCTGGCCTTCGCTGGTGACGCGTACGGCGAAATTGCGCTCCGACCCGTGACGCCTCAATGTGACCTGATCGTTGATGAGGCGGCGCCCCTGCTTCTGCGCCCGCCGCAGCACAGCGGCGAACTCCGGAACGGCCTTGGCGAGAGGCTTGCCCTTCAGGTCGCCCTCCTTCATTTCGAGCAAGGTCTCGGCCGAGCGGTTGACCAGAGTGACGGTCCCGTCGGCGTCGATGCCGACCACGCCGGCGGTAACGCCAGACAGCACCGCCTCCATGAAACGGCGGCGCTCGTCGAGCTTGGTATTGGCGCCGACCAGCTCGTCGCGCTGGCTTTTGAGCTCCGACGCCATGGTGTTGAAGGTCGAGCCGAGCACCGCAAGGTCGCCGTCGGCGGCACGCACGTCGACATTCACGGCAAGATTGCCTTGCGAGATCTGTTGCGCCGCGCCCATCAGCTGCCGGATCGGCGCTACCAGGCGGTTGGCGAACCACATGCCGATCCAGATGGCGGCGAGCAGCAGGGTGAGCGCGATCGCGATATACATTAGCCCGAAGGCTACCTGCACGCCGGCGCGCCGCTGCTCCAGCAGCTGATATTCCGCGACGCTGGCGCGGGTTGCCCGGAGCTGTTGCAGCACCCGCGCATTCACCGGGCGGATCACATAGAGATAGGTGTCGCTGAAATTCTGCAGGCTCTTGATGGCGCCGACCATGCTGGTCTGGCCCGGCGCGATCACGATCACCTGGCCTTTCTTGGCAAGCTCCATCGCCTCTTTCGGCGGCGCGCGATATGGCCATTCCGGAACGGAAGCGGCGGTCGCCAGCATCTTGCCCTCGCCGTCGATGAGATAGGCGATCGGGAGCGCCCTGATCGCGGCCTGGGCGTTGAGGAAATTGCCGAAGCCCTGCGGCTGCGACTTCACTAGCTGAACCGCTTCATCGATATCCTTGGCCATGCCCACGGTATCGGCGCGAATCACCTGGCCGTGCTCCTGGAGATAGGCGGTGGCGACGTCGATCGAGTTCTGGATGATCGACTTGGTGCGCTCGGAGAACCAGCGGTCGAGACCGCGGTCGAGCGAAATGGTGGCGAAGATCGCGAGCAGGATGGCCGGAACGACGGCGATGACGCTGAATAGGCCGACGATGCGGACATGGAGTCGGGCGCCCGCGGCCTGCCTGCGGCGGGCGCGCCAAAGTCCGCTCACCTGCCAGGCGATCAGCACGATCATCGCCAGGACGAGCACCAAGTTGATGAGGAGCACGCCCACCACGACGCGGTGCGTGGGCACGATGGGGGTCAGGCCGGTGAGGATCAGGTAAGTGGCGAGGCCCGAGCAGAGCGCCAGCACCACCGTGATCAGCCCGAGCGTGAAGGTCAGACGATTGCGGCTGCCAACGCCGCTGCCGGCCGCCGGGTCAAGTTGTGCCGCATCGCCCGAGGCTTGCATCATGGGCTCGCGCCGCAGGCCCAGAGCGCCGCGCCCCATCGCCGATCGCAAGGACTGGATGACGCCACGTCACGCACTCCCTATCTCCAGAGGATATTGCCGTCCGCGTGTTATTGGGAGCGTCCACCTCGAACATGATGCAATAAAATCACAATGTGGCGCTTTGGCGACAATCGAATGGTAAACGCGCCGGTCGCCCGAGCGTTGGCATTCTATAAGGAGCACGGAAAATCAAGGCGTAAGAATGATATCAGCTGCCCGGGGTGCGGATCACCCGGATATTGAGGTCGCGGATCTTCTTGCGCAGGGTGTTGCGATTTAGCCCCAGCAGATCGGCGGCGCGAATTTGATTGCCGCGGGTCGCGGCGAGCGCCGCGGAAATCAGCGGCGACTCCACTTTGCGCAGCACCCGCGTATAGAGCCCCGCCGGAGGAAGGTCCTGGCCGAAGCTCATGAAATAGTCGGCGAGGAAGCGCTCCACCGATTCCGAGAGATCGCCCGACGGTTCGGCGGCGTCGGGGAACGGCGGGCGGGCGGCGCTCGCCAGCTCGCTTTCCACCATGTCGGCGCTGACGACGTCCTGCGCGTAGATCGCCGAGAGACGGCGCACGAGATTTTCGAGTTCGCGCACGTTGCCGGGCCAGTGATAGCGCTTCATCCGCTCGATGGCGCCAGGCTCGAAGCTTTTCGGAGGCAGCCCCTCCTTCTGGGCGATGCCGAGAAAATGGCGCACGAGGTCGGGGATGTCCTCTAGCCGCTCGCGCAGCGGCGGCAACCGGAGCGGCACGACGTTGATCCGGTAGAACAGATCCTCGCGGAACAGTCCCTGATCGATCTGCTGCTGCAGGTCGCGATTGGTGGCGGCGATGATCCTGACATTGGTGCGGATCGGGGTGCGGCCGCCGACAGTGGTGTACTCGCCTTCCTGCAGAACGCGAAGCAGCCGGGTCTGCGCCTCCATCGGCATGTCGCCGATCTCGTCGAGAAACAGCGTGCCGCCTTCGGCCTGCTCGAAGCGGCCGATATGACGGTTCTGCGCGCCGGTGAACGCCCCCTTCTCGTGCCCGAACAATTCGGACTCGATCAGCTCGCGTGGAATGGCGGCCATGTTGATGGCGACGAACGGCCCATTGCGGCGCTTGCCATATTCGTGCAGCGCACGCGCCACCAGCTCCTTGCCGGTACCGGACTCACCCGTGATCATCACCGTGAGGTCGGTCTGGGTAAGGCGGGCCAGGACGCGGTAGATGTCCTGCATTGCCGGGCAACGGCCGATCAGCGGTAGACCGTCGCTCGCTTCGGCGGGGATTCGCTGAGGCCGCTTACGCGGCTCGGAGAGCGCACGCCCCACCACGGCGACCAACTCGTTCAGGTCGAACGGCTTGGGCAGGTATTCATAGGCGCCACGCTCCGCCGCCGTGATCGCGGTCATGAAGGTGTTCTGTGCGCTCATCACGATGATCGGCAGGTCGGGGCGGAGCTTCTTCACCCGCGGGATGAGATCGAACGCGCTCTCGTCGGGCATCAGCACGTCGGTGATGACGAGATCGCCGTCGCCCTGGCTGATCCACCGCCACAGGGTCGCCGCGTTGCCGGTGGCGCGCGGCGCGTAGCCGGCGCGGGCGAGCGCCTGGTTGAGAACGGTGCGGATCGCGGCGTCGTCGTCGGCGATCAGGATATTGCCCTTGGCCATGCTGTGCTAACCCTGCCCGGCTTGCTGCGCTTCGGGTTCGGCCATCGGCATCAGCGCCCGGAACACAGTCAGGCGCGGCCTGGAATCGCATTCGATGATGCCGCCGTGGTCGCCGATGATCTTGGCGACAAGCGCCAGTCCCAGCCCGGTGCCGGACGGCTTGGTGGTGACGAAGGGGTCGAACAGATGCGGCACGAGATCGCTCGGCACGCCGGCGCCGTTGTCTTCCACGGCGATCTCGAGCGGCAGGCTGACCCGCGACTGGCTGCCCGGCACCGACAGCCGTACTCCCGGACGGAAGGAGGTGGTGAGCGTGATCTGCCCGTCGGCCCTCCCCTCGCCGATCGCCTCGGCCGCGTTCTTGACCAGGTTGAGGAACACCTGGATCAGCTTGTCGCGGCTCCCCGGCACCGACGGCAGCGACGGATCATAATTCTCGACGATCTTGATCTGACGGGCGAAGCCGGTGCTGGCGATCTGCTTCACGTGGTCGAGCACGTCGTGGATGTTGACGGGCTCGCGCTGGAGCGGACGCTCGTCTCCGAATATTTCCATGCGATCGACCAGCTTGCAGATGCGGTCAGACTCGGCGCAGATCAGCTGCGTCAAGGTGCGATCGGAATCGGTGCGGTCGCTTTCGAGCAGTTGAGCCGCGCCCCTGATGCCGGAGAGCGGATTCTTGATCTCGTGGGCGAGCACCGCGGCCAGGCCGGAGACGGAGCGGGCGGCCCCGCGATGGGTGAGTTGACGCTCGATCATCTGCGCCATGCTGCGCTGCTGGAGCATGATCAGGACGCGGCCTGGCATCTCGGCAACGGGCCCGGCGTAGAGGTCGACGAGCTTAGGCGTCTCGAAACGAACCGAACCGAGATCGACGCCATATTCATTTACGGTGGTGCCGCTGCGCTGCACCTGCTCGACCAGCGCGATCAGCGGACTGCCGAAGCCGACGATCTCGGTGAGCGTGCGGCGGCACAGCACGCCGGCGCTCATCTGAAAGAAATCCTCGGCGGCAAGGTTGGCATATTCGATCATCAGCCCCTCGCCGATGACGAGGAGCGGATGGGGTAGCGCGCCGAGCAGAGCCTCGGTCTCCATCAGCCGGCCCTCACGCATGCGTCGCGAATTGGGCTTTTTGGTCGAGACGCTCAAGCGGTGTATCCTTTGCTCGGACGCTTGGGTTGATACCGCCGAGGATGCACAATTTTTATGCAAGAAGACCCCATGATTTTTAATTGTGCACAATACGAGGGAATTGCAGCGTGGGCAATAATCCTTTTGCCGCAGTGCAACATTTCTTAGCGCATGACAGGTAAACCGTTGATAGACCGCGATCTATTGCCTTTGACGAGGGCGAATTCGTGACCTTGGCGGCGCTCATTGTTGCAGCAGGGCGTGGCGCGAGGGCCGCGTCCGACCAGGGCCGGCCGAAGCAATATTACCCGATCGACGGCGTGCCGATGCTCGCGCGTACCATTGCCGTCTTTGCCGGGCATGCGCGCGTGGACGACATTCTCGTCGTCATTCACCCTGAGGATGCGGAGCTTTACGAGGCCGCGAGCCGGCCCTTCGCCAACCGGCTGCGCAAATCCGTGACGGGCGGCGCGAGACGGCAGGACTCGGTGCGCGCCGGGCTGGAGGCACTGGCGGGCGACGCCCCCGCATCGGTTTTGATCCACGACGCCGCGCGGCCCTTCGTCGATGCCGCGCTGATCACGCGCGTCATCGACAGCCTCGAGACGCATGAAGCGGCGCTGCCCTGCCTGCCCGTCACCGACACGTTGAAATGGGTCTCGCAGCGCCAGGTGATCCGCACCGCCGAGCGCGATCAGCTGTTCCGCGCACAGACGCCGCAAGGCTTCAGATTCGAGGCGATCCTTGCCGCGCATCGCGAAGCGGCAAAGGAACCCGCCCGCGAATTCACCGACGACGCCGCGATTGCCGAATGGTTCGGGCTCGAGGTGGCGCTAGTCGAAGGCGCCGAGGACAATCGCAAGCTGACCACGGCGGAGGATCTGCGCTTCGCCGACGAGCTGTTGCAGAAGCGGCGGGGACGCGACCCGGGCACGATTCGCGTCGCCTCGGGCTATGACGTGCACGCTTTCGGTCCGGGCGATGCGGTGATCTTGTGCGGAGTCGGCATCCCGCATGCGAAACGACTGATCGGCCATAGCGACGCCGACGTGGCCTTGCACGCCCTGACCGACGCGCTGCTCGGCACCATCGCCGACGGCGATATCGGCGTGCATTTTCCGCCGTCGGACGCGCGCTGGCGGGGGACGGCGTCCGAGCTGTTCGTCAAACATGCCGCGGCCAAGGTGCGGGAGCGCGGCGGCGCCATCGTGCATGCCGACATCACCCTGCTCTGCGAAGCTCCGCGCATCGGGCCGTATCGCGACCAAATGCGTGCCCGTATCGCCGAGATGCTCGGTATCGACGCGGCGCAAGTGAGCGTAAAGGCGACCACCAATGAAGGCTTGGGGTTCATCGGGCGCGGTGAAGGGATCGCGGCGATGGCCACGGCCACGGTGAGCCTGCCATGACGAAGCTCGAAATCGGCGAGGATGTCCTGGCGCTTGCCGTGGATCTACTAAGCGCCTGCCGCGAGCGCGGCGAGCTGATCGCCACGGCCGAATCCTGCACCGGCGGATTGCTCGCCGCCACCATGACCGCCATCCCCGGCTGCTCGGACTGTTTCGAGCGCGGCTTCGTCACCTATTCCAACGTGTCGAAGAGCGAGATGCTCGGCGTGCCCTATTGGCTGATCGAGCGGCATGGCGCGGTGAGCGAGGACGTGGCGCGCGCCATGGCCGGAGGTGCGCTGACCCATTCGCGCGCCAGCCTGGCGGTTGCCATCACCGGCATTGCGGGACCCGACGGCGGGACGCCGGAAAAGCCCGTCGGCCTCGTCTATTTCGCCGCCGGACGACGCGACGGGCCGGTCGCGAGCGAAGGCGTGGAGTTCGGCAATCCCGGACGCACTGAAATCCAACGGCTCGGCGTGGCGCATGCGCTGAAAATGCTGCGCTCAGTGCTGTGAGGCAAGCGAGACGATTTTCGGGCCATAGACCGCGTCGGCGCGGGCCTCGAAGGCGCCGGTATATTTCTCCATGGCCTTGGCGAACAGGCCGCCGACCAGACGCTCGAACAGCCGCGAGCGGAATGCATAGGCGATGTAGAAATCGATCTGGCAAGCCCCCCCCCCTTGCGGCTGGAACTGCCAGCGGTTCTCCAGGAAGGTGAACGGCCCGTCGAGATACTCGACCAGGATGGTGCGGTTGGAGTTATCGAGATGCACACCGGTGGTGAAGCTCTCATGGATCATCCCGTACCCCACCGTCATGGTGGCGACCAGTACCTCCTTGCCGTTCCGCTGCTCGCGATGTTTGACCTTGAGTTCCTCGCAGAGCGGCAGGAACTTCGGATAGTCCTCGACCTGTGCCACCAGCGCGAACATCTCTTCCGCCGAATGCGCGACGATGTGCTTGGTCTCGTAGACATGCATGGGATGGCGCGTGTGTAAGGGTTAAGTGCCGAGCGACGCCCGGCGCGCGGCCTTGAGCCGCGCGAAGTCCTGCGCCGCGTGATAGGAGGAGCGGGTCAATGGACTGGCGGCCACGAGCAGGAAGCCTTTCTCCTCGGCGATCCGCCGATAGGAGCGGAATTCCTCCGGCGCGACAAAGCGGTCAATGGCCGCATGTTTGCGGGTCGGCTGGAGATATTGGCCGATGGTGAGGAAGTCGACGCAAGCCGCGCGCAGGTCGTCCATCACCGCGTGCACTTCGTCTTCCGTCTCACCGAGGCCGACCATGATTCCCGACTTGGTGAAGATGGCGGGCGATAGCTGCTTGGCGCGGCGGAGCAGGGTCAGCGAATGAGAATAATCGGCGCCGGGCCGGATGCTCCGGTAGAGCGACGGCACGGTCTCGACATTGTGGTTGAACACGTCGGGCGCCGCGGCGACCACGCGTTCGAGCGCACCCTCCTTGCGCAGGAAGTCCGGCGTCAGAACTTCGATGCTCGCCTCCGGCCGCGCGCCGCGGATCGCGCCGATCGTCGCGGCGAAATGCGCGGCGCCACCGTCGGCGAGATCGTCGCGGTCGACCGAGGTCACCACGACATGGGCGAGATCGAGCGCGGCAACGGCGCTGGCGACGCGCGCCGGCTCGCCGGCGTCGAGCGCGCCCGGCTTCCCCGTGCGCACATTGCAGAAGGCGCAAGCCCGCGTGCAGGTATCGCCCATGATCATGAAGGTGGCATGCCGCTTTCCCCAGCACTCGCCGATATTGGGACAGGCTGCCTCCTCGCAGACCGTGACCAGGCGGTGCGCGCGCAAGGTCGCGCGGGTGGCGTCGAAGGCCTGCGCACCCGGCGCCTTCACCCGAATCCATGCCGGCTTCGACAGGATTGGCGTGTCGGGCAGCCGCGACTTCTCCGGATGGCGCGGCCGCACCTTCACCTCATGCGATCTTTCAAGCATGGTCACGACGCGCGATACTCCCGGATTGATGTCAGGTGGACGGACCCCTGACGCTGCGCCAGATCCACAACACGAGCACGGCGCCGATCGACGCCACGAGCAGATTGCCGAGCCAGCCATGGAACTGGATATTCATGACATTGGCGAGCGTGCCGCCCACGAACGACCCGGCGATGCCGACCAACAGATTGGTGAGCAGGCCGTGATCGCTCGAGGTGACCTTCTCGGCGATGTAGCCGGCAAGAATGCCGATAATCAGCATACCGATGAAACCCACTCCCGGCATGCCAAGCAAAGTTTGGGCGTCGTCCATTATTGACCTCCTCCAGGTCAGTTCATGAATCTCAACGCATGCGCTGCCAGACCCAAATACATAGAATGGCGCCGAGCGTGGCGATGATGATCTCGCCGATCAGGCCATAAGCCGCGATACCGAGCAGGCCGGCGAGAAGTCCGCCGACCACCGCGCCGATCACGCCGATGAGCAGGTTCACCAGCAGGTCCTGCTGCCTTCCCATAATGTAGGATGCGAGAAAGCCGGCGATCAGGCCGACGATAAGAGAGATGATAAGGCTCATGATGTTGCTCCCAGAGGTTGTCCGGGGCCTTTCTCCCGAGACGCGGCCCTAGATATGGAGGGCGCGGTCAAAGGCGTCGAGCACCGATTCGCCCATCATCTCCGACAATGTCGGGTGGGGGAAGATGGATGCGATCAATTCGGCCTCGGTCGTTTCCAAGGTTTTGGCGATGACGAAACCCTGAATCAGCTCGGTCGCCTCGGCGCCGCCGATATGGGCGCCAAGCAGCGCGCCGGTTCTGGCGTCGAAAATGGTCTTCACCAGGCCTTCGGCCTCGCCGAGCGCAATCGCCTTGCCGTTGGCGGAATAAGGGAAGCGGCCGAGCTTGAGCGCGTAGCCCGCCGCGCCTGCCTGTTCCTCGGTCAGTCCGACGCTGGCGATTTGCGGGCTGCTATAGGTGCAAGCCGGGATCGCCGTCTTGTCCAGGGGATGCACGCCAGCGTGACCGGCGATCTTGTCGACGCAGAGAATGCCTTCGTGGCTCGCTTTATGCGCGAGCCACGGCGGACCGGTGACGTCGCCGATGGCATAGAGGCCGGGTACGCCGGTGCCGCACCATTCGTCGACCGCGATATGCCCCTGTTCGACCTTGACCCCCAGCGCTTCGAGTTCGAGGTCCTCGACATTGCCGGTGATGCCGATGGCGAGAATCACGCGCCCGGCGATTACCTCCCTTGTCGATCCATCTGACGCGCGCAACGTCGCCGTGACGCTGTGCGGGCCTTCGGTCAGGCGCTCGACCCGGGTGCCGGTATGGATGGCAATGCCCCGCTTGGCGAAGGCCTTGCGCGCGAGGTCGGAAATCTCCGCGTCCTCGGCGGGCAGGATGCGCGGCAGCAGTTCCACCACGGTGACCTCGGCACCGAGGCTGCGATAGAAACTTGCGAACTCGATGCCGATCGCGCCAGAGCCGACGATCAGCAGAGATCCGGGGAAGCTCTGCGGCACCATCGCCTCCTTGTAGGTCCAGATCAGCCTCCCGTCGGGCTCAAGCCCGGGCAAGGTTCGTGCGCGGGCCCCGGTGGCGATGACGATGTGCTTGGCCTCGATATCGGGCAGTGCGTCGCCGCCGGTTCCAGTCACGCCGACGCGCCCCTCCCCCTTCAGCCGTGCCGTTCCCTTGATCACGGCGATGTCGTTCTTCTTCATCAGATAGGCGACGCCGTTGGCGAGCCGATCCGCCACTTTGCGGCTGCGCTCAATCACGCGCGGTAGGTCGAAGCGGACATTGTCGGCGGCGAGACCAAATTCCGACGCATGGCGCATCGCGGTGTAAAGCTCGGCGGTGCGGAGCAGCGCCTTGGTCGGGATGCAGCCCCAATTGAGACAGATGCCGCCAAGATGCTCGCGCTCGACGACCGCGCATCTCAGCCCAAGTTGCGCCGCGCGGATCGCAGCAACATAGCCGCCGGGCCCGGCGCCGATCACGGCGAGATCGAAGCGTGTGGCAGTCATCGCTGCGGCTCCAGCGCGAGCGGTTTGACCATCAAGACCCAGTCGCCGCTGTGGGGACAGCCGGGAAAAGGAAGCGCTTTCTCGTGTGCGAGCGGTGCATAGCCGGCGCGTGAGTAGAGTCGCGCCGCGCCCTCGTTCCAACTCGCCACTATGACGCTTAAAGAGGGCGCCCGCTCCTCGCGCGCTTTTTCTTCGGCGATGGCGAGCAGCCGCGCGCCGATGCCATGGCGGCGAAACTCCGGGAAGGTCGCGAGCACGTTCACGTACCAGGAGCCCGGCACTTTGGCTTCGAGCTTGACGAGTGGCTGGACCAGTTCGGGCATCGCGTCGAAACCGCCGAGGTCGTAGGGTTCATCCAGGCGGTAGCCGACGAGGCCGGCGGCGATCTCGCCATCCATCTCGACAATGGTGCCGTTGCGGTAAGAGAAGCCGCCCTCCTCGCGCCGCGCCCGCTCGCGGCCAATCTCGATCGCCGACTGGCCTGGCGTTGCCAGCGCCTGCCACATATGGTTGGCCATTCCCTCGCCGGCAATGTCCACCAGCACCGCGAGCGAAGCGGCATCGGCCTTGGTCGCAGGACGGAAACTCGGTTGCGGGGTCATCCTTGCCTGCCCAATTGCGTCATACCGGCGAAGCCGGTATCCAGGATCAGTTGCTCTGTGCAAGCCCGTCTGGATTCCGGCTTGCGCCGGAATGACGAGCAAGAGGTAGTCGCCTACACAAGCATGGTCACGGGGTCTTCGAGATAGGCCTTGAAGGCGGCGAGCAGCTCGGCGCCGAGCGCGCCGTCGATCACCCGGTGATCGACCGACAAGGTGACGCTCATCATGGTGGCGATCTTCAGCACGTCGTCCTTCACCACCGGGCGCTTCTCGGCGCGGCCCACCGCCAGGATCGAGGCCTGCGGCGGGTTGATCACCGCGTCGAAGCGGTCGATGCCGTACATGCCGAGATTGGAGATGGTGGTGGAGCCGCCCTGATATTCATGCGGCGCGAGCCGCTTGGAGCGGGCGCGGGCGGCGAGATCGCGTAGCTCGTTGGAGATCTCCGACAGGCTCTTGATCTCGGCGTCGCGGATCACCGGCGTGTGCAGGCCGCCGCCTTCGAGCGCGACGGCCACCGCGATGTCCGAGGCGCGATGGCGGAGCAGGCCTTGCTCGGTCCAGGTCGCGTTGGCGGCGGGCACCGTCTGCAACGCCATGGCCATCGCCTTGACGATGAAGTCGTTGATCGAGAGCTTGAAGGCGCGCGGTCCTTCTTGCGGGGCGAGCGCGTTGAGCCGCTTGCGCGCGGCGATCAGCGCGTCGAGCTCGCAATCGATGGCGAGATAGAAATGGGGGATGCTGCGCTTGGCGAGCGTCAGCCGCTCGGCGATGAAGCGTCGCATAGTGTCGTGCGGGACGATCTCGTAGGAGCCCGGCTGATAGAGCGCGAGCACCTGCCGGTCGGATAAGCCGTCCCGCTCCGGCGATCCGTTCCGCGCAACCAACTCTTGCGGGTGCCGCGCCGCCTCGGTGTCGATCTCGACCGGCTCGATCTCGGCCGACACAGCTTCGGCCGGCGCGGCTTCGGCACGTTCCGCGGCGCGCATCGCCCCACGCGCCGCCTCTTCCACGTCGGCCTTGACGATGCGGCCGTGCGGGCCGGAGCCGTCGAGCGCCGCAAGGTTGAGGCCTAATTCCCGCGCGAGGCGCCGCGCCAGAGGCGATGAGAACACGCGCTCGGCTTGGGCGCTCGTGCCGTCGCCTCTGATCTGCGCGGCGATTCTGTGCATCACCTCTTCGGCCGATGAGTCACGGGCCTCACCTTTCGAGACGGCGCTTCGCGCCTCCTCAGGGTGAGGAGCGGAAGCCGCGCGCCGCGCATCACCCTCATCCTGAGGAGCGGCCGCAGGCCGCGTCTCCAAGGATGAGTCCCCTTCGTCGTCGATCACAAGAACGGCGATGGGGAAGTTCACCGGAACATGCTCGGTGCCGCCGGCGACCAACAACTTGCCGATGGTCCCATCCTCAGGCGCCTCGACCTCCATGGTCGCCTTGTCGGTCTCGATCTCGGCGACCACATCGCCGCTCCTGACCGCATCGCCCTCCTTGACATGCCAATTAGCGAGCTTGCCCTCTTCCATGGTGGGCGAAAGCCGGGGCATGAGGATCTGCGTCGGCATCGTCAGATCGCTCCGCGCGAAGCGGCGAAGGCTTCTTCCCAATGCTGGCCGTCGAACAGGGAGACGGAGGTCACCCGCATCTGCCCGTCGTCGAGGCAGCGCACATTCACGCTGTAACCGTCGGGCTTCGAGCGCGGCACGTAGAAGCTCTTCACGCCGCAGATCGAGCAAAAATAGTGCTTCGCCGTGCCGGTGTTGAAGCTGTAGGTGGTGAGCTTGTCGGCGCCTTGCCTCAGGCGGAAGCGCTCCTGTCCGACGATGAGATGCAGATAGCCGGTCATGCGGCAGATCGAGCAATTACACTCCCTGGCCTCGACCGCGTCAGGCGCGAGCACCGCGAAGCGCACCGCGCCGCAATGGCACCCGCCTGTCTTCCAGCTCATATTGGCTCCAGCCATGCGCATCAATTCCGATAGCAGACCGATTTCGCGGCCTCGACGACCTGCTCCACCGAGGGCAGCGCGAGCTTCTCGAGATTGGCGGAATAGGGCATCGGCACGTCGGCGCCGGTGATCGCGAGCGGCGGCGCATCGAGATAATCGAAACCCTGCGTTGCGACCCGCGCGCAAATCTCGGATGCGACAGAGCAGACCGGCCAGCCTTCTTCGACAACGACAATGCGGTTGGTCTTGCGCAAAGAGGCGAGCACAGTCTCGATGTCGAGCGGACGCAAGGTGCGCAGATCGATCACCTCCGCCTCGATCCCCTCCTCGGCCAGGCGGCTCGCCGCGTCGAGTGCGTAGGCCATGCCGCGCGAGAGGGAGACGATAGTCACGTCCTTTCCGGTGCGCGCCACCCGCGCCTTGCCGATCGGCAGCACGAAATCGGAAAGCTTGGGCACCTCGAAGCTCTGGCCGTATAAAATTTCGTGTTCGAGAAATATCACCGGGCTTGGATCGCGTATGGCGGCTTTCAGCAGTCCCTTGGCGTCGGCGGCGGTGTATGGCGCGATCACCTTGAGCCCCGGCACATGCGCATACCAGGCGGCGTAGTTCTGGCTGTGCTGCGCGCCGACCCGCGCGGCCGCGCCGTTCGGGCCCCTGAACACGATCGGGCAGCGCATCTTGCCGCCCGACATATAGAGCGTCTTGGCGGCGGAGTTGATGATGTGGTCGATCGCCTGCATGGCGAAGTTCCAGGTCATGAACTCGACGATCGGCTTGAGTCCGGCGAAGGCCGCGCCGACGCCGACGCCGGCAAAGCCATATTCGGTGATCGGCGTGTCGACCACGCGCATGGGGCCGAACTCATCGAGCAGGCCTTGGGTCACTTTGTAGGCGCCTTGGTACTGGCCGACCTCCTCGCCTATGACGAACACCGCTGGATCGCGGCGCATCTCCTCGGCCATCGCGTCGCGCAAAGCCTCGCGCATGGTCATGGTGACCATCTCGGTGCCGGCCGGGACCTCTGCTTCGGGGCGAGGCTCGGCGGGGGCGATTTGCGGCCCGGCCGGCGCCGCCTCGATGTCGGGCACGCTTTCGCCCGGCTCGCGGCCTACCTCCTCTCCCCAGCGGGAAGCAGCAGGGTTCGCTGAAGCCTCGATGCGTGGGGAAGCGTCACGGGCCTCACCCTTCGAGACGGGCGCTTGCGCGCCTTCTTCAGGGTGAGGAGC
>DASQKJ010000054.1:0-12292 GCA_035630595.1 Methyloceanibacter sp.
CCGAAGCGCCAAAAAACCGGGGAAATCGCTTGAACGATCAACTGTTCAGGGACGCAGACGCGATCACGCGCAGCGCCGACGAGCTTCAGGTCGACTATACGACCTGGGAGATCGTGGGGCGGATCTGGCGCGAGCATTTGCGGCCGCGGATCGGGCTGCTGGCCGTCGCCATGATCGCCATGCTGCTGACGGCGGCGACTACCGGCGCCATCCCCTTCCTAATCCAACGGACCGCCGACGATGTATTCGTCGCCAAGAACGAGCAGATGATCTACTGGATCGTCGCCGCCATCGTGGTGGTGACGATCGTCAAGGCGATCGCGGAATATGTGGCTGACGTCACCGTCGCCTATCTCGGCCATCGTTTCATCGCTGATCTTCGCCTGCAGATGTTCGCCAAGCTGGCTCGCGCCGACCTGAATTGGATCCAGAAAGTGCATTCGGGACGGCTGCTCGCGAGCTTCCTCAACGACGCTCTTCTCATCCGCCAGACCGCCAGCCGCTCTCTCGTGACGCTCGGCGAGAACTATCTCAAGGTCATCATCTTGCTAGGGGCCATGTTCTACATGGACCCGCGTTTCTCGATGCTGATCCTGGTCTTCATGCCGTTCGCCTGGTTCCTGCTGTCGCGCCAGCGCCGCAAGATGCGGAAGTCGACGACCAAGTCGCTGCAGGAGACGGGCGACCTTTCGGCTTTGATCAGCCAGACCTTGCGCGGCATGCGGGTCGTGCGTGCCTACCAGCAGGAGGACCGGGAAGAGGCCCGCGCCTCTTCGGCCATCCAGCGCGCGCTCGAATTCACCATGCGCGGCACACGGGCCCGGGCGCTGTCCAGCCCCTCGATCGAGCTGCTCACCGGGCTGGGTTTCGCACTCGCCATCTATTTCGCGGGCACCAAAGGGATTCGCGGCGATCTGACCCTCGGTCATTTCATGGGCTTCATGACGGCGGCGCTGCTCATCTATGCCCCGCTCAAGAGCGCCGCCACCTTGCAGACACAGCTCCAGGAAGGCATTGCCGCGGCGAGCCGCGTGTTCGGTGTGATCGACCGCGACATCCAGCTCAAGGAGGCGCCCGACGCCAAGCCGCTCAAGCTCAAGCGCGGCGAGATCGAGTTTCGGAATGTGTCCTTCGCTTACGAGCCCGGCAACGGCGTGCTCAAGTCGGTAAGCCTCACGGTTCCGCCGGGGCGCACGGTGGCGCTGGTCGGGCCTTCCGGCTCTGGCAAGAGCACGATGGTCAATCTCACCTTGCGCTTCTTCGATCCCGACCGAGGCAAGGTCCTGATCGACGGACAGGACATCAGCCAGGTGACGATCGCCAGCCTGCGGGAGTCGATCGCTCTCGTGACCCAGGACCCGGTGCTGTTCGACGATACGATCGGCGCCAATATCGCCTATGGCTCGAAGCCGGTGGACCAGGAGCGAGTGGTCGAAGCCGCCAAGGCCGCCGCCGCGCACGACTTCATCACGGGACTGCCGAAGGGCTACGATACGCGCGTCGGCGAGGCCGGAGGCCTCCTGTCGGGCGGCGAGCGCCAGCGCATCGCCATCGCCCGGGCCATCTACAAGGACGCGCCGATCCTGCTGCTGGACGAGCCCACCAGCTCGCTCGACTCGGAGGCGGAGGCCAAGGTGCAGGCGGCACTGGAAGAGCTGATGCGCGGCCGCACCGCGCTGATGATTGCCCACCGACTCTCCACGGTGAAGAAGGCCGATCTCATTTGCGTGCTCGATCAGGGCCGGATCATCGAGAGCGGACGTCATGAAGAGCTGGTGGCCAAAGGCGGCCTCTATACGAGGCTGCACGGCACCCAATTCGGCATCGCCGGGGGCGATCCGGCGCCAGGAGCGGCGGACCAAGAAGCTGCCCTAGCGGTCGGGAAATAGCAGCAAGACACTTCATGTGGAAACGGCTGCTAGGATCGAAGCCCGCCGCTGCCTTGAGCAGCGCACTCGCTGCCCGGTACCTCCGGTTCGTCTACGCGACGAGCGACGTCACGCGCGACCCGCAGGACAGCGACGACAAGCTGTTCGCACAGCATCCCCAAATCCTCGCCATCTGGCACGGACAGTTCCTGCTGCTGCCGCAACTCAAGCCGCAACGCCCGGCGGAGGTGCACGCGATGGTTTCCCGCCACGGCGACGCCGCGCTGATCGGCGCCGTGCTCGAACGTTTCGGCATGCGGCTGATTAGGGGCGCCGGCGCGGGCAAGCGCCGGCGCAATCGTGGCGGCGTGGCCGCCTTGCGCGAGTCCTTGCGCGCGCTCGCGGCGGGCGCCACGGTGGCCATGACCGCCGACGTGCCGCCAGGGCCTGCGCGCCGGGCAGGTGAAGGCATCGCCATGCTCGCCTCACTTTCGGGTCGTCCCGTCGTGCCGCTGGCGCTCGCCACCAGGCGCCGCATCGCGCTGCCCAGCTGGAGCGCCTTCACCGTCAACCTCCCCTTCTCCAGGCTTGCCATCGTGGTCGGCGACCCAGTGTGGGTACCGCAGACCAACGACGCCGAGGCACTCGAACGGGGGCGAATTGCCATCGAGACGGCTCTCGCCGACGCCACCGCGCGCGCTTATGCTCTGGCAGGAGCCAAGGACCCTTTGACCAAGCAAGCAACCATCAAGCCCGGACTTATGCTCAAGGCCTACCGGCTGTTCACCCGGCTCGCCGCGCCGGTTACGCCGCTGATCCTGGCCTGGCGTACGCGGCGCGGCAAAGAGGAGCCCGCCCGGCGTCCGGAGCGCTACGGCCTGGCAAGCATAGCCCGCCCCCCGGGCTTCCTCGCCTGGTTCCACGCGGCGAGCGTGGGCGAGGCCAATGCTGCGCTGCCGGTGATCGAGGCGATCGCCGCCGAGCGGCCGGAGGTGCGCATGCTGCTCACCACCGCCACCGTCACCTCGGCCAAGCTTGCCGGCGCGCGGCTGCCGCGCGGGGTGCTGCACCAATATGTGCCGCTCGACAATCTCACCTTCGTGCAGCGTTTCTTGCGACACTGGCGGCCCGATCTCGCGATTCTGGTCGAGTCGGAGATCTGGCCCAATCTCGTGCTCGAAACCCAGGCGCTTGGGGTTCCGCTGGTTCTGATCAACGGCCGCATGTCGGCTTCATCGTTCCGCCGCTGGCGCCGGCGCCCCGGCTTGAGCCGGCCACTATTCTCCGCGTTCGATCTCGTGCTGGCGCAGAATGACGGCCTGGCCGAGCGGTTCGCCCAGCTCGGCGTTTCCCGCGCGCTGGACGTCGGCAACCTAAAGGCTGACGCGCCGCCGCCGCCGGTCGATCTGCCCGGGCGGCGCAAGCTCGATGCCGCGCTCGCAGGGCGCACCATGTGGCTTGCGGCGAGCACGCACCCCGGCGAGGACGAGATCGTGGCCGCGGCGCATCTCAAGATGAAGCAGTCGCATCCCGACCTGCTGACCATCATCGTGCCGCGCCATCCCGAGCGAGGCCCGGCCGTCGTCGAGCAGCTCAAGGCGCTCGACCTCGCCGTTGCGCTCCGCTCGGAGGGCAAGCTGCCGCGGCCAGAGACCGACATTTATGTGGCCGACACGATCGGCGAGCTCGGCCTGTTCTATGTGCTGGCACCGGTCGCCTTTGTCGGCGGCTCGCTTGCCGAACGCGGCGGCCAGAACCCGGTCGAGCCGATCAAGCTCGGTGCCGCCGTGCTGACCGGTCCCAACTGGCAGAACTTCACCGATGCCTACGCCGCGCTGCTGCGCGCCCAGGGCTGCACGGAGGTGAAGGATGCGGCAAGCCTCGCCGCCGCCGCGCTCGAATTGCTCGACGATGCCAATGCGCGCCGGGCAATGACCGAGCGGGCCAGCCGCACCATCGCCGCGATGGGCGGCGCATTGCCGCGCACGCTGGCCGAACTCGAAGCCTATCTCCCGCCAAAGACGACGTTGCAGCATGCGTCTTAAGGCGCCGTTCTGGTGGTATCGCAAGCAGGGCGCGCTCGCCTCGGCGCTCGCGCCGCTGGGCCGTCTCTATGGCAACGCGGCGGAAGCCCGCTTCGCCGGCACCGATCCTTACCGCTCGCGGCTGCCCGTGATCTGCATCGGCAATTTCACCTCGGGCGGGGGCGGCAAGACGCCGACCGCCATCGCCGTAGCCGCGCTGCTCACCGAAATGGGCCGCAAGCCGGCTTTCCTCACGCGGGGCTATGGCGGCAAGAGCGAGGGGCCGGTCCTGGTGTCAAAGAATCAGAGCGCGGAAATCGTTGGCGACGAGCCGCTGCTGCTTGCGGAGGTGGCGCCGACCATGGTCTCGGCAGATCGCGCGGCGGGCGCCAAGGCCATCGAGGCAAGCGAGGCGGACGTCATTGTCATGGATGACGGGTTCCAGAATCCCGGCCTGGCCAAGGATCTGTCGCTCGTGGTGGTGGATGCCGGGTCAGGCATCGGCAACGGGCTGGTGATGCCGGCGGGACCGCTCCGCGCGCCGCTCGAGGCGCAAATGGCACGGGCCGATGCGCTGGTCGTCATCGGCGATGGCCAGAAGGCGGAGCGGCTCAGCGATGCATTCGCGGCGCAAGCCAAGCCAGTGCTCAAGGCGCGCATGGTGCCGCGCCAGGACAAACGCTGGCTCGGCGTCTTGCCGGTGATCGGCTTCGCCGGCATCGCGCGGCCCGAGAAATTCTTCGCCACCTTGCGCGACAACGGCGCGCGGCTGATCGATGCACGCGCCTACCCCGACCACTATCGCTATAGCGAGCGTCAAGCGCGGAGCCTGCTCAAGGAGGCGACCGACTACAACGCCATGCTGGTCACCACCGAGAAGGATTGGGTGCGGCTGCCCGACGATCCGGACAGTGCCGCCGGCGAGCTGAAGCACCGCTCGCGCCCGTTCTCCATCGCAATTGCATTCTCCGACCCTGAGGCTGTCAAGGCGCACTTGGCCAAAGCGAGCAAAGGGATGGCCGAGATAAGCCCGGGCAATGACGGCCTGTCTTGAGAAGCCAACCTACTCGGCAGCAGCCGCAGCGGGATGAGTTTCGCGGAAGCGCTTGAGCGAGGTGGCCGCATCAACATACGCTTCCTGCAGCTCCACGCTCCAATAGCGCAGCTCGTCGAGCGGGATGGTGCGGCCGGTGACCGCGCAGCGCACGAAATCGCCGGGCGTCAATACCTGCACCTCGCCGTCGAGATATTTCAGCTTGGCCTCGCCCTTGAAGCCAATGTTGCGTTCGAAACGATTCATCAAGACTAAGTGGCCCGTCGCTTTTCGTTGTTGTCAATCACCATAGCGTCAGCGCCGGCCCGTTGCCAGCCTTCTAAAGCAGGGAGCCCTGCTTTTCGTCGCCGCGTTTGGAACGCAATTTCGCCGCCGGCTCCGGCTTGCGCTCGCCAGAATCGGCATGCGCGGCAACATGGCCATCGGCGAACTCGAGGTCGAAAGCGGCATCAGGCTGCACCTCCGACGCGCGGCGCAGCATCGCCCCATCGGCCCCGCGCACCAGCGCAAAGCCCCGCGCCAGCACATTGTGATAGCCGAGCGTGAAGAGCAGCTTGGCCTGGGCGTCGAGCTTGGCCCGCGAGCGATCGAGCAGCGCGCCGACCGATCGCGAGGCGTTGCGATCGATGCGGATCAGCCGGTCGCGGCCGGACGACGCGGCGCGCGCCAGTGCTTGCGGCCTGAGCCCCGCCGAGGCGCGATCAAGCCAATTCCGATGTGCGCGGGCGTTGGCGATGAGCGCCCGCTTCAAACGCGAGCTCGCATGATCGAAGCGCTGGCGCGGCAAATCGAGAATATTGGCCTTGCGCGGCAGGCCGCGCGCTAGCCCTCCGAATCTGTGCCGCCCGCTTTCGATCCGGCGGCGCAGCGAGGTGGCGACGCGAAGGCCGTGCTGCGTTAAGGTGATGAGCAAATCTGCGCGCACCGGAACCGCGCGCTCGGCCGCCGCGGTCGGCGTGGGCGCGCGGAAATCGGCAACCAGGTCGATGATGGTCCAATCGGTTTCGTGCCCCACTGCCGAGATAAGCGGGATGGTGCTTGAAGCGACCGTGCGCGCAAGGCCTTCATCATTGAAGCCCCAAAGGTCCTCGAGGCTGCCGCCGCCCCGCGCGACGATCAGGAGATCGGGGCGCGGAATGGGCCCGCTCCGGTCCAATCGATTGAAGCCGACAATGGCGGCGGAGACTTCGACCGCGCAGGTCTCGCCCTGCACCCGCACCGGCCAGACCAGGACATGCGAGGGAAAGCGGTCTTCGAGCCGATGCAGGATGTCGCGGATGACGGCGCCGGTCGGCGAAGTCACCACACCGACGATGCGCGGCAAGAACGGCAGCGGCCGCTTACGCGCCGGATCGAACAGTCCCTCGGCGGCGAGCCGCTTCTTGCGCTCTTCGAGCTGGGCGAGCAGCGCGCCGATACCGGCAGGCTCCAGCTCGTCGATCACGATCTGATATTTGGAGCGGTCGGGATAGGTGGTGACCCGGCCCCGTGCTATCACTTCGAGCCCCTCGTCCGGCTTGCATTTGAGCCGCTGATAGGTGCTCCGCCAGATCACCGCCTCGATGCAGGCCTTCTCGTCCTTGAGGGTGAAATAGCAATGGCCCGAGCCGTGCTGGCCTCGGAAGCCCGAGATCTCGCCGCGGAGCTTCACCAGCCCATAGGCGTCCTCAACCGTGCGCTTGAGCGCGAAGGCGAGCTCCGAGACGGTGTATTCGACGAGATTGGTCTGCGGCGTTGCGGTTCGATCAGCCATTGGCGTCCATCCGTTTCATGCAATACAAGCTCGCCATGCAGCCTACAAGCGGAGCGTGATCCTTGGTGAAGGTGCTGCTGATCGGGGGCGGAGGGCGCGAGCATGCGCTCGCCTGGAAGCTCAGGCAAAGCCCCCTGCTCGATCGGCTCTATTGCGCGCCGGGGAATGCCGGGATCGAGGAACTCGCCGACTACGTCGAGCTTGACGTGGCCGACCACGAAGTGGTGATCCGATTTTGCCGGCAGAGCGACATCGGCCTCGTGGTGATCGGTCCCGAGGCGCCGCTGGTGGCGGGACTGGCCGACGCTCTCGTCGCGGCCGGTATCAAAGTGTTCGGGCCGTCGCGAGACGCCGCGCAGCTCGAAGGCTCGAAAGGCTTCACCAAGGACCTGTGCGCGGAATATGGCATTCCTACCGCATCCTATCGCCGCTTCGCCGACGCGCGCACCGCCAAGGAATTCGCCGCGACGCAAAACCTGCCGATCGTGGTCAAGGCCGACGGGCTTGCCGCCGGCAAGGGCGTGGTGATCGCCGAGACACGCGAGGAAGCCTATGCCGCCATCGACGCTTGCCTCTCCGGCGCATTCGGCGCGGGCGCGGAAATCGTCATCGAGGAATTTCTCGATGGCGAGGAAGCGAGCTTCTTCGCGCTGGTGGACGGCGAGACCGCGCTGCCGCTGGCGACGGCGCAAGACCACAAGCGTGCCTATGACGGCGACCGGGGGCCCAATACCGGCGGCATGGGCGCCTATTCGCCGGCGCCAGTCATGACCCCCGAACTCTCCGCACAAACGATGGAGTGGATCATCATGCCGACGGTCCGCGCCATGCAGGCGCGCGGCACGCCGTTCAAGGGCGTGCTCTATGCCGGGTTGATGCTGAAGAACGGGGTTGCCAAGCTGATCGAATATAATGTGCGCTTCGGCGATCCCGAGGCGCAGGTGCTGATGCTGCGGCTCAAATCGGACCTGTTGCCCGCCCTGCTCGCCGTGGCCGAAGGGCGGCTGCGCGAGATCACGCTCGAATGGCACGGCGACGACGCGCTCTGTGTGGTGATGGCGGCGAAAGGCTATCCCGGCGCCTATGAGAGAGGCTCGGAGATCAAAGGCCTCGCGGCGGCAGGTGCCAATCCGAATGTCGAGATTTTCCACGCGGGCACCAAGCGCGACGGCGACCGCGTCCTCGCCGATGGCGGCAGGGTTCTCGGCGTCACCGCGCGCGGCGAGGGCATCGCCGAGGCCAAGTCGCGCGCCTATGCGGCGATCGACAAGATCGACTGGCCAGAAGGCTTCTGCCGCCGCGACATCGGCTGGCGCGCCATTTCGCGATAGTGAAAATTCGCGCCGTTCCGCTGGTTATCCCCGCTATTATCCCCGGCCTTGGAACTTCCCTTAAACTGCACCCACCTCGTCCTTCTGAGGGGCGCTTTCATGAGGCGTTCGTGATGGTGGGATGAGGTGCGGCGGCCGCGGGTTGATGCACGCAGCATCAGCGCTCGGACGGAACCCCGGATGCTGAACGCATCGCGGAAACGGAGTCGCATGTCTTGTGGCTGAGCACGGAATTCCGGGGGTCGTGGCGGCTTGCTCCGGCCGATGTTCCCGGGCAGACTCCGTGGACAATCGCCACGGGGGGATTAGAGGGGATGAATTCCTGGCGGGTTTTCGTGTGGACCGCTCTCGGCTGCTTCGCCGGCATCATAGCGTTCCTGGCGGCGTTCATCGTCTTGATGAACCCCTACGGCAACCTGCCGCGCCTCCTCTTCAGCGAACATGTGATCAGCGACACCAATCAACGATTCCAATATCCGGCGCTGGTTCGCTCGCAGCGCTACGACTCGATCGTGATCGGCGCGTCCGATTCACGGTTGCTGCACCCGAGAGCGCTCGAACGGGTGTTTGGCGGACGGTTTGCCAATCTTGCGCTGAATGCCGGACGCGCTTACGAGCAATATCGTCTCGCCACGTTGTTCATCGAGGAAGTCGACAATAGGCGAACGCTTTTGGTCGGGCTCGACCATGTGTGGTGCGAAGTGGAGGCAGAAGATAGACGCACCACGTTCCGCATGTTCCCGGAGTGGATGTATGACGGCGACTGGCGGAACGATGTTCGCTACATGCTGAACCCTAAGACAGTGGAGATCAGCGGGCGCAGATTTGCTCACGCCGTCGGCCTGAGAGAGGCGCGTTTCGTCGACGGCTACGAGGTGTTCCTGCCTCCGGAGAGCGCCTATGACCCGGTCAAGGTCAATGCCTTGCTTTGGCGCGATGAAGATCCCAGTTCGGTCGACCCGCAGGTGCCGCCACATGTGCCAAGTGCCGAGGAGCGGGCGAACTGGCGGTATCCGGCGCTTAACTGGCTCGAGGAGATAACCGCGAGATTCGGCGGGCGCATAGTGTTCGTTTATGCACCGGCGCATATTGCCCGGCAGCCGCGGCCCGGTTCGGCGGAAGCGGCGCGGGTGGAAGAGTGCAAGGCGCGTATTGGAGCGATCGCCCGGCGCCACAACGTGCCCTTCATCGATTTCAACATCCGGTCCGAGATCACGGTGACCGACGCCAATTGGTGGGATCGTCTGCATTACCGCCTGCCGATTGCCGACCGCGTCGTCGCCAACATCGAGCGGGCGCTCCAGACCGGAAAGGACGACCCGCAAGGGGAGTGGCGCTATCTTGAAGGGCCCCGCCCAGAGGAGGTCCGGTCCACCGCCCAGTAGGAGCAAGAGCCGGAAATCCTGCACAAGCGGCGGACCTGCTTCAAAAATGGACCTCGCGTAACCGATGCTGTTTCACAGCCAGGAGTTCATCCTCCTCTTCCTGCCCATCGCCGTCGGCGTCTTCTACGCCCTCGCCCGGCATCAAGCCTGGCGCGAGTGGTGGCTGATCGTCGCTTCCCTCGTCTTCTACGGCTGGTGGGACGTGCGCTTCGTGCCGTTGCTGGCCGGGCAGACCGTGCTGACCTGGCTAATCGTCGAACTTTCGATCCGCAAGGATTGGCGCTGGCTGCTCTATTTCGCCATCGTCGCCAATCTCGCGGTGCTCGGCCTGTTCAAATATATCGATTTCGGCGCGAGCATCCTGGAGCAGGTCACCGGACGTGAATTTGCCAAGGCTTCGCTGATCCTGCCGATCGGCATCAGCTTCTACACGTTCGAGCTGATCTCCTATCTGGTCGATCGCCTGCGCGGCACTGCGCCGCGTTACGACATCCGGGTGTTCGGCCTGTTCATCGTGCTGTTTCCGCATCTGATCGCCGGCCCGATCATGCGGCACAACGAAATCATCCCGCAGTTCTCCTACGATCCGTTGCGCACGGGCATGTATGAGCGCATCGGGCGCGGCTTGGTGCTGTTCCTGATCGGCTTCGTCGAGAAGTTCTTCGTAGCCGATCAATTGGCGCTCGTCGCCGATCCGATCTTCGCCAGTGCGGCGCTCACCGTGCCGACAGTCTCGCAGGCCGGCGCGGGCGCTCTGGCTTTCGCGCTGCAGATCTTCTTCGACTTCGTCGCCTATTCGAACATGGCGATGGGAATCGGGTTGATGTGCGGGCTGATGCTGCCGGTGAACTTCAACGTGCCTTATCGTGCGGTGAATCTGCGCGACTTCTGGCGCCGCTGGCACATCACCTTGTCGCGCTGGCTGCGCGACTATGTCTACCTCCCGCTCGGCGGCAGCCGCGAAGGCGTCGGCGTCTATGTATGGGCGACGCTGGTCACCATGGGACTATGCGGCCTCTGGCACGGTGCGGGCTGGACGTTCGTGCTGTGGGGTCTCGGCCATGGTGTAGGCCTGTTGGTTTGCAGGTTCTGGCAGGCTTACGGACCTCCGCTCCCCTCGCTTGTTGCCTGGGCGATTACGATCAGCTTCGTGGTGCTGCTGTTCGTCCTGTTCCGCTCGCCCGATCTCCTCACCGCTGCAAACATGTTCGCCGGACTGATCGGCCAAGCGGGGCTGGGGTCGCTATGGCCCGCGAGCACCCTAATACCGATTGCGATCGCCGGCGCCATCGCGCTGTTCAAAGTCCCAACGTTCGAGATTGCCATGTGGCTCCGGCCGAATTGGCCCACGGCGATCGTCGTTGCGTTGCTGGCGGCGGTCTGCGTGCTGCAAGTCGGCGAGGGCGCCCCGTTGAGCTTCATCTATTTCCAGTTCTGACGCGAGGCGCAGAGTGTTCCCGGCGTGCAATGAAAGGATAGCGGCGAAGATGCCCGGCCCCATCGAGCATGGCCAGTTCCAACGTGACTTCCCCAGGGTTGCTGGTCTCGGAGAGGAGCAGCCACGCCGTCAGATGGCCCTCGGAGGCCCGCGCCACCGTCCCGGAATGGGCCTCGTGCGGCCCGAGCGCGAGGTCGAGCGGAATGCTCGCGGTCGCCTTGTCGGTCGAGGGATGCGACCAGACCTGGAACTCGCCCTTCCGCGTGTTGACCTGCTTTATCGGCGCGAGCAGCCGCGCAGCTCTCGGCCGCACGCGCCTCAGTTCGTCGACGACGATGGGGTAAGGCGCCCGATTGGCGACGGCGATCTGCACTTGGTACCAGCCCTTCTGCAACTCGGTGAAGGATGCCCTGATCACCGGCGGAACGCCGGCACGCGCCGCGCGCAAAACATAGCTTGCGGTCCACCCGGCGATCAGAACGACCGCCGTCACCACGACGCCGAGTTGCAGGGCGAAGAGCCAGTTGTCCATTCCGACACATTGCAGGAAGAGCAATGCGTCTCTAAGCTGTTTCGTGAATAGGCAGGAGACGCAAATGCGGCAGCGATTCGCCCTTTACAGAAAAATAGCCCTGGTCCTGGCGGGGATCGCGGCGGCGTTCGGCCTGCTCGCCGCAGGGGGCAGTCCGGCGCAGGCTGCGCCGCCCTTGGCGCAGGCGCTCGGCAACCTGCCGTCGCAGCTGACCCAAGTCAAAATCTACCGGCGCGGGCGTCCCCCGATCTATCCCTATTATTACATACCCGGCCGGCCGGGCGGTTACAGCTTCTATTTCGGTTTTGTGCCTTACGCGAAGGGCGATTACGGCACCCAGGCGTTGCAGCGGAGCCTCTACCCGCAAGACATCGAATGGCCGCGTGAGATGGCTCCTTATGGGCCCCGCCGCGGCTGGGGTCCGAAGCGCGCCGATTAATCGACGTGCATTCGCACTTTCAGCGAAGAGCAGCCAAGCTTCCCGCACCCGATCAGCTAGAGAGCCATGGCGGCTGCCCTGGTGTTCCCGCTAGAGTGGTGGCATATGAGAATACCATCAGTACGGGAGGATGGCGTTGCCGGAGAACGAGGGCGCAGAATTGTCGCTGCTCTACCCCGTGTCAGCGCTGCTGCTGGTCGCGGCCCTCGCACCCGTCTGGCTGTTTGGCGTGGAGACCCTTTGGACCAGGTTCAATGGGGATCTCGGCGTCATATCCGCAATTGCATCCTATCAAGAGGCAAGCGCGTCCAACAATCAGGGCTTCACACTCTTATCGCTCATTCAAAAGATGACGATCCCCGTGTTCGCTGGATTTTCTACGAACAAGACGTGGCGTGAGAAGTATTACCGCTGTTGGTGTTGTTTTTGTACGAATACAACTCATACAAGGATCCTACGCTTGTATTG
>DASQKJ010000055.1:0-14883 GCA_035630595.1 Methyloceanibacter sp.
CGGTCGGCAAGATGACCACCGAGGATCTCGACGAGCTCGAGCAGGTGGCCTGTCCGTCGGCCGGCGCCTGCGGCGCTCAGTTCACCGCCAACACCATGGCCTGCGTCTCCGAGGCCATCGGGCTCGCGCTGCCGTACTCGGCCGGCGCGCCCGCGCCGTACGAGATCAGGGACCGGTTCTGCATGGCGGCGGGCGAGAAGATCATGGATTTGATCGCGCTCAATATCCGGCCGCGCGACATCGTCACCCGCAAATCGCTCGAGAATGCCGCGGCCATCGTTGCCGCCACCGGCGGCTCGACCAACGCGGCCCTGCATTTGCCCGCCATCGCCCATGAATGCGGTATCGACTTCGACCTGTTCGCCGTCGCCGAGGTCATGAAACGGACACCATATATCGCGGATTTGAAACCGTCTGGCCGCTATGTCGCCAAGGACTTGTTCGAAGCTGGCGGGGTGCCGCTTCTGCTCAAGACTCTCCTCGATCACGGCTATCTCCACGGCGATTGCCTGACCGTCACCGGACGAACCATGAAGGACAATCTCGCCAAGGTTAGGTGGAACTCCGGCCAGGACGTCGTGCGCCCTGCCGACGATCCGATCTCGCCCACCGGCGGCGTGGTCGGCTTGAAGGGCTCTCTCGCGCCTGACGGCGCCATCGTCAAGGTCGCCGGCATGCATGGGTTGAAATTCCGCGGTCCGGCGCGCTGCTTCGACTGCGAGGAGGACGCCTTCGCGGCGGTGAGCGCACGCAACTACAAGGAAGGCGACGTGATCGTCATCCGCTACGAGGGGCCCAAGGGCGGTCCCGGCATGCGCGAGATGCTGTCGACTACGGCGGCGCTTTACGGCCAGGGCATGGGCGAAAAGGTCGCGCTGATCACCGACGGCCGGTTCTCCGGCGCGACGCGCGGCTTCTGCATCGGCCATGTCGGGCCCGAGGCCGCGCTTGGCGGACCGATCGGGCTCCTGCGCGACGGCGACATGATCGCCATCGACGCCGGAAAGGGGACGCTCGATGTCGAGCTCGATGCGAGTGAGCTGGCCAAGCGGGCCAAGGCGTGGAAGGCGCGGCCGGTTCCCTTCAAGAGTGGGTATCTGTGGAAATATGCCAACGAGGTTGGGCCGGCGCGCACCGGTGCGGTGACCCATCCCGGCGGCGGTGTGGAAGTAGCGTGCTATGCTGATGTGTAACAAGCTCGCGCTCGGCGCGCTTGCGGCCCTCGTAACGATGGGCCCCGTTGCGGTTTCCGCCGACGATGCGCCGCCTTATGCGTCGGCGACCGAGGCCTATCGCCAAGGCGCTACTGCGCTCAAATCCGACATGCCGGCGACGGCGGTTCCGGCGCTCGAATATGCGGCCAAACGCGGCGTGCTCGGTGCCCAGGTGAAGCTCGCGCGCGCTTATGCCTCGGGGCACGATCTGCCGAAGGACGACGCCAAGGCGTTCTCCTACTTCCAGCAGATCGCCGACCAGCAGGCCGATGTCAGTCCGCGGAGCCCGATCGCGAAATATGCGGCCGAAGCGTTCGTCGCGCTCGGCCAGTATTATCTCGACGGCGTTCGGGACATGAGCCTGTCGTCCAACCCGTCTTATGCCGCCCATCTGTTCCGTCATGCGGGGAGCTATTTCGGCAATGCCGAAGCGCAGTATCGGCTTGCCCGCCTCTATCTGAACGGCGACGGGGTCGAGAAGAATCTGGGGCTGGCCGTCAACTGGCTGGCCACGGCCGCCAAGAAGCAGCACCCGGCGTCCCAGGCGACACTCGGCGAAATTCTGTGGCGCGGCGAGGATGTCCGGCAAAGACGGGCGAGGGGGCTTGCGCTGATCATGCTGGCCCACGAGAACGCCGTGTCGAGCGGCAAAGAGCCCGAGTGGATCAACCAGCTCTACCAGGAGGCGTTCGGCAAGTCGGATAACGCCACCCGCAAAGACGCCGATGCGCTGCTGCCGGAACTGGGGGGCGTGAAGTCCGCAGCCGCGCCCGCCGCCAAGGCAAAGCCAGAAGTCGCGGCCAAACCCGAGATCGCGGTGATGCCCGCCGAGACGCCCGCAGCGCCGCCGGCGGAGGTCATGCCCTTGACCAAGCCTGGTGCGCCGCCTGCCGCTCCGATCGGGCTTTCGATCGGCTTCGGCGCCGCCCCGGCCGAGTCCGGGCTCAAGCCCTAAAGCGCAAGCTCCGCATAGATCGGCACGTGATCTGAGGGCTTCTCCCAGCTCCGCGGCACGGGATCGATCTCGCAGGCCTGGAGCCGGTCTGCCGCCTGCGGCGAGAGCAGCAGATGGTCGATGCGCAGGCCCTGGTTCTTCTGGTAGGCGCCGGCTTGGTAGTCCCAGAACGTGTAGCGGTGCGGCTCGTCGTGACAGGCGCGGAAGGCGTCGGTGAGCCCGAGATTGACGAGCGCCTGGAGATGGGCCCGGCTCTCGGGCCTGAACAGGGCGTCGTCCATCCACGCGGCGGGGTTATAGACATCCTCCGGCGCCGGGATGACGTTGAAATCTCCGGCGATCACCATCGGCTCCTCGTTCAGGAGCAGCGTCTTGATGCGCTCCTTGAGCCGCGTCATCCATGCGAGCTTGTAGACGAACTTCTCCGGGCTGCCATTACCGTTCGGCAGATAGATATTGATCAAGCGAAGCACGCCTGACGGCACCGACACGCAGGCCTCGAGATAGCGCGCCTGCAGATCGTCCGGATCGCCGGCGAGCCGCGGCATCACCTCGTCGAAGGGGAGCTTGGACAAGAGCGCCACGCCGTTGAAGCCCTTCTGTCCATGCACCGCGACGTTATAGCCGAGCTCCTCGAACACCTCCTTGGGAAAGGCCTGGTCGACGCATTTGATCTCCTGGAAGCAGGCGATGTCCGGCGACGCCGATTTCAGCCAGGTGGTGGCCGCATCGACGCGCGCCTTGATGCCGTTGATGTTCCAGGTGGCGATCTTCATAGCGTGGCCTTTAGCAAGCTCGTAATCTCCTTGATGAGCAGGAATATGTGTAGCGGCTCGACCGGCGAGGCATCGAAGTTGAAATGCTCATAGAATTGCCGCGCAGCATCGTCCTTTGTGTGTGCCAAGATTGCCAGAACGCCAATAATATCAGCCGCGCTCACCGTTCGACGAAGCGCATCGAGCAACAGCGCTGCACCAAGTCCTTTCCCCTGCCAACGCCGATCCACCGCCAAACGTCCGAGCAGAATTATTGGAACCGGGTGTCTCGCGAGACCTTTGCGTGCTCGCTCCGGCGCCTCTTCGTATTGCACGCTCCCAGTGCTTAGGCTGTAATAGCCGACGACGGTACCGTCTGAGGAGGCAACATAAGTTTGCGCCCCACCGGCGCTCTGGTTCACCAGGGCAAACCGTTTGAGATAAGCGTTGAGTGGTTCTACGCCGCAGTCAAATGTCTCGAGGGCATGATACTTCGTGAGCTTCTCGATCAGGGGACGATCGAACGAAGTGCCTGTACTCAATCGAGCACGCTTGGCTCACGAAGAAGTCGGGCGAGGCGAGGCCGCGGTTTCGGTGGTGCATCGAGAGCCGTCGTAAAGGCCGCCCACTGCCTGGCATTGAGACGAAAGACCTGGCGGTCCGCGAGCACGCGGTCAGCACGCACCAGCGCGCTCTCAAGCACAAATTCCGTCAAGCTCTTGTGGCTTGCTTCCGCGGCTGTTCGCAACATGCGCTTAGCCCTAGGCGTAAGTCGCAGGTCAAGCTTCTCGGTTCGATTGGTGCGCGGGGGCATTAGGTTTATTCCCGGACGATCTATACCGCATTCGCCAGACATTGTCATGACAAATAGGCGACCAACGGCAAAAGGGGGGCTAGACCGAGAAGCTGGTACCGCAGCCGCAGGCGGCGGTGACGTTGGGATTGTTGAGCTTGAACTGGGCGCCGATCAGCTCGTCGACGAAGTCGAGCTCCGCGCCATGCACGAAGCCGAGCGAGACGGGGTCGACCACCACCTTCGCGCCGTCGCGCTCGATCAGCAAATCGTCCGGCGCCGTCTCGGTGACGAGGTCGAAGCGGTATTGAAAGCCCGAGCAACCGCCGCCCTCGACGCTCACGCGGAACAGCGTGGGCGCCGCCTCGGCTTTGATAAGCTCCGCGATGCGGTGGGCCGCTCTCGCGCTCAAGGTGATGGTGGACGGTTCGCTCATCTTGGGTGTAGCCAATCCTTGGTTGAACATAGGAAGGCGCGGGCGCTTGTCAATCGAGCAAAGACGCGGCCGCGAGCCGATCTCTCCCGACAAACCGGGGGAGGCGCCCGGCTCGCTGGCGCTTTATGCGGTCGATCCGGCGCAGAGCCGCGGCCGGCTCGTATCCGAGCCGGAGAGTCCTGGCCGCTCGCCCTTTGCCCGCGACCGCGACCGCATCCTGCACGCATCCGCGTTCCGGCGGCTCAACTACAAGACTCAAGTGTTCGTCTACCACGAAGGCGACCATTATCGCTCGCGCCTCACCCACAGTCTCGAAGTGGCGCAGATCGCCCGCGCCATCGCGCGGACCTTGCGGGTCGACGAGGACCTGACCGAAGCGCTCGCGCTGGCGCACGATCTCGGTCATCCGCCCTTCGGCCATGCCGGCGAGCGCGCGCTCGACGCGGCGATGGCCGGCGCCGGCGGCTTCGACCACAACGCCCAGTCGCTGCGCGTCGTCACGGCGCTGGAAAAGAGATATGCGAATTTCGACGGCCTCAATCTCACTTGGGAGACGCTCGAAGGCCTGGTGAAGCATAACGGGCCGGTCGCCGGACCGAATGCGGTGAAGCCAGACCGGCCCGTGCCGGAATCCATTCTCGGCTATTGCGCGCGGCAGGACCTCGAGCTTGCCAGCTTCGCCTCGGTCGAGGCGCAAGCCGCCGCGCTTGCCGACGACATCGCCTACAACAATCACGACATAGACGACGGCTACCGCGCCGGGCTGTTTAGCTTCGCCGAGCTTGCCGAAGTGCCGATTGCAGGCAGGGCGCTTGCGGAAGTACGGGACGCCTATCCCGGCATCGACGGTGGGCGACTGCTCTACGAGGCGATCCGCCGCCTGATCAGCGCGATGATCGAGGACGCCGTCGCCGAAGCTGGGCGGCGGCTGGCGCAGCTCGCGCCGCGCAGCGCCGCCAACATCCGCCATGCGCCGGCCCGGATCGTCGCCTTCTCCGAGCCGATGCGCCGCGATCTCGATCTGTTGCGCGGCTTTCTGTTCACCCACGTCTACCGGCAGGAGCGCGTGGCGCGGATCATGGGCGAGGCCGAGGCCGTGGTGCGGGACCTGTTCCGGCGCTACAGCGCCGACGAGGCGGCGCTGCCGCCGGAATGGCGCGAGCAGGCGCCCGCGCGCGATGACCGCGCCTATGCCCGTCACATCGCCGATTTCATCGCCGGCATGACCGACCGTTTCGCGCTCGCCGAGCATCGCCGCTGGTTTGACGCCACCCCCGAATTGCGTTAGTCGCGCCAAGCATGATCCGGAAAAGTCGGAACCGGTTTCCGCTAAGATCATGCGCCCAAAAGAGTCTCACCTGGGGTTTACATGGACGTCTTTGCAGGGTTCCACGGGCGGGTGCTCGCCGCGGTCCAGCAGCTCAAGCATGACGGCGTGGTGCCGCATGACGCCAGCCTCGATGGCATCACGCTCGAGCCGCCCAAGGACGCCTCTCACGGCGATCTGGCCACCAATGCGGCGATGGTGCTAGCCAAGGCAGCCGGGAAGCCGCCCCGCGCGCTCGCCGAGCGCCTGGTGCCGCTGATCGCCGTCGACCCGCATGTCGACCGGGCCGAGATCGCGGGGCCCGGCTTCATCAATCTGACACTGAATTCTGCCTTCTGGCCGAGCGTGCTGCGCATGGTGCTGGAGCAGGGCGCGGCTTTCGGGCGCAGCGCCATCGGCAAGGGCGAGGCTGTGAACCTGGAATATGTCTCCGCCAATCCGACCGGTCCCATGCATGTCGGCCATACGCGCGGCGCAGTGTTCGGCGATGCGCTCGCCAATCTGCTCGCCTTCGCCGGCTATGCCGTCACTCGCGAATACTATGTCAACGACGCCGGCGCCCAGGTCGATGCGCTCGCCCGCTCGGCTTACCTTCGCTACCGCGAAGCGCTCGGCGAGGAGATCGGCGCGATCCCAGAAGGCCTGTATCCCGGCGACTATCTGAAGCCGGTGGGGCAGAAGCTCGCCGATCAGCACGGCAAGGAGCTGCTCGCCATGCCGGCAGAGCAATGGCTGCCGATCGTGCGCGCGACGACGCTGCAGGCCATGCTCGGAATGATCGAGGAGGATCTCGCCGCGCTCGGCATCCACCACGACGTGTTTTTCTCCGAGCGTTCGCTCAGCGAAGGCCCGCGCGACGAGGTGGCCGAAACCATCGCCGACCTCAAGGCCCGGGGGCTCATCTATAAGGGACGCCTGCCACCGCCCAAGGGCAAGATCGACGAGGACTGGGAGGACCGCGAGCAGCTCCTGTTCCGTTCCACCGATTTCGGCGACGATCAGGACCGGCCGCTGATGAAAGCCGACGGCAGCTACACTTATTTCGCTGGCGATATCGCCTATCACCGCGACAAGTTCGCACGTGGCTTCAACACGATGATCGACGTCTGGGGCGCCGACCACGGTGGCCATATCAAGCGCATGCAGGCCGCGGTCGCGGCGCTGAGCGGCGGCCACGCCGAGCTGGACGTCAAGATTTGTCAGCTGGTTCGCTTGTTTCGGGCCGGCGAGCCTGTCAAGATGTCGAAACGTGCCGGGACGTTCGTGACGCTCCGGGAGGTCGTGGACGAGGTGGGCGCAGGCCCGGTTCGCTTCATGATGCTCTACCGGAAGAACGACGCGCCGCTCGATTTCGACTTCGCCAAGGTCACCGAGCAGTCGCGGGACAACCCGGTGTTCTATGTCCAGTACGCCCATGCACGGGCGAGTTCCGTTCTGCGTAACGTGGCGGAGGCCTTCCCGGATATGGATCTGGAGGAGGGGGCTTTGGCGGGAAGCGATCTGAATCGTCTGTCGGACGAGGCCGAACTGGCCTTGATCCGCCGTATCGCCCAGTTCCCCCGCCTGGTCGAGGCGGCTGCTGCCGCGCATGAGCCACACCGGGTGGGATTTTACCTATATGATCTTGCCGGAGACTTTCACGGCCTCTGGAACAGAGGCAAAGACTTGCCACAATTACGATTTATTTACGAGAGTGACCGAGAGTTAACGCGTGCTCGTGTTGCGCTGGTAGCCGCCACGAAGCGCGTTTTGGCGTCGGGTTTGGGGATCCTCGGCGTTCACGCCATGCACGAGTTGCATTGAGCCAATCCGGGGCAGAGGGGATGGTTCGAGGGAAGTATCATGTCGACGCACGAAGATGGATACGGCCATCCGGCCGGTCCCAACCCTGGTTCGCAGTCAGACTTCACCAACAAGCACAACTTGAGCGCTCCTGGCGTAGAGACTTGGGGTAACAACGCGCTTAAGGCTCAAGAGAGCGAGGGAAATTTAATGGCTCATGGAGCGGGAGGGCCGGGTCAGCCGGCCGGCGGTCAGCGCCCGATGTTTGGCGGCGGCAGCCCGGTCTTTGCACAGATGCCGGTCTATAAGCCGGTCACTCGCGGTCCCGAGACCGCCCCACAGCAGCCCCAGCCACCTCAGCCCGCCTATAATCCCTATGCCGCGCCGCTGCAGCCGGCCCCGGGCCTGAACTATTCGAGCCCGCAATCGCCGCCCCCGCTCGCTTATCCAAGCCAGCATCCTGCCGCGGCGCCGAACTATCAGACTCCGCATGCCGCGGCCGCACCCAATTATCAGCCCGCGCCTCCAGCCCAGCCGAACTATCTCCATCCCCACACATCGCAGCCCGCGCCGAGCTATCAGCAGGCCGAGTACGCACCGCAGAGCTTCCACCCTGCCAACCAGCCGGCGCAGATGCCGAATTACGCCGGCGCCGAGCATGCCGCGCCTCAGGCCTATCCGGGTGGGAACTCTAACGGTGGGCAAGGCTTCACCGGTCAGCCCTTCCAAGAGCAGAATTTCACCGATGCGAGCTTCGCGGAGCCGGCGTCGAACGACGCACACTTTCCCGAGTCGGGCTTCGACCAGAATTTCGCCGGCGCGAGCTTCGGCAATCAGAATTTCGCCAAGCCGAACTTCGGCGATGCGAGCTTTCCCGAGCCGCAGAGCTTCGACACGAATTTTGCCGATGCGAGCTTCCCGGCAACCCCGTCATACGGCCATCAAGAGCCGGCGCCCCAGCCCGATCAGAGCTTCGAAACCTTCACCGAGGAGATGCCACAGGATTACGGCATGACCTCCGGCGAGGCCGGGCAGAGCGATCCACGCCGTCAGTTGCAGGCCTTCGACGCGCTATACGATCAGCCGCCGCAGATTTCGCTCGGTTCGAACGGCCAGACTCGCCGCGCCGCGCAGGATTTCTACGAGAGCGAACGGCTCGATGCCGATTTCCTCGATGAGGGGCAGGCTGTGCCCCCGCCCGGCGCCCGCGCCAAGGTAGCCATCAAGGGCCGAAGCGCCTTCATGGTTGGCAGCGCGCTGCTCGGGGCGATCGCCCTCGGCGGCGCTTTGGCCTTTGCCTACAAGCAGAGCGGCGGCGGACTCTCCAACGGGGCGCTACCTCTGGTGACGGCCGACAGCCGCCCGGTCAAGGAGCTTCCCGAGGACGCGGGTGGCAAGGAATTTCCTCACAAAAACAAGTTGATTTACGATCGGTTGCAGAACGGCGACGAGCCAGAATCCGAGCGGCTCGTGCCGCGTCAGGAGAATGTCGCCGTGCCGGCCCTGCCGCCGTCGATGGAGACCGCGGGCATGCCGGCACCGGTCGCCAGCACCGATCTCGGCGCGCCACCCACCACCCAATCGGTCGGAGGCGAACCTATTCCAGTGGCGTCCGTCGACGACGGCTCGATGCCCGACGGCGGTCCACGCCGCGTGAAGACCATGGTGGTGCGCCCCGACGGGTCGGTGATGGAGTCGCCGGAGGCACCTGCCCAGCCGGAGCTGGCCGCCGCGCCCGGAACGCCACCTGAGGCGCAACTGGCCACGGCTTCCGTGCCGCAGGAGGCTGCAGCCTTGCAAGCTCCGCCGGCCGCGCCGGCTCCTGCGCCGGCTCCTGCGCCAGCGCCCGCTCCGCAGCAGACCGCGGCCGTTGCGCCGCAGGCCGCCGCCCCGCCCTCGAAATATGTCGTGCAGGTTGCCTCCAAGAAGAACCAGACCGAGGCGCTGGCAAGCTTCGCCGATATGCAGCAGAAATATCCGAGCCTGCTCGGCAGCTACCGGCCGATCGTGCAGAAGGCCGATCTCGGCGCCAAGGGTGTCTGGTATCGCTTGCGCATCGGCCCGATTCCCGACAAGACGTCGGCCAGCAAGCTCTGTACCCAGTTGAAGTCGCAAGGCTTGCCCGATTGCCTGGTCATGGCGGCGCAATAGCTTTCCGGCCTTGACCTTGGCCCGCGACGCAGGCTAACCCGCGTCGTGGACCTGAAAGCCTTCATTTCGGGCTGTGCCGGCCTCGCTCTCACCGACGCCGAACGGCGCTTCTTTGCTGCAGAGCGACCCTGCGGCCTGATCCTGTTCGCCCGCAACTGCGACACGCCGGAGCAGATCAGCGCGCTCATCGCTGCGTTCAAGAACGTGGTCGAAAGCGACGAGGTTCTCGTGCTGATCGATCAGGAGGGCGGTCGGGTGCAGCGTCTGCGCGCGCCGCTTTGGCGTGAGATGCCTCCGGCTCGTTGCTACGGCCGTCTATATGAGACCGACCCTGAGGCGGCCACGCGCGGCGCTTTCGCCAGCGCCAGGCTGATCGCGCAGGAGCTCCGCGATGTGGGCGTCACGGTCAACACCACGCCCGTGCTCGACGTGCCGCAGAAGGACGCGCACGAGATCATCGGCGACCGCGCCTTCTCCACCGATCCGGACATCGTAACCGCGTTGGGACGTGCCGTCATGGAAGGCTGCCTTGCCGGCGGCGTGCTGCCGGTGGTCAAGCATGCGCCGGGCCATGGCCGGGCCACGGCCGATAGCCACCTGTCGCTCCCCGAGATCGATGCTACCGAAAGCGAGCTCGAGGCAACCGATTTTCGCCCTTTTCGTGCGCTCCGGGACGCGTCGCTTGCCATGACCGCCCATGTGTTGCTGCCGGCCTTCGACGACCGGCGACCGGTAAGCACCTCGCCCGTTATAATGGGCGAAGTGATTCGGGATCGGATCGGAATGACCGGCCTGGTGATGAGCGACGATCTTGGCATGAAAGCGCTGCGCGGCCCGTTCGCGGAGCGCGCCCGCGATGTGATCGATGCGGGTTGCGACGTGGCGCTGCATTGCAGCGGCACGCTGGCCGAGATGGTCGAGGTGGCAGGCGGGGTTCCGCCGCTCGAAGGGCTGGCCGCCGAGCGCTTTGAGGCTGCGCGGGCCAAGCTCCTCGATCCGCAACCATTTGATGTTGCGGACTCATTGGCGCTCGTGGCGGACGCGTCCGAGCGTAGCACATTGACGGCACAGGCCGATCTCGGCGATGCGATGGGGCGGGCATGAGCGCGAGCGAAACGCCGATGGTAGACGAAAAGCAGGACCTCTCCGATTGGGAAGCCGATACCCGCTCCGAGGCTGACGACCGCGATACGCTCGTGGTCGACGTCGAGGGCTTCGAGGGACCGCTCGACCTCCTGCTCGCGCTCGGCCGCACGCAGAAGGTCGATCTCGCCAAGATCTCCGTGCTGGCGCTCGCCCAGCAATATCTCGACTTCATCGCCGAGGCGCGGCGGCTCAGGCTGGAGATCGCCGCCGACTATCTGGTGATGGCGGCCTGGCTCGCTTTTCTCAAATCCAAGCTGCTGCTGCCCGCCGAGCCTTCGGAGGAGGGCGAGCCGACCGGCGCCGAGCTTGCCGCGCTGCTCGCTTTCAGGCTCAAGCGTCTTCATGCCATGCGGGAGGCGTCAGCGCAGCTGATGACGCGCAAGCGGCTCGGCCGCGACGTGTTTGCGCGCGGCCTGCCCGAGCCGATCCGCGTGCTGCGCAGAAGCGTCTACGACGCCAATGTCTACGATCTGCTCAAGGCCTATTCCCAGCAGCGCACCCGCACCGCGGTTCGCAGCCTGCGCATGAAGCCCCGCATGGTGTGGTCGCTGAAGGAAGCGCGCGACGAGCTTGAGCGGCTGCTCGGCATCAATCTCGAATGGGCGCCGCTCGATCGCCTGCTGGCCGAGTTCCTGGTGGAGCCCGAGCTGCGGCGCACCGCGCTCGCCTCGAGCTTCACCGCGACACTGGAGATGACGCGCGAGGGCAAGCTCGAAATCCGCCAGGCGGAGTCGTTCGCGCCGCTGATGGTTCGCCGCCGCGAGCGCGCCGCATAACCATGCTTTAGAGAAGCAATAACAACGGGGACCCAAGGATGACAGCGAAGCAATTGAGTAGGGTAGAGGCAATGCCGGAAGACGAGATGGAGCGCGGGCGAAGCCGGCCGCGCCTTCCGCTGCCGCTCCCCTCCAATGTGATCGCGCTGCAATCGACCGACCGGCGCGAGAAACTGCGCATCGTCGAGGCGCTGCTGTTCGCCGCCGCAGAGCCGCTCGACGAGGCGGTGCTGGCGCGGCAGTTCGTCGAGGGCGAGGACGTGCGCGCGCTGCTCGAGGAGCTGCAAAGCTCCTATGCCGCGCGCGGTGTCAATCTGGTGCGCGTCGCCGGCAAATGGGCGTTCCGCACCGCCGACGATCTCTCCTTCCTGCTGGAAAAGCAGGCTGTCGAACAGCGCCGCCTGTCGCGCGCCGCGCTGGAGACGCTTGCCATCATCGCCTATCACCAGCCGGTCACCCGCGCCGAGATTGAGGAGATCAGGGGTGTCAGCACGTCGAAGGGCACCATCGACGTGCTGCTGGAGACGGGCTGGATCAAATTGCGCGGCCGCCGCCGCGCCCCGGGCCGCCCGGTGACCTACGGCACGACCGAATCCTTCCTCACCCATTTCGGCTTCGACTCGATCCAGGATCTGCCCGGTCTCGGCGAGCTGAAAGGGGCGGGGCTGCTCGATTCCAACCTGCCGCCGGGCTTCTCGATGCCCAATCCGGACGATGCGCCGGATCTGCGCGAGGACGAGGACCCGCTCGAGGACGAGCCCCTCGGCGAGGGCGACGACGATCCGCCGGCTCCTGACGCTGAATAGCGAAACTCCCACGGTCCCCTGTGGGGAGAGGTGGTTGCGCTTGAGGCGTTTGAGCGCGTAGACCTTCCGCCATGCTGGAGTTCCTCAAGGCGCGCGGCTTGAACGGCGGCAATCGTCGCAGCAGCCGTGCGAGCGCCCGCGGCAAGGCCGCCGTCAGCTTCGCCGCGCGGCTGACCTTCGAGGACGTGTCGCGCCGTTACGGCGAGACCTTGGCGCTGGATCATGTCGATCTCGACATCGCCCCGTCCGAGGTGCTCTGCCTCCTCGGACCGTCCGGATGCGGCAAGTCGACCCTGCTCAGGGTTGCGGCCGGCGTTGAGCGGCCGTCCGCGGGCCGCGTCCTGCTCGACGGCCAGGAGGTGGCGGGCCCTGCGGCCTATGTTCCGCCTGAGCGGCGCGGCATCGGCTTGATGTTTCAGGACTTCGCGCTGTTCCCGCATCTTTCAATTCTGAATAATGTCGCTTTCGGACTCAAATCGCTGAGCCGGAGCGAGGCGCGCGCCGAGGCGCACGTGGCGCTCGAGCGGGTGGGCCTCGCCCATTACGCCGGCGAATATCCGCATATCCTGTCCGGCGGCGAGCAGCAGCGTGTGGCGCTGGCGCGAGCCATCGCCCCGCGCCCGAGCGTGCTGCTGATGGACGAGCCGTTCTCCGGCCTCGACCCCCAGCTCCGTGAGAAGATGCGCGAGGAGACGCTCGCGATCCTGCACGAGACGCGCGCGACCTCGGTCGTCGTCACCCACGACGCCGAGGAGGCGATGCGCATGGGCGACCGGGTGGCGCTGATGCGCAAGGGGAGGATCGTGCAGACCGGCAAGGCGCTCGACCTCTACCGCGCGCCCAAGGACATTTTCGCCGCGCGCACCTTCTCCGATCTGAACGAGATTGCCGCCCGCGTGGAGCAGGGCAATACCGCGACCCCGTTAGGCCGCTTCGCTGCCAATGGCCTGCCCGACGGCGCCGAGGCTCTGGTCTGCGTGCGGCAGCGCGGCGTGCGTTTGCTCGCTACCGGCGAGGGCGTGCCGGGCAGGGTGCTCGACGCGCGTTTCCTGGGCGATCTGGCGCTGGTCGAGATTGCCGTCGAAGGGCTCGACCTGCCGCTGCTCGCCCGCGTCAAGGAGAGCGACGTGCCGACGCAAGGCGCGGAGATCGGCGTTGGCGTCGATCCCGGCGCGGTGCTCGTGTTCCAGGCCGACAACGGCGAGCCGACCCGCCCGACCTCAACTTGAGGAGCGAGCGAAGCGAGCGTCTCGAAGGGTGAGGCCATGCTTCGCGACGCCGCTCCGGCGGCTCCTCGGCATGAGGTCTTATTTGCGGCTGTTGGGAAGCCCCGCACGGCTTGCAGCCGGGCGCGCTTTGCTGCCATAGTGTCGGCAAAACCCCGAGCACGCGCCATTTTCCGGCGCGCTGGAGGCCGTTCATGGGATTGAGTTGGTCGCATATTCTGATCGTGCTGGTGCTGTTCGTGCTGCTGTTCGGGCGCGGCAAGATTTCCGAGCTGATGGGCGACGTCGCCCAGGGCATCAAGAGCTTCAAGAAGGGCATGGCCGAGGACGAGGACACCGCCGCCGCGGAAGAGCCCAAGGTCATCGAGCACAAAGCGCCGAAGCCGAATACCAAGACCGCCTCGCGCGCCAAGGCCCCGCGCAAGCAGAAAGCGGGTTAGTACGCCTGCTCGACTGGGTCGTCGTGCCCGGGCTTGACCCGCGCATCCCGTAAGAGTTCCAAACGCGGCGCGAAACCACGCATATGTTCGACATCGGTTGGTCGGAGCTTCTCGTCATCGCCGTGGTCGCCATCGTGGTGGTCGGGCCGAAGGACTTGCCCAAGCTGATGCGCGGCATCGGCCACTATTCCGGCAAGCTCCGCCGCGCGGCGGGCGACTTCCAGCGCCAGTTCGAGGAGGCCATGCGCGAGAGCGAGGTCGAGGAGGTCAAGAAGGCGATCGAGAGCGTGCGCACCGAGACGCCGTCGCTCGACCTCAAAGCGCCGGTCGACCGGCCGATGATGCTGCCGAAGCCCGGCGCGACACCGGAAGCCCCGCCGCCCGCCATGCCGAAACCGGCACGCAAGCGCGCCCCCGCCAAGTCCAAGCCCGAGCAGGCCAAGACCGAGCAGGCCAAGCCGGAGTCCAAATCGGCTAACGCCAAGCGCGGCAAAAAGCCCGCGGAGCCCGCCCCGTGAGCAAGGACGAGGACGATATCGAGGCGAGCAAGGCGCCGCTGATCGAGCATCTGGTCGAACTCAGGCGCCGGCTGATCTGGACGCTGTTTGCCGTCTTCATCGCCTTCCTGGTCTGCTTCTGGTTCGCCAAGCCGATCTACAACCTCTTGCTGTGGCCCTACCGGGTGGCGGCCGGCACCGACGTGCCGATCGAGCTGATCTACACCGCGCCCCAAGAATTCTTCTTCACCCAGATGAAGCTCGCTCTGTTCGGCGCGATCTTCATCGCCTTTCCGGTGATCGCCTCGCAGATCTACATGTTCGTCGCGCCCGGGCTCTATCGCAGCGAGCGCAACGCCTTCCTGCCGTTCCTCATCGCCACGCCGATCCTGTTCCTGATCGGCGCGGCGCTCGTCTACTTCGTGGTGATGCCGCTCGCCATGACCTTCTTCCTGTCGATGCAGCAGACCGGCGACGGCAAGGTGCACATCCAGCTCACGGCGCGCGTCAGCGAATATCTCTCGCTGATCATGACGCTGATCCTCGCTTTCGGCATTTGCTTCCAGCTGCCGGTGCTGC
>DASQKJ010000056.1:0-10260 GCA_035630595.1 Methyloceanibacter sp.
CAAAGCCTATCATCTGCTGCCGAGCGTGCGCGGCGACCTACTGGAGAAGCTTGGCCGCTTGGAGGAGGCGCGGGCCGAGTTCGAGCGGGCGGCAGGGCTGGCGCGCAACGCCCGCGAGCGCAAGCTGCTGCTCGACCGCGCCCTCACAATCGCGACTTGTCTCAATGGCAAGGCTTGAGAATGACTGATCGAGGCTGGCCCTATCGGGCATTGTCGGGGGAGGATCGGTGATGAGGCGTTGTCTGTTGCGTATCGGCCTGCTGGCCTCACTGTTGCCTCCCGCTCAAGCGCAGGCTGCCGATACCGCGTCCGCCGATGCTTCGGCCTATTGCCAGGCGGTGGGGAATATCGGTGCGCCCGATGCACGCTACACCGGACCGAAAGTCGCCGATTGGATGATCCCGGCGCTCTACACCCCGGACGAGCTGAAAGCCCAGAAGAGGGCGAAGGTCGATCCCGCCCGCGCCGTGGTGTGGCGCTGCATGGCCGGCAAGGTCTTCGCCTGCGTGCAGGGCAACAGTCCGATCTGCGGCAAGGCCAACCAGGAGATGAAGCCCAGCGCGACGATGCGGGAGTTCTGCGCGGGGCAGCCCAATGCCGACGTGATCCCGCTCGCGGTGATCGGGCACGAGAACCCAATGATCTATGACTGGACCTGCAAGGGCAAGAAGCCGGTCATCGCGCGGCAGATCTTCACCGTCGATGCGCGCGGCTATCCGGTGGAGCTGTGGAAAGAAATCGCGCCGGCGAAGCCGTAGCGCGTCGTTCTAGGCCGGCACCGCCTCGACGACACAGAGGGGGCGCTCGGTCGGCACGATGCGGTTGAGCCGGAAGCCGGACGCGGCGAACAGCGCGGCGAACTCATCCTTCGTGCGTTCCTTGCCGCCCACCGTCATCACCAGCATCTCGATGTCGAGCAGCTTGGCGGGAGTCGGGCCCGGGTCGTCGCTCACCACCATATCGCAAACCAGTATGCGGCCGTCGCTCGGCAGCTTTTCGCGCATCAGCCGCAAGATGGTCTGGCAATGTTCGTCGCTCCAATCGTGGATGATGTGCTTCATGATGTAGGCGTCGCAGCCCTCGGGCACGCGCTCGAAGAAGCTTCCGGCCTCAACGTCGATGCGCCCCTCGCTGCCGGCGAACTGGTCATTCGGGACGCCGGCAACGATCTCGGCCCGATCGAACAACACGCCTTGCATCTCCGGGTAGCGCCGCAAGATCGCGGCGAGCAGCGCGCCGTGGCCGCCGCCGACATCGGCGAGCCGTTTGATCCCGCCGAAATCGTAGGCATCGGTGACGACCTTGCCGGCCATGGTGGAGGAGCTGGTCATCGCCGCCTGGAACGTGTCCAACTGGTCGGGCCGCTCGGCCAGCAAGTCGAACACATGCTTGCCGTAGGCTTGGCTTACCCCGTCCTGGCCGGTGCGCAGGCAATCGGTGAAATGCTCGTAGGCGCGGGTGGTCCACTCATCGCCGAACATCATGGCAAAGTAGCGCAGCGTGCCTGGCGCGCCGGATTTCAGAAGCTCGCCGGCTTGTGTCAAGGCGAAGTGGCGCGGCGGCGCTTCCTTGAACACGCCGAAGCTCGCGAGCAGGCGCATGACGCGGTAGAGCGAGGGTGCGTGCGCGCCGCATTTCGCGGCGATCTCCTCGATCGGCCGCCCGGTCCCGTCCATGTGGTCGGCAACACCGAGCCGCGCCACGCCCGACAGCGAATAGGTCAACTGCTTGCCGAACAGGAGCTGCATCATCGCCATCATCGGCGGCAGCGTCGGCGGTGCCTGGTCTGGCATAGGGCCCGTTCCCTCGATCGTCTATCGATGGCGGCAGAGTGCTTGGCCACCGAAATATGGCGGCCCAAAGACCGCTGCAAGGTCATGGTCGACGAGGAGGGCTGAGTATGCCGAAAGTTGAGTGAAAGGGCCGGACCCGACCCCTTCACCCCCGTACACGGCTTGGCGGGGAACGCGACACTGACCCCCGCCAAAAGTGCAAAACGTCATATGTCTGGAATGGTTCCCGGCAATTTTTCAAAGGTTCGATGAGCCCAAAGCGGTCTAGGCCGGGAGGAATTTCAGCGACACGCCGTTGATACAGTAGCGCAAGCCGGTAGGCTTGGGTCCATCGTCGAAGACATGGCCGAGATGGCCGCCGCAGCGGCGGCAATGCACCTCTTCCCGGATCATGCCATAGGACAAATCCTTGCCGGTGCCGATCGCGCCTTCGATGGGCGCATAGAAGCTCGGCCAGCCGGTGCCGGACTCGAACTTGGTCGCGGAAGCGAATAGCGGCAGATCGCAGCCGGCGCAGGCGAACACGCCCTCCCGCTTCTCGTCATTGAGCGGGCTGGTGAATGCGCGTTCCGTGCCCTCCTCGCGGAGCACGGCGTATTGCTCCGGCGTCAGCAGCTTGCGCCACTCCTCCGGGGTCCGGGTGATCTCGAACTTTCCCTCTGTCGCGGCCTTGGCGGCACGCGCGCGCCAGCGGGTAGCGCCGAAGCCCGCCGCCGTCACGGCGGCCACGGCAACGGCGCCAAGTGCCAGCTCGCGTCGCGTAATCATGGTGTTTTTCTCCGCTTTCGACAGCCTGGATCGCACGCTGAATCTATGCAATCGGCGCCCAGCTTCAATTCAACTTGCGCGCACGAGCGATCACGACAGTGTCAGCCGCGCGAGGTAACCTGCGTTGAAGGAATCTGGATCACGCAGCGCACGCCTCGCGGCGGGAAGGACAGCTTCACGTCGCCCTCGAGGGCCCGCCCCACCACGTTCTCGATCATGGCGCGGCCGAAGCCGGAGCGATCCGGCGGCGTCACCTTGGGGCCGCCGCGCTCCTCCCAAACCAGCTTCAGCTTGGAGGCTTCCTCACAGAATTGCCACCTGATGCTGACCTGGCCCTGCGGATCGGACAGGGAGCCGTATTTCTCGGCATTGGCCGCGAGCTCATGCAGCGCCAGCCCGAGATTCTGGACGGCCTCGGGCTTCAACATCACGTCCTCGCCTTCGATGTCGATCTGCTCGCCGAAACGTTCGGCATGCTCGCCCAGCTGTTGCTCGACCAGCATGCGCAAGGAAGCGCCGTGCCAATCGTCGGCAATGAGCAGATCGTGGGAAGCGCCCATGGCGACCAGACGCGCACTGAAGCGGTCGAGAAAATCCTCGACCGAGCGCGTGCGCGAGGCGGTTTGCCGCGCAATGGCGTGGATCACCGCGAGCAGGTTCTTGCAGCGATGGGTAAGCTCGCGCAGCAATAGGCGAAGCTGGTCCTCGTTGGCCTTGCGCTCGGTGATGTCGACCGCGACCGACGTGGTGCCGAGAATGGCATCGTGCTCGTCGCGCAGGGCTTCGATCAAGAGATAGAAGGAGCGCTTGCGCCCGAGCATCTCGAAATCGGTCTCAAGCTCCTCCGCCGTGCCGGTGTCCATTACCTTGCGCTTCGCCGCCATGATCGCGCTTGCGGCGGCGGCGGGTAATATTTCGGCGTCGGTCTTGTCCAGCAGCGTCTCGGGCGACACCCCGGCCGGCGGATTGTGCACCCAGGTGAAGCGCATATCGCGGTCCTGGCTGAACACCGAGATCGGCGAGCCCCGCAGCGCGATTTCGAAGCGCTGCTTCGCCTCGGCCAACTCTTTGGTGCGCCGCTCGACGCGCTCCTCGAGTTGATGCCGGGCGCCTTTCAGCTCCTCGAAAGTGCGCAGATGGGCGGCCACCTCGGCCTGAAGCCGATCGCGCGAGGGGAGGCGCAGCAACTGTGGCGCGAGCTTCCAGATCACCACGGCTGTGGTGAGCGCGAGCAGCGCGCCTATCGCCTTCAACGCTCCTTCAAGTCCCCTACCCGGCAAGCCTGGAAACCAAAGAGCCAGGAGAGACGCGAAATGAGCGATTCCGACCGCGAAGATAAAGAGAGAGAACAAGATGACGAGCGCCGCCTCGCCGCGACTGCTCTCGCCGCGCTTCCGGTAGATGTAAAGAAGGGCGACGGGAATGACGAAGAACGACAGCGCAATGATGCCGTCCGAGAGGGCGTGCAGCACTAAGAGCGCGGATGGCCACGCATCACTCTGAGGAGGAACCGCACCACCGCCGAATGCGAACCACGAGTCCATTTTGTCAATCAATCCGCAGTCGGGAAGGCGACCGCGCCAAAGCACGGCGATTGCGCATTGTTCTCAGGCAGTAGAGCATCTCCCGATAACCGAAATTTGGGTGGAGACGTTCCCTTTCGCAATAACACCGCGCCGAATAGCGGAAGTAGAGCGAACCGGCCGGAACCCTTTTGGGGCTTCGGCGTTATGCAGCCGTTCGAGGGCACGCGATTTATCATCCCCGCCCCTCCCCTGCTGCCCTCGAACCGAACGCCCGTAACCGTCCTCCCCCGGTTGCGGGCGTTTCCTTGCCGAGGCACAGGTCGCGCACATTGGGGCTTGGGCTCTGTCGCAGGTCCGGGTCGCCGAGGAGCACTTCTAGTCCAGTACGTTAGAGAAGCGCAGCAATGAGCATGACGAGAAATACGACCAGGAAGATGAAAAACAGAATTCGCGCCACGCCGGCCGCGGCCGAAGCCATGCCGCCAAAACCGAACACGCCCGCGATCAGGGCTACGACGGCGAAAATGAGTGCCCAGGTAAGCAGCATAAGAGGCTCCTGAAACTTTGGGTCGAACCGAGCGGGTATTCCCGCTCCTTCTCAACCTCCAAACGCAGTGTGCCGCATATTGTTGCAGTGCCGAACGAAGAGTCGGCGACGCCCTCAGAAATGGGCGACGGCCGCCAGCAGGTCCTTGCCGGTAAATGGCTTTTTGACCAGCGGCGCGGACCGATGCGCCGGGGGTAATTGCTCGCGGCCATAGCCGCTGACAAAGGCGAAGGGAATGCTGCGGGCCTTCAACGCGTCGGCGACCCGGCCGACCGGCTCTCCGGCGAGATGGGCGTCGAGCAGCGCGCCATGCACCACTTCCCGCTCGATGGCCTGCAGCGCATCGCCCACCGTTCCGGCCGGACCGACCACGGCGAGGCCGGCCTGTTCGAGCACGCCTGCAATGTCGAGGGCGATAAGGAATTCGTCCTCGACCACGAGAATCCGCGTCGCTGCCATCCACGCCTCCCCGGGCCGAGGTCGGCCACGCTCAGCTTAGAGTTCAGTTGATTTGGCGCCTGGGATCAAGCCTTTCCGACACGCGGCGCGCGGAACCGCCGGGAATGGAACTGCGTTCATCTTCCACTAGGAGCAGAGCAGCTGCAAAGCAACGCATCTGCCTTTTTTGTGGCCGCTTCCCCGCTAGTGGGAGGCTCAGGAAAGGGAGTAGACTTTCATGAACTGGGATCGAATCGAAGGCAATTGGAAGCAGTTCCGCGGCAAGGTTCAACAGCAGTGGGGCAAGCTGACCGATGACGATCTCGACGTGGTCGAGGGTCGTCGCGTCGAGTTGGTCGGCAAGATCCAGGAAAGATACGGAATTGCCAAAGACGAGGCCGAGCGGCAGGTCGATACCTGGCTGCAAAAGAGCTAGATCAGGCCACTCGAATTCGCCGCGGTTCCGGCGAGGCGCTTTCTCGCCGGGCCGCGGCGTGCCCGCAACTGAGAGGTAACAATGCTGACGACAATCCTGATCATCATTCTCATCTTGATCTTGCTCGGCGCCGTCCCTGCTTGGCCGCATAGCCGCGGCTGGGGCTATGGGCCGTCGGGCGTGGTCGGGCTGATCCTGGTTATTCTTCTAATTCTGCTGTTGCTCGGCAAAATTTAGCTGACCCGTGCGGGCGGAGCCCCTTCTTGGGCACTCTTGCCCGCATCGGTCTAACCACTGGGGGGTGGCATGCTGACGACGATTCTCATCATCATTCTGATCTTGATCCTGCTAGGCGCCTTTCCGTCCTGGCCGCATAGCCGCAGCTGGGGATATGGCCCCTCCGGCGTGGTCGGCCTGATCCTGGTGATCCTGCTGATCCTGCTCCTGCTTGGAAAGATCTGAGCGGCCCGGCAACGCGCTCGCGCGCGCGGCTTGTCTCTCTGCCCTTCGGTCGCCCGAAAGGCTACGCGCTCATCTGCGTGCGATCGCGCAAATGCGCGCGCCGCTCGAAGAACAAAGCCTGCGAGACGATCGCCTTCACCGTGTCGGGCTGATAGGGCTTGGTGATGAGGAAGGCGGGCTCCGGCCGCTCGCCGGTCAGCAGCCGGTCGGGATAGGCGGTGATGAAGATCACCGGCACCGACAGCGAGCTGAGCATCTCGTTGACCGCGTCGAGGCCAGAGCTGCCGTCCGCAAGTTGGATGTCGGCCAACACCAGGCCGGGCTTGGCCTTGCTGACGGCTTTCAGCGCCTCGCTGTGGGTGCGCGCGACGCCGGTGACGCGGTGGCCGAGGCCCTCGACGATGCTTTCAAGATCCATGGCGATCATCGGCTCGTCTTCGATGATGAGTACGTCGGTCGCGACCTGCGCGGCGATCTCGCGACCCGCCAGCTCGATGAGCTCGTCGAGCTTGGCGACGTCGACATCGAGAATCTGCGCTGCTTCGGCAGGCGAAAAACCTTCGACCGCGCAGAGCAGGAAGGCCTGCCGCGGCAAGGGCGTGATGGATTCGAGCTTGCGATCGATTGCCGTGCCGCCGCCGGGGCTTTCGGGCTTGAGATTGATGTCCAACGAATTCCAAAGGCCGAGAAAGGTGCGATAGAGCGCAACGCGGGGATCGAGCGACTGGTCGAACAGCAATGGGTCCTCGATCATCACTTCCAGGGTGGCCGCGACATAGGCGTCGCCCGCCGCTTGCGTGCCGGCAAGGGCACGAGCGAAGCGTCGGAGATACGGCAGGTGAGGCGCAATCGCTTTCGACATCGGCATCAGGCTGTCGCTTTCGTTGATTGACCCGGAAGTTCAATGGCTCCAGGCACGGCCCCTTTTCGCACAAACCGGGCCGGCGGTGGTAACCTATAACACAAGAAGGCGCGGATTAACGCTCCAACCGGGATTGAGTTCCGTGCTGGAACCATTTGAACCGTCTCGGCGTTTTTCAGCACCTGGGTCTGAAGAATCCCGCTATCCTAGGGTTTCAAGACCAGGCGCGGATCAGGGGACCGATCGTGGACGGCGACGGAAGAAAGAAGGACCGCCGGCGAAAGATGCCAGGCGTAAACAAAAGAATGGATCAAGCAGTGGACAATGACGCCTCCGCCATGCCAGGCGAGACGCAAGGGGTGGGCCCGGACCACGGCCTCTCCCCGGCCCTCCAAGCTCATATCGGCCGCCATGTTCGTGCCGTATTCGATGAAGTCGCGCGAGAGCCCGTACCGGAGCACCTCCTGCGGCTGCTTAGGGACCTTGAGCAAAGCGGAGAAAAATAGCTTGCCCCGAAAAGTGTCTTCAAGCCTGCGAGATTCGCTCGTGGCTGAAATGGGCAGTCTGCGCGCGTTCGCCGTGTCGCTTTGCGGCGACAAGGAGCGCGCCGACGATCTTGTGCAGGAGACCCTGTTCAAGGCGTGGAACCATCTCGATTCCTTCAAGGAAGGCACCAATCTCAAGGCCTGGCTGTTCACCATCTTGCGCAACACCTATTTCTCCGAACGGCGCAAGCGGCGGCGCGAGGTGGAGGATGCCGACGGAAGCTACGCCGCGCGGCTAGCCACCCATCCGGCGCAACACGGCCATATGGACATGCAGGATTTTCGCGCCGCCCTGGTCCGCCTGCCCGACGACCAGCGCGAGGCGCTGATCCTGGTCGGCGCGGCCGGTTTCTCCTACGAGGAGGCTGCGGATATCAGCGGCTGCGCGGTGGGCACGATCAAGAGCAGGGTCAATCGGGCGCGCAACCGCCTGGTCGGAATGCTGGGGCTTGAAGACGTGGACAGCGACGCCGCACGGGAAATCTTGAGCAAGAGCGCTTAGCTTTACCGGTCGTTGACCCACCCGCCGATATAATGCCCCTCGGAGTGAGCGTCGAATGACCCCTGCCCCAGTGGATCTCGACCAGGCCAAGCTCGACCCCGCCTCCGTGTTTCGTGCACCCGCGGATGTGCTCGGCGCGCCCGGCCTGTCGCCCGAAGACAAGAAAGCGATTCTGGTGCGCTGGGAGGCCGATGCCGAAGCCCTGATCAGGGCGACGGAAGAAGGCATGCCGCCAGCGGAGAATCGTCCTCCCGCGGAGTTGCTGCGGGAGGTGCACGAAGCCATGGAGTCGCTGGAGCAGGCGGCCGGCATCACCAAGCGCTGCTGCTGCTCCTAGCCGAACTCAGGCCGGAGCGCCGAGGGTCGATTGGAACGCGTGCCCGTCGTTGCGCGTTTACTCATCTCCAAACAAGTTCGCGAAGGTTCGCGCGCGGAAAGGACCGACTCCAATGGCGGCCAAGCTCACCCCCACCGAAGCGCGCCAGGGCACCGGCCCTCGGGCGATGTTCTGGGTGTTGGCCATCTCGCTCACGCTCGCCGCAATCGCGGGGTTCTTCCTCGCGCTTGGCTGGATCGCGCTCCCTTGGAGCTCTTGACCCTCGGGTCCCGAAACCAAATCTATTAGTTAAGGCTCTTGGAGCGGCGAAGGCGATCGCGTCCCTCGCGGCCCGTTTCTGCGAGCCTTGCGTGCGTCGTTAAGCGACCGGAAAGTCAGACTGGCGACAATCAGACAGGACGCGCAACCTTCTGTTCCACAAGAGTGAGGCGAGAGATGGAAAACGAGCAGCCTTCCCCATTCGGCAATCAGTCGACGAGCAACGAAACCAAAGCGGACAAAGAATGGTCGGCGTTCGAGCGCGATCTCGACAATCTCGGCCGTCAGCTCGCCGCGCTTCAGGTTCATACGGCGGCGCTGGGCAGCCACCTGGTCTCCAGTCTCGAGGCAGGCTTCGAGGACGTGAAGACCCGCGCTGCGAGCTTCCGTCAAGCAAGGGAGGCTGAGTTGGAGCAGGTGCGTCAGGCGGCCTGGCAGCAGGCGCGCGAAGCGGAAAGTACGTTCGCCGAGGCGCGCGCCCGCTCTACGGAAGCCGCGCGCCAGATGTGGGAGCGCGCCGAGCCGCTGCGCCAAGGCGCCAAGGATGTCGGCGAAGGGCTGTTGCGCGCCTGGGGCGAGTTGCGGGCTTCGTTCGGCAAGGCCGCCGGCCGGCTGCACACGGAGTTGGAAGGCTCTACGCCGAACAGCCCGGTCCCGGCCAGGACCGAGGATCGCCGCGAAACCCTGTAGCTACGAATCGGCAGCCGCGCGTATCGCTTCGCGCGGCTCCGCCTCCTCGCGCTCGGGCTGCAGCATTTCAGCGCGGACCAGCCCGCGCACCGAATTGCCCAGATAGACGCGATCGGCCGCGAGCAAATCCTGCGGCGTCAGCACGGCTTCGCTCGCCGCGGCACGGGGCAGATCGAGCAACTCCTCGCGCAGCGTACCGGGCAGCAGGCCGCAGGTCAGCGCCGGCGTGAACAGCCGCCCGTCGAGTTCGATGAAAAGATTGGTGCGGGTGCCTTCGGTGAGCTCGCCCTTCTTGTTGAGAAATACCACCTCGTCGCAGCCAGTGAGCGCCTTCTGCCGCTCCATCTCCCGGTCGTAGAACTGCCGCCGCGTGGTCTTGTGGTAGAAGAAGGGGTCCCTCTCGTCGAGGCGCTGATCGGAGATCACGAAGCGCCAGACCGTATCCTTGGTCGGCAACTCGATCGGCGTCGAGGTGACGGCGATGCCGCCTTCCTCGCCAAGCAGCAGCCGCACCAGCGCGACCGGCGCTTCGATCCGCGCGGCCTCGGCGTCGAGCGCTGCCACTACGGCGTCGCGCGTAAACGGATAGCCGAAATGAGCGGCCGAGGACTGCAGCCGGGCCAAGTGCCGCTCGAGCAGGTGGAACCCCTTGCCCCGCTCGAAGCGCAAGGTCTCGATCAGCTCGAACGGCGTATCGACCTTGGTGAGGAAATGCGCCTTGAGCAGGCATTCCTCGAACTCCGAGTCGGCCTTGGAGTCGGCGACGATGCCGCCGCCAATGCCCATCTCGCCGCGATCCCCCTGCAGCACCACGGTGCGGATCGCCACGTTGAACTGTGCGTCGCCCGAGGGCGCGATATGGCCGATGGCGCCGGTATAGACGCCACGCTCGCCGCCCTCGATCTCAGCGATGATCTCCATGGCGCGCACCTTGGGCGCGCCGGTCACCGAGCCACAGGGGAACAGCGCGCGGAGCATGTCCTTGAGCCCCATGTCGGATCGGAGCTCGGCAGTGATGCCCGAGGTCATCTGGTGCACCGACCGGTAGGTCTCCACCGTGAACAGGTCTGTTACCTCGACCGAACCGATCTTCGCC
>DASQKJ010000057.1:0-96408 GCA_035630595.1 Methyloceanibacter sp.
CTCGATCTGATCGTCGGAGACGGCAAGGCTGGTCGGCCCGTCGATGGAAATCTGATTGTCGTCGAACAGCACGATGAGACGGCCGAGCTTGAGGTGGCCGGCAAGCGAGATCGCCTCGTGGCTGATCCCCTCCATCAGGCAGCCGTCCCCCGCCACGCAATAGGTGAAATGATCGACGATCTCATCGCCGTAGCGGGCATTGAGCAGCCGCTCGGCCAGCGCCATGCCGACCGCGTTGCCGAGCCCCTGCCCTAGCGGGCCGGTGGTGGTCTCGATGCCCGGCGCATGCCCGTATTCGGGGTGACCAGGGGTGCGGGAATGAAGCTGACGAAAGTTCTTCAGCTCCTCAAGGGTCATTTCGGGATAGCCGGTGAGATAGAGCAGCGCATAGAGCAGCATCGAGCCGTGGCCCGCGGAGAGCACGAAGCGGTCGCGGTCCGGCCAATCGGGGTGCGCGGAATCGAACTTCAAGAAGCGCGTGAACAGCACGGTGGCGACATCGGCCATGCCCATGGGCATGCCCGGATGGCCAGAATCGGCCTGCTGCACGGCATCCATGGCCAGCGCCCTGATGGCGTTGGCCATGTCGTTGTGCGTTGCCTCCTTTAACGCCTGATCCTGCATCAGGGCCTCGGCCATCAGCTATCCCCCAAACTCAGATGAGGTCTTTTAATACGCGCGGACGCCCATTGCAGCCTTGACCGCGTGATACCCAACAAGAAGCTGGGTCAGCGCCAAAGGGTGGCTCTTGGCCCCGTTGGCGAGGTCGATCCGGCCGACCTCGTCGCGCAAATGCCCCGCCTCCGGAATGAGGTTCCACAACAGATCTTCGATCCGCTCGGCCCTCTTGTCGGAGATATTGCCGTTAATCTCAAGCACATCGACCGGCTTGCCGTCCCGGTCGCGGGCGAGCTCCAGATGCAACCCCGCGTTGCTCGACCCGTCGAACAGAGGCGTGAAGTCGGGATGGGGCAAGGTCGGCCGCAAGATATGGCGCACGTCGAGCCTGGTGTCGGACCCGTTGGCGTCGGCCGACCGCTGGAAGCGGATGACGATGTCGGCAAAGGTGCGCTGTGGATGGATGAAGTTCGGGCTGTCGATCTCGCGCCGCTCGAGCTGGGCCATGACTTCCGCCATCGAATAGCCGCGCTTGGTCGTATCGCGATGGATCTTCCATTTGACCCTGAGCTCCTCCTCGGGATCGAGATAGATCTTCACGTCGTAGCAGTCGCGCATGCTGCGCGTAGTGTATCCAAGCAAGCCCTCGGCAATCACGAATTCCTTGGGCCTGACATATTGCGGCGCCTGAAATGTGCCGTTGCGGTGGTCGTAGACCGGCTTCAGGATCGGCTCGCCGCGGCGCAGCAGGCGCAGATGCTGCTCGATCACGTCGATATAATTGGCGCGCGGGTCGAGCGCCGACAGGCCGGCGGCGGCCCGCTCGGCTCGACTGTAGCGATGATAGTCGTCGGTGCAGATCACCGTGCAATGTTCTTCGCCCAGAATCTGGGCAACGCCCACCGACAGTGTCGACTTCCCCGACGCGGAATCACCAACGATGCCGAGAATGATCGGGTGATTGACTCGCTTCGACATTTCGCACTCCAGGCACTCCTCCCAAATCGGGTTTCAAGCGACGTCGCGCGCGGCGATGCTCGCCATGCGCTCACTCGGCATGTATGTGGTCAGTGTCTGCCGTTCGCCGGTTGCTCCCGTTATCATCATGGTCTGCACCTTGTAGTGGGACTTGGTCCGCTCGACACCTTCGAGCATGAGACCGGTGGTGATCCCGGTGGCGCAGAAAAATACGTTGTCGGACGTGATTATCTCGTCGCGTTCATACCATTTCGCGGTGTCGATCCCGGCTTCCTTGACCGCCTTCGCCTCGGTCTGAAGCTGGGGATCGAGACGCGCCAGGAACTCTCCCCCGATCCCCCGGATGGCGCATGCCGACATAACGCCTTCGGGCGTGCCCCCGGTTCCCATCAGGGCATCGATGCCGGAACCGGGAATGGCCGCCATCAACGCGCCGGCGACGTCACCGGCAGGGTAAAGCGCGACCCGCGCTCCGGTGGAGATGATGGTTTCGACCAATTCGCGGTGACGCGGCTTCTCCAGCACGAAGACGGTGAGGTCGTCGACATCCTTGCCCAGGGCCTCGGCCAGGGCCGAGAGCTTCTTCTCGACCGGCCAGCGCGGATCGATCTTGCCGCGCGCCGGAGCGCTCGCCACGAATTTCTCCATGTAGAAGGCCGGGCCGGGGTTCAGCATCGCTCCGCGCGGGGCGACGGCGAGGACCGCAAGCGCGTTGGTCTGTCCGCGCACCAGATAGCTCGTGCCTTCGACCGGATCGACGGCGACATCCGCCTTGAAGGCCGAGCCCGGACGGCCGAGCCGCTCGCCGCGCTCCGGCTGCGGCGCCTCGCCTCGCGTGGCCTCGCCGATTGCCACCACGGCGTCGATGTCAATCTCGGCCAGGGCCGCGCGCATGGCCTCCAGCGCGGCCCGGCCGGCGTCCTGGCTGTCACCCCGGCCGATCCAGCTGAACGCGGCGGTCGCGGCACTTTCGGTAACGCGGCGGAGGGAGAAGACAAGCGCCGGATTGACCGGACCTGAACTCTGCATGACAGCTCCTTTACGCAAGGGAGGCACGAACACGGCCGGACCCCGGATGCACTATAGCCTATGGCCCGGCGGGCACCTAGGTTTCAAGGGGTTAGCGCCAGCCAACTCCCCTTTTGATTCAACGCGCGACACGCCGTGGATCGAGCAGATCGCGCAACGCGTCCCCCAACACATTGACCGAAATCAGAACCGCGATTAGCACGAGACCCGGGAGCACCGTAACCCACCAGGCGCCGGCAAACATCAGGTCGTAGCCCGACCGGATCAAGGTGCCGAGCGAAGGCTTGGTTACCGGCATGCCGAGGCCGAGGAAGGACAGCGCGGCCTCAGCCATGATGGCGCCGGCAATTTGCGTGGTCGCCAGAACGATCAGCGGCGAGAGGATGTTGGGGAGGATGTGGCGGGTCACGATGCCGAGGCCGGTCCCGCCGAGCGCCCTCGCCGCGCGGACATAATCTTTGACCGCTTCTACCTGGGCCGCCGCGCGGGCGGTACGGGCGAAATAGGGCCACTCGGCAACGCCGATCACGACCACGAGCAGTGGCACGGCGTAGCGGCTCAGACTCTCGCCGCCAAGCCCCGCGCGGAACAGGGCAAGCACGATGATCGCCATCATCAGGGTGGACAGCGAAAGCTGGATGTCGGCCGCGCGGGTAACGACGGTGTCCACTCTCCCGCCGCGATAAGTTGCCAGCAGGCCGAGCGGAACGCCGAGGGCAGCCTGGATCGCGACCGCAAGCACGCCGACAATGAGCGAGATGCGCGTGCCGTACAGGATGGCGCTGAACAGATCGCGGCCCTGCGCATCGGTGCCGAGCAGGAAACGGGGATCGCTGCCCTTGAGCCAAGCGGGTGGACGACCGGCGTCCAGCAGGTCGAAGCTGGTGAGGTCGAACGGGTCTTGCGGGGCGAGCAGCGGCGCTAAGGCCGCTGCGAACGCGATCGAGCCAAGTATGATCGCGGCCAATGCCGCTCCCGGCCGCTCGGCGGCGAAGGCAAGCAGCGCGCGTGGCGCAGTCCGCACCATCTCGGCGCTCATCACGCGCCTTCCAGGCCGATGCGCGGATCCAGCATCAGACTGACAATGTCGACGATCGTGTTGGTGACGACAAATAGCAGACCGACAAAGACGAGATAGGTGGTGATGAGCGGGATGTCGGCGCGGGTCACCGCTTCAAGAAAAAGGAAGCCCATGCCGGGCCATTGGAACACCGTCTCGGTGAGGAGCGTGTAGGCGATCAGCGTGCCGACCTGCAGCCCACCAATGGCGACCAGCGGCAAGAGAGCGTTGCGGAGCGCGTGCGCGAGCCACACTCTGAGCGGCGAGGCGCCCTTGGCGCGGGCGGTGCGCACATAATCGTGGCCGAGCTCGTCGAGCATGGCGCCGCGCACCAGCCTGATGAACAGCGGCAGCATGATCGAGGAGAGCGTCAACGCCGGCAGGATCAGATGCTTGAGGCCATCCCATGTGAGCAGGCCAGTGTCCCAGAAGCCAAGCCTGACCGTATCGCCGCGGCCGAAGGCCGGAAGCCAGCCCAGCCAGACCGAGAACAATGTGATGAGCAAGATGCCGGTGAGAAACACCGGGATGGAGATGCCGAGAACGCTCAGACCGAGAATGAGTTGCGCGCCCCTGGTGCGAGGGCGAACCGCGCAATAGACCCCGGCCGGAACCGAGAACAGCAGCACGATCAGGCTCGCGCCGAGCACCAGTTCGAAGCTCGCCGGAAACTTGGCGAGGATCACGCCGAGCGTCGGCCGCTTATAGATGGTGGAGGTGCCGAGATCGCCCTTGACCGCGCCGCCGAGATAGCGCGCCAGTTGCTCCGGCCAGGGCCGGTCGAGGCCAAGCTCGCGGCGAAGCTCCTCGCGCTGAGCCTCGGGCACCGCCTCGCCCAGGATTTCGCGCAAGGGATCGCCGAGCGCGTCCTTGACGGCGAAGGCGATGATGAGGATCGCCAGCATGACGAGCGCGGCCTGCATCAGGCGGCGCCCGACAAAGCTCAGGCCGGCGGCAATCGCTTGCATGGGTCTCGGTCCGGAGTGGATCAGGCGTTGGGACGGGTGAGACCATAGGCGATTGCGGCGGCGACCGCAGCCTGCCACGGCACGAACAGCAGGGCGATGGCATCGAGGCTCGCGGCTGGATAGAGCAAAAGCCCCAATACGGTGCCCACCGCGACAATCGGGCCCCAGGCCGCGCGTCGCCTGATGGCCTCGGCCGCGACCCCACCGCCAAAGACGGTAAGGCCGGCGCCGATCGTGCCTCCGACCAATCCTGCCAGCACCCAGCCCACGATCTCTCGGCTTGTCTTGGCGCCTTCCATCGTGCCGAACAGCTCGGAGCCGACCACAGCCGTCATCACGTCATTGGCCGTATTGACCGCGGCAAGCCAGCCCACCAGCGTGAACGCCGCGGCGAGCAGGCACTTGCCCAGGTCGCGATTTGCCCAACGCCACAATATGATCGCCACGCCGATCCCGAAGGCGATCCCGGCGTGGAGCGGAACTCCCTCGGCGTTGATGAGGATCTCGGGGTCGTCAAGTCGCAAGTCCGGCAACGGTGATGGCAAGCTCGAAAGAAGGCCGCTGAAGATGCCGACGCCGGCCATGATGGCGACCGCCCGCGCCCGCGCAGGTGGCTTGCGCGGCATCGCTGTGCTGGCAACAGACGAGCTCATTCCATGACCCCGCGCTGTCAGCCGATGTTAGCAGTTTGCCATGCCCCCCGCCATGCCCCAGCCTCAGGCAGGGCCTCGGACATGGCTTTAAACTATTGATCGGCTTCGCTTTGTTATGCGGGGGAGTCTGGCCGCCCGACGCGGCGTCAGTTGCCCGCCGAGCGCGCCTGATCGAGGACGGATTTCAACTGCGCCAAGCCCTTGTCCATATCGTCGCTAATCATCTTCTGACCGTTCATGACCAAGCACATCGCCTTCTCGAGGAAATTGTGCTGCGCGGTCATGGCCCAGGTGACTTCGGTCTTGTCGCCCTCCGGCTTGAAGCCGAACTCCGAATTGCTGGCCCCCTCGAACGGCTTGATGAAATCCACCTTGAGCTTGACGGCGTCATCGGGGCGGCTCTCGACGATGGTCATCTTGCCTTCGCCGACCTTGTCATTGCCCGACCAGGACATGGCGGCGCCCTGGCCTGACTCAGGCCCCTCGAAGCCGACTTTGGCGTCGGGGTCGAGCTTCGCCCATGGCGACCAGGCATCCCACTTATGCAAGTCGTTCACTTGCGCGAAGGCGGCGGCCGGCGGCGCAGCAATGGTCGCGCTTCGCTCGACGCGAAAGTCCGAAGGCTGCATGGCGACGACAATCACGAACAGCGCCACCAATACCAAAAGGCCAATCAGAATTTTTTTGAGCACTGTGGTTTCCTCCCTAGACCGGGGCCGGCGGTTTCGAGCTACTCAATCACCAGATCACCGAGATACGGCATATCGATGACATTCACCACGGAGCCAATCTTGACGTTGTTGCCCGCCGCCCAGGAGAGACGCTGCCAGTGCAGCGGGATGAAGGCAGCATCGTCATAGAGGATGCGCTCGATCTTCTGCAGCGTCTCGGCGCGGGTCTTAGGATCGGTCATGCTCTGCGTCTCGAGCGTCAGCCGATCGACCTCGGCGTTTGAATAATTGCCGGCGTTGTACTGCCCCCAGCCCTTGTCCTTGTCTGGCGTCATTACCAGGAATTCGTAGAAATTGGCCGAATCCTGCGTATCTGATTGCCAGCCAATCATCATGATGTCGCCGGCGCGCTCGTCGAAGCGCTGCCAATATTGCGCCTTGGGCATGGTCTGGAGGTCTACCCTGATATTGATCTTGGCCAGCATGGCGGCGACGGCTTCGGCGACCCGGGCGTCTTCGACATAGCGATTGTTCGGCGCCATCATGGTCACCGAGAATCCGTCCGCGTAGCCGGCTTCCTGCATCAGCTGCTTGGCCTTGGCGAGGTCGAAGCGCGGGACGAGCGCGGGATCGTGACCGGCATAGCCGGGCGGGCTGAGCTCGCCGGCGGCGGTAGCGAGCCCGCGCAGGATCTTCTCGGCGATGCCTTCGCTATTCACCGCGTACACCATGGCAAGCCGCACGCGGGCGTCCTTGAAGGCCGGTACGCGGTCCTGGTTCAGCTGCAAGGTCAGTATGCGCGTGCTGGGCATGGCGATCAGCGTGCAGCAAGAGGCGTTCTTGATGCGGGCAAGGTCGGTCGGCGGCACCGGGGCGATGAAATCGACATCGCCGGCGAGCAGCGCCGAGACCCGGGTCGCAGGCTCCTTGATCGGCGTGAACACGATCTCCTCGACATTGCCGGGCGAGTCCTTGTTCCAGTAATCGGCGAAGCGCTTGAGCTTGAGCCGAACCCCCTGCTCGCGCTCGGTGACGACGAAAGGCCCCGTGCCGCCAGCATGCGAAGAGGCGAAAGAAGCACCATGCTTGACGATCAGATCCTTGGGGCGGCCGCGCCCGTCGGTCCCGGAATAGAATTCGCGATCCATCGGGAAGATGTAAGTGGCGAGATTGAGCACGAGCGGATAAGGGCCCTTGGTGACGAGATCGACCGTCAGATCGTCAACGGCGCGCGCCTCGGCGAACGGCTCGAACAGCGCCTTGAAGTCGGGACTCTGCTTCAGCCGATTGAAGGTCCACACGACATCGTCGGCATGCAGCGCGCGTCCCGACTGGAACCTCACGCCTTCGCGCAAATGGAAGCGCGTAGTGCGCTCGTCGATCTGCTCATAGCTCTTGGCCAAGCGTGGCTCGATCGAGAGGTCCTGGCGGAAGCGGATCAGCGGGTCGAACAGGAGATGGGAGAGCTGGAGCGTGGCGCCCGACAGTTGCTCATGCGGGTCGAGCGAGGTGGGGTCGGAATCGTAGGCCATGCGCAGCGTCTTGGCTTCGGCGGCCAGCGTGGCGCAGGCAAGCAGGGCGATGAAGGCGATCAGCAATGACAGGCGCATGGGCCGGACTTTGTCGCCCGAAAGATCGGCCCCGTCCACTCCCCTTTGCTTCATCGGGAAGGGCTCTATACAGTCGCGCCTTCTTAAAGGAGCGCAGGGGCTTAGCATCGTGGAGGGTTTGTTCGTCAGCGGGACCGACACCGATGTCGGCAAGACGGTCGTTGCCGCGTGGCTCGTGGCGAAGCTTGGCGCCTGCTACTGGAAGCCGGTCCAGGCGGGCAACCATCCCGAGACCGATTCCGCCATCGTGCGCAGGCTGAGCGGCGCGCCCGAGGATCGCATCCTGCCGGAAGCCTATCTGCTGCCCGAGCCGATCGCCCCGCATGAGGCGGCCCGGCGTGCGGGCATCGAGATCGAGATGGCCAAGCTGGTAGCGCCAGCCTGCGACCGCCCGCTCGTGGTCGAAGGCGCGGGCGGGCTGATGGTGCCCCTCAACGACAACGCCTATGTGATCGATCTCGCCACCGAGCTGCATCTGCCCATGGTGCTGGTGGCTCGCTCGACGCTCGGCACCATCAATCACACCCTGATTTCGCTCGAAGCGATCAGACGGCGCGGGCTGCCGCTTGCCGGCGTGGTGGTGAACGGTCCCGAAACGCCGCATAATCGAGCGGCGATCGAGCGCTACGGCAAGGTCGAAATCATCGCCGAGATTCCTTGGCTCGATCAACTCACGCCGGCGACGCTGATGGCGATCGAGCCGGAGCTCGACCTCGCCCAGCTCGCGCGGAGCGCGGCATGAACGACGAGGCCAAATCTCGCAAGGGAACGGTTGCCCTCTCTGCCGAGGACGTGCTGGCGCGCGACCGACGCTATGTGTGGCACCCCTTCACCCAGCACGCCATCGAGACCGACCCGATCGTCATCACCCGCGCCAAGAACGCCTCGCTGTTCGATGCCGACGACCGAGAGATCCTCGACCTCATCTCCTCATGGTGGACCTGCACGCATGGCCATTCGCATCCGAAGCTCAACGCGGCGCTTGCCGACCAGGCGGGTGCGTTCGAGCATGTGATGTTCGCCGGCTTCACGCATCGGCCTGCCGCCGAGCTGGCCGAGGCGATCGCCAATACGCTCCCTTGCGATCTCAACAAGGTGTTCTTTTCCGACGACGGCTCGACCGCGGTCGAGGTGGCGCTCAAGATCGCCTACCAATATTGGATCAATGTCGGCGAGCCGCGGCGGCGCGTGTTGGTCGGGTTCGACGGGGGCTATCACGGCGACACGCTCGGTGCCATGTCGGTCGGGCGCGGATCACAAATGTTCACGCCATTCCGCGACCTGATGTGCCCGGTCATGGTGCTCCCCTGCCCGGCGACCTTCGAAGGCGACGACGCCGCCGACGAGCGCGAGGCAGGCGCGCTGTCGGCTTTCGAGGCGCTGATCGCCGACCGCGGCCATAGCGTCGCGGCGCTGATCGTCGAGCCCTTGCTGCAAGGCGCGGGCGGCATGCGGCTGTGCCGTCCGAGCTTCCTCAAGCGCCTCGTTTATACCGCGCGGGAGGCCGGCATCCTGGTCATCTTCGACGAGGTGGCGACCGGCTTCGGGCGGACGGGAACGCTGTTCGCCATGGAGCAGGCCGACGTCGCGCCGGACCTCGTCTGCCTGTCGAAGGGGCTTACGGCAGGCTATCTGCCGCTCGCCTTGACGGTGGCGCGCGAGACCATCTTCGAGGCTTTTCTGGGCGAGACTTTCGACCGTGCGCTGCCGCATGGCCATTCCTTCACCGCCAATCCGCTCGCCTGCGCCGTGGCGCTTGCCTCGCTGGCGCTGTTCGAGGAGGAGCAAACCTTGCAGCGGATCCAGCGCATCAATGCGCGGCACCGGGCAATGATGGCCGAGCTTGCGGCCCGGCCCGACGTGACGCGGCTCCGTCAGATCGGCTCGATCCTCGCTTTGGATGTCAAGGCTGCCGGCCCCTATCAATCAACCGAAGGCAGGGCGTTGCGCGATTTTTATCTCGCCAAGGGCCTCAATATTCGCCCGCTCGGGCAGACGATCTATCTCATGCCGCCTTACTGCATCACCAACGCGGAACTCGACCGCGCCTATGCCGGCATGGTCGAAGGGCTCGACAGGCTCGCTGCGGGCGCTTTCAGCGCGCCATAGACGATGTGCCAGGTGATGCGGCCGTCATGCTTCCGGTCGGCAGCCCGGCCGACGCGGCGGAGCGCCCCGGGGGAAAGCGGCGCGTAACCTTCCTTCGGCGTGAGGCCGCCAACCGCCCTCATACGGCGCAGAAAGGAGAGGGCGTCGGCATCCGGAACCATGCGCTCCTCGTCGATCACGCCAGGCAGCGCCGGAATCTCGACCAGCCCGCTCGGTAAACTTTCTTCCGCAAGCGTGGCGCGCCATTCGGCAAAGCTCTCCGGCCCGAGCGTCGCATAAAGCAGGACACCGTCCGGGGCGAGTAGTCGCGCCAGTCGCTCCAGGCTCGCAACCGGGTCCGGTAGCCAATGCAGGGTCATGCTGGAAACGATGAGGTCGAGGCCGGCATGACCGCCAGCCTCACCTGCGTCCATCACCTCGAAGCTGATATGCGCCGGCCCGAGACCGGCGACATTGCGCCGACACTCCGCGATCATCTCCGGCGCGACATCGGTCAGCACGAAATGGCCGTGCGGATAAAGCTGCACCAAGTGCCGGCTCAACAATCCGGTGCCGCAGCCGAGCTCGAGTACGCGTGGGCGGTCGAACGCAGGCAAGAAGCCCGCCAGCTTGTCGGCAACGGCGCGCTGGAGGCCAGCGTGCAGCTCGTAGCTCGCCGCGCGCGCGCCGAAGCTTGCCGCGATCTCGGCGCTACGACGGGAGAGCATTGGCGAAATCGAGGACATGACGCGCGCACCACCGCGGGTGCCTCAACGGGAGCACATGGCCGCCATCTTGGGACCATTGAAGGACGCTGTCCCGCCAGATCGCCTCGCTCATCGACGCGGGCACGATGGCGTCGTCGCGAGACGCCAGCGCAAGGACGGGGCAGGCAAGCTCGTCTTTAGCCTTCCGCGCGTCCCAATGCATCAGCCAATCGAGCCCTTCGTCGAGCCGGGCGACATTGAGCGCAGCGGGCAAGGCAAAGCCCGGAGCACCGCAGGACCGCCAGAAGGCCTGGAGGGTTGCGTCCGGTTCCCGCTCCAGCCCGCGCTTGAGCGCCGCGACGCGCGAAGGCGCGACATGGCAGCAGAAACAATCGAAGCCCTGCAGACTGACCAGTGCCCGGAACCGGCCACCGCCCTGCTCGAGCAGCCACAGCAGGCCCAGCGAATGGCCGACGGCGATCGCGTCCTGCGGCCAGTGCGCCGCGCTCTTGGGGCCGCCCGAGACAAAGCCGAGATCGACCAGGGTGACATCCGCGCCATCGAGATGGCCGGCGAAGTCGACCCAGATGCCGGCATGGAAGCCCCAGCCATGGACGAGCACGAAATGCATGTTGCGGTCTTACACCGCCCGGGCGCGGCGGGGTTCGCCTTCGGTCGAGAGCGCCGCCAAAAGCCGATCGATATCGGAGTCTTGATGCGCCGCGGTAAAGGCCAGTCGCAACCGCGCAGTGCCGGTTGGAACCGTCGGAGGCCTGATGCAGGTCGCCCAAAATCCTGCCTGGCGGAGTTGCTCGCTCATCGCGGATGCCCGTTCGGGAGAGCCGAGGATCACGGGCACGATTTGGCTCGTAGACGCGCCGGTGTCGAGGCTCATGGCGCGCGCGCCCGCGCGAAATTGCGTCGCAAGGTCGGCAACCCGGACGCGCTCCTCATCCATGCCCGGCACGAGGTCGAGCGCCGCATCGATGGCGCCAAGCACCGGCGGGGGCAGCGCAGTCGAATAGATGATGCCGCCGCAGCGGTTGACGAGATAGTCGCGCAAGGTCTCGCTGCACGCGACAAAGCCGCCGAAACCGCCCAACGCTTTCGAGAAGGTGCCGATGACAATATCGGCAGCGCCGGATAGTCCCGAACCTCCTTCCCCGAGAATGCCAGTAGCATGGGCATCGTCGACGATCAGGAAGGCTCCGTACTCGCGCGCGTGCGCGGCAATTTCAGCGAGCGGGGCCACATCGCCATCCATCGAAAACACGCTCTCGGTCAGGATGAATTTCGCCCGGTCATCTGCTTGATATTGATTCAGAAGCTCGCCGAGATGGGCTGAGTCGCAATGGCGGTAGCGGATCTGCCGCACGCCGGCCGACTGGCAGCCGAAATGCATGCTGGCGTGATTAAGACGGTCGGCAAAAACGAGAGGCTCGGCGCCTAGCACGCTCCTGTCGAACAGCGCCTGCAGCACCGTGGCGTTAGTCTGAAAGCCGGAGGCCAAGACCAGCGCCGCCGGCTTCTGCTTGAGGCGTGCGAGCTTGGCCTCGATCGGATCGAACAGGTCGAGATTGCCGGTGACGAGGCGCGAGGCGCCAGAGGCCACGCCATATGTCTCGGCCCACTCGACGGCGCGCCCGATCAGCGCTTGGTTGAAGCGAAGGCTGAGATAATCGTTGCTGGAGAAATTGACATAGGACCGGCCCCCGGTCTCGATGCTCCGCGCGTCACGGGCGGCCACCGCCAGCAGGGACCGCCGCAAGCCTTCGTTGGAACCGCTGTCGAGAAAGGCCCGGTACCTGCTTTCGCTTGCCGTCATGTTCCTGTATTAGCGAAGGGGCACCTCGCCAGCAATCGCCACGCATCGCCCGTGACAGACATCCTTAAAACCGTGAATCCTTTCAACGGCAAAGCGCATCGGGCGGAGCCCTTGCGCGAACGGGCTGCGGAGGCGGAAATCCGCCATGACTGGACCGCGCAGGAAGTGCTCGACCTGCTCACCCGCCCGCTGCTCGATCTGGTGGATGCAGCGCGCGAAGTGCATAAGCGCCACCACGCCGACGGCGAGGTGCAGCTTGCGAGTCTGCTGTCGATCAAGACCGGCGCCTGCCCCGAGGACTGCAAATATTGCGCGCAATCTGCGCATTACGCGAAGGCCATCGGCCTCAAGCGCGAGAAGCTGCTCGATATCGCCGAGGTGCTCGGCAAGGCAAGGATCGCGAAGGACGCGGGCGCCAACCGCTTCTGCATGGGTGCCGCCTGGCGCGAAGTGAAGGACGGGGCCGAGTTCGACAGCGTGATCGAAATGGTGAAGGGCGTCCGGGCGCTCGGCATGGAAGCTTGCGTCACGCTCGGCATGCTGAGCCAAGCACAGGCCGAGCGCCTCGCGGAGGCGGCTCTCACCGCCTATAACCACAATCTCGATACCTCGCCGGAATTCTACGGCGAAATCGTCACCACGCGGACCTATCAGGACCGACTCGACACGCTCGCCTGCGTACGCAATGCCGGCATCGAGGTGTGTTGCGGCGGCATCATCGGCCTGGGTGAGACGGTCGAGGATCGCGCCGGGCTGCTCCAGACGCTCGCCAATCTAACGCCTCACCCCGAAAGCGTGCCGATCAACGCACTCGCCGTCGTGCCTGGCACCCCGCTTCAGGACCAGCTTCCGGTCGACCCGCTCGATCTGGTCCGCATGGTGGCGGCGGCGCGCATCATGATGCCGCTGTCCCGCGTCAGGCTCTCGGCCGGGCGGCGGTCGCTCACCAAGGAGGCGCAGATCCTTTGCTTCCTCGCCGGCGCCAATTCAATCTTCTACGGCGACAAGCTGCTGACTACGGCCAATAACGAAGCGGCGGACGACCTCGCGCTGATCGAGGCGGCAGGACTCAGCGTGCAGGCCCCCTCGCCCGCCGAATGAGCTAACGCCGCAGTTTGGGCTTCTCTCCCGGGTTGGTGTAGTAGGTGATCATCAGCATCGCCATCAGGATGGCGGCGAAGAGCCCGGCCAAGGTGCCAACCCAGACCTGCGAGCCGGCGAGGTCGCTACGCTGTGCAACCTCAACCGCCGCGGCACTGGCCGCGAGCGAGGCGACCGCGGCAAAGACGATCACCAGCAGGGGCGTGCGGGTGTCGTCCGGTCCCAAGCCTGCACCGCGCGACAGGATGAGATTGCGCGCCACCGCGCCGAGGATCGTACCGAGGAATCCCGCAAGGATGGCAAGCGACAAACTGCCGAGGGCGGTGCCCACGGTCAAGCCGGTGACGGCGCCCACCACGGTGCCGACCAGCAACACAATCAAAAGGCTTGCTGACGTCATTTTGTCCCCCCTTTTGCTCGGGTTCCGGTCCGAGACCGGCCCGGCTCTCCAGAATCAAGTATGCCTCAAGCGTCATACTGGGAAAAGCGATGAACAAGGGCACGAGAACGAGCTCGCTTGCCTTCGACCTGAGCCGGCGCTAGGCAAGTCTCTCAAATCCTTGAGCCTTCCCACCGCATGTCCCGCATAGTCTATGTGAACGGCAGCTATGTGCCCGAGAAAGAGGCCAAGGTCTCGGTGTTCGACCGTGCCTTCCTGTTCGGCGATGCGGTCTACGAAGTGACGGCGGTGCTCGACCGGCGGCTGGTCGATTTCGAGCCACACCTCGCCCGGCTCGACCGCTCGCTGAAGGAGATCGCGCTTGCCCCTCCCCTGACGCACGCCGAGTTGCGCGCCCTGCATGAGGAGCTCATCAAGCGCAACGGCGTGGAGGAAGGGATCGTCTATCTCGAAATCAGCCGGGGCGTCGCCGACCGCGATTTCGCCTATCCCGAGAATACCAGGCCGACCGTGGTAGCCTTCACGCAGAGCCGGCCGCTGATCGCCAATCCTTATGCCGCGAGCGGGGTGAAGGTCGTCACCATCCCCGACCTTCGCTGGAAGCGGCGCGACATCAAATCGACGGCGATGCTGGCACAAGCCATGGGCAAGCAAGAGGCGAAGCTCAAAGGCGCCTACGAAGCCTGGATGGTGGAGAACGGCCTCGTCACCGAAGGAACCTCCTCCACCGCCTTCATTCTCGATGGCCAGGGCGTGATCCGCACCCAGCCGCTTGGCCATCACATCTTGCCGGGGGTCACGCGCCGCGCCGTGCTCAGGCTTGCCGCGCTCGAAGGGATCAGCCTCGAGGAGTGCCCGTTCAGCGTCGCCGAGGCGTTTGCCGCACGCGAGGCGTTCATGACTGCTGCCTCTGCCTTCGTACTGCCGGTGGTGGAGATCGACGGCGTCGGCATCGGCGACGGCCGCCCGGGCCCGGTCGCCCGCAAGTTCCGCTCGCTCTATATCGAGGAAGCGCGAAAGGACTGACGTCTTGGCCAAAATGCCGCGAAGCAGGTGCAACCGTGGGGCCCGCTTCGCCGTTTAGGGTACTGACCTTATGGTGCACGCCCCAGCTCTTGAACTTGCTTCTAAGCAGCCGGCGCCGGTCGCGCTGCGGCGGGTCGTGGCACTGCTGAACGCAAGCGCCGGCGCCTTCAGCAAGACGCTTGCCGACGACGTCGAAAATGCGCTCAGAGTCACGTTCGCCAGCCACGATGTCGACGCCGAACTCGTATTTGTCGAAGGGGATGGACTGCGCGCGGCCGTTGAGCAAGCCCTCGCGCGCGCGGAGCGCGGCGAGATCGAAGCGATTGTCATCGGCGGAGGCGACGGAAGCGTCCGCACCGCGGCGAGCGTGCTTGCCGGAACGGGAGTGCCTCTCGGCGTGCTGCCGCTCGGGACGCTCAATCATTTCGCCAAGGATCTCGGAATTTCGCTGCAGGTCGAAGAGGCGGCGGCTGTGATCGTCGCCGGCCGCACGCGCAGGGTCGATCTCGCCGAGGTCAACGGCGAGACCTTCATCAACAATTCCTCGATCGGCATCTACCCCTACATGGTGATCGACCGCGAGCGGCGAATGGCCCAGCACAAGATCGCCAAATGGATGGCGGCGGTGCCGGCCTTCTTCCGCATGTTGCGCAACTTCCCGCGGCGGCGTTTACGCATCTCGGCGGAGGGGTTCGCGCGTCCTTACCGCACGCCTTGCCTGTTCGTCGGCAACAACGAATACGGCATGGAACTCTTCAGTTTCGGACGCCGCCCGAGCCTCGATGGCGGCAAGCTTTGGTTCTATGTGGTGAAACCGCGCGAGCCGCTTCAATTTTTCTGGATGGTATGCCGGCTGTGCTTCGGCCGCATTGACCAGGTGCGCGACCTCGACACCTTCGAGCTCATCGAGGCCGAAGTCAGCGCCAAAACGAGCCGGCTGCCGGTAGCGCTCGACGGGGAAGTGCAGATCATGCAAACCCCGCTTCGATACCGCTCGCGCCCCCAGGCGCTCACGGTCATCGTCGTCGACGACAAAGAGCCGGAGCCCGCGTCGTAGCGAGCTCCAGCACTTGTTTGAGGCTTGGAGTCTCTAGGCGTTAGCGTCGTGCGGTTTTTTTCTTCTTGCCGGCCGTGGAACGCTTGGCGGTGCCCGTCTTGCGCTTCACCGTGGCGCTCGTTGCCGCAGCGCGGCGGGCCGGGGCGCGGGTCGCGGCCCGTCCGGTGGCGCGACGGTTGACGCCGCCTTCAGCCAGCCCGTTCAACTTCTTGTTGGCAGCCTTCTCCTCTTTGAGATTGGCGTTGAGCAGGCTTACCACGTTGTCGTGGCCAAGCTCTCCCGCCCAGGCGATCAACGTGCCGTAGCGGGCGATCTCATAATGCTCGACGGCCTGCGCGCTGCCGATGATGGCGGCGTCAAGCACCTTCTTGTCATCGACTTCGCCGGCGACTTCGTCGGCTTCCTTGATCAGACCGTCGATGGCCGGACAATCCACGCCTCTCGGCGTCTCGCCCAGCCGCTCGAACACCTGATCGAGCCGCGAGACCTGGTTCTCAGTCTCGCGCAGATGCGCCCGCAAGCCCGCCGATAGCTCGCGATTGGTGGCCTTGTCGATCATTTTGGGTAGCGCTCTGATGATCTGGTTCTCCGCGTAATAGACATCCTGCAAAGTGTGCAGGAAGAGGTCGTCCATCGATTTTATATCTTTGCTGAATAGCCCCATGGTGGCTTCCTTTCCTCGGATGTAGCCCTGGTCTTAAATTGGGGCCCGCGGAGCGCGGGCTTGACACCGGCCGCAGAGCTAGCTCGTTAATCGTTGAGCGAGGTCCAAGGTTCCCGCGTCCGCAGCTTTTGCGCGAAGCAAGAGCGAATCGGATATGCTTCGTGCTTATCGCAAATCGATGAGGTCACCCGAGCATGTTTCCCGGCCGGCAGGCGAGCTACCTCAAACGCAAGCTGATCGAGTTCGCGCCGGAAGTCTGGCTCGCGCTTGGGCTACTTGCCAAGGACACCGGCCGGAGTGTGCAGGACCTCGCGAATGAGGCCTTCGGCGATCTACTCGGCAAATATCAGCGACCGGCTTCCCTGAAAGAGGCCTTGCGGGAGAGTACGCGGCGGCTTCCCGCCAATGACGACCTGCCCCCGCCGCGCTGACCAAGAGGTCCCCGGCGGATTGCCGTCTAAGCCTTGAGCCGGGCGAGGATCGCTTCGAGCGCCGCCACGATCTCGGACTTATCGCGCTTCTGCAGGTCGAGCAGCACTTTGAATCCGTCGGCCTCCTCGCGGATCACAGCGCCTTCGCGGGCAAGGTCCTCATAGAGTCCGACCACCTTGTAGCAACGCACCGGCCCGGCGAAGCCCTTCACCTTGATCGGGGCCTGCTCCTCGGCGGCCACGTCGTCCTTGACCAGTGAGTAGGTCTCGTGGCCGAGCAGGATGCCGTCGATCTCGGAACAGGACTGGAGCCGTGCGGTCAGATTCACGGCGCTGCCGATGATCGTATAGTCCATGCGATCCTCGCTGCCGAAATTGCCGACCGTGCAATAGCCGGTATTGATGCCGATGCGGAGATGGAACGGCTGTTCGGCGCCAAGCTCCAGCCATTCCGCCCGCAGCTCGCGCAAGCGTTTCAGCATGGCGATTGCCATGCGTACGCAAGCCCGCGCATCCTCCTTGACGCCCTTGGACTCCGGGTCGCCGAAAAACACCATGATCGCGTCGCCGATATATTTGTCGACGGTGGCGCCGTGATCGAGCGCGATTTTTGTCATCTCGGTGAGATAGCGATTAAGCACATTGGTAAGGTCTTCGGATTCGAGCTTGTCGGTGGTCTCGGTGAAATTGACCACATCGGAGAAGAAAATCGTTAGCTTCTTGCGATTGGAGGCGATCTCGACGTTCTGCGCGCCGGTGAAGATCGAGTGATAGATCTGCGGCGAGAGATATTTCGACAGCTTGGTCGAGAGCGCGTCGAGTTCCTTGTTCTTCTGAGTGATGATCTCGTTGGCCTGGCGCTGCTCCTGGCTGAGCGCGTTGAGCTGTTGCTCGTTACGGTCACTCAACCGCATCAGCCGCCGGGTAGTGCGGAATAGCTTTTGATAGTCCTTGAGCAATTCCTCGTAGAGCTTGCCGTCTACCCGGTCGGCGAATCGGCCGCTGTCGAGCAATTGCTGCGCGGCTGCGATCACCTGCTCCTCGGCCGTGAAGAGGTCGTCGGATGACATTACGCCGGCATCTTTTCGAGATGGAACTTGGCGTTCTCCAAATCCTCGCCGAATTCCTCGCCAAGTTCCTGCATGGTGTCGTCCTCGGCGTCGTAGTACCAATAGACGTCGACCGAGGCGCCCTTCTTGGCGGCGGCGTCGAGCTTGTCCATGAGCATCATGATCGCCTTGGCGCTCGAACTGTTGAGATAGATAAGCTCGAAATCGAAGCGGCAACTGTCTTTGCCGAGCTTGCCGAGATAGGCGTCGAGCGCGCTGAATACCGGTCCGTAGAACTCGGTCACGTCCTCGGGATAGGATTCGCCCGCGATCTTCAGGTGGTTCTGGACGAAATTGAAGGACACCGCTGGCGTGCGGGAGGTGGCCTCAATGTCGAGCTTCTCTCGCATCGGTCCGGCTCTCAGATGGTTGCTTTCAACGCAAAAAAAGCGTGATTTGCGTCGAGGTCGGCGAAATCGAATTCGATTGGCTTAGTGGCGCGGCGCGCGATCTCCATGAAGCCGAGACCGGCGCCCTTGCTGCCCGCTTCGGGCTCGGCACGGAGCTGCTCCTTGTAAAGAACTTTCAGCTCGTCCTTGTTCATTTCCCTGATCCGACTGAGGCGCGCGTGGAGGCGGGGCACGTCGGTACGCTCGACCAAATTGCCGGCACAGACAACGTAATCGCTGCCTTCCTTGCCGATGGTCAGGATGCCGTAGCGGAGCTCTGTGAGGGCACGCTCGTCGGACGCCGGGGGAAGCGGACCTTGCACTTTCTCGGCGGAGTAGCGGATGATGTTCTGCATCTGTTCGACGAACACGGCGAACACGCTGCGCAGGGTCTTGGTGTCCGCGTCGTCGATCGTGAGCTTCTGCTTCAGCGCCTCGCCGACGCCGCTCAGCACCGGCTCGGTCACGTAGCCGCTATAGGCGAAGATGACGCCCCCTTCATGTAGCATCCCCCGCAAATTCATCAATTGGGAGGCAAGCATCGGTGCTCCTTAAGAGTGGGGCACGAAACCCAATATCGTGAGGTCGTCGCGGCGGAGTTGCGGGCCCTGATAGGTGACCAAGGCCTGGCGCAGGGATTCCTCCTGCTCGCGCATGGACGCCCCGAGGTTCCTCTTCAACAGCTCCTGAAAGCGCCGTTTGCCGAAGGAGCGGCCGCGCGGGCCGCCGATCTGATCGATCATGCCGTCGGTGGTGAGGTAGAATGTATCGCTATTCTCGTACGGCAGCGCGATGTCGGTGAATCTAGTCTCTACCGGATAGCGCCGATAACCGAGACCCTTCCGGTCGCCCTTGATCTCGATGACGCCCTTCTGGTTCGACCGCCACAGCGAGAATCTGGCGCCGGCGAAGGTCATCTTGCGCTTCTTCAGATTGATGAAGCAGATGCCGGCTTCGAGCCCGTCATCGGTCTCGCCCTGATCCTCGTTCTGGCCGAGCAGGGTTTGCACCCCGCGATGCAAGCCGGTGAGCACCTGGCTAGGATTATCGTTATCGGCGCTGCGAAGCATGCGGTCGAGCAGTCCCCAGGCAATCAAAGTCATAAAGGCGCCGGGAACACCATGGCCGGTGCAATCGCCGACCATCACCGCGTAGCCGTCGGTGATCGGCTGAAACCAGAAAAAGTCGCCGCCAACGATGTCGCGCGGCTCCCAGATTAGGAAATGGTCGGCCGCCACTTCGTCCAGCTCGCGACGTGCGGGCAGCACTGCGTGCTGGATGCGGCTTGCATAGCGCAAGCTTTGCAGGATGAGCTGATTGGCGGCGGCGGCGCGCTGCTCGCTCTCCTTGACCTCGGTCAGATCGCTATAGACGGCGACGGTACCGCCGGTCTCGGTGCGCCGTTCGCTGATCTGCAGCCAGCGCCCGTCGGAGCGGCGCTGAAGCAGTGGCAGTCCGGGATGGCGATGCTCGGCAAGACGCTGCCGGATCCAGCCCTCCTCCCGGCCCTTGGCGTCCTGGATCAGGCCGTGCGCCACCGAACTGCGGATGATCTCCTCGAAGGTGGTGCCGGGTTTTGGCGCCCCCTCGCCGTGATCGAACAGCTCGGCATATTTGGCGTTGCCGAGAACCAGCCGGTCCTCGTTGTCGTAGAGCGAAAAGCCTTCCGAGATGGTTTCAATGGCATCGGTCAGGCGCCGCTCGCTTTGCGCCAGCGCCTCCTGCTCGGCCGTCTTGCGCGCCGTCACCTCGCTCCAGGAGCCGATCACCTCCAGCGGGTTGCCGTTCTGGTCCTTGACCAGGTGCTGTTCGTCGCTGACCCAACAATAGATGCCGTCCGCCTTGCGAAACCGGTATTCGGCGACGTTGCGACCCTGCTCGAACAGCGTGGCCTGCCCCGCCTCGACTTCGGCGAGGTCCGCCGGATGCACGCGCGACCGCCAGAAATCCGGGTCCTTCAAATATTGGTCGGGCTCGTAGCCGAGCACGCGCTGGATGTTCTCGCTGACGAAAGTCGGTGCGTAGGAGCCGCCGGCCTCGAAGCTGTAGACCACGGCCGGCGCGCCATGCAGCAGCAGGTCGAACCGCGCGCGCGCGGCATTCTCCGCCTGCTCGGCTGCTTTCCGCGAGGTGACGTTGCTCCAGGAGCCGACAACCTCCACCGGTTCGCCGTCCTCGCCGCGCAACAGATATTGCTCGTCGCTGACCCAGATATAGGTGCCGTTGCGCTTGCGGAACCGATACTCGGCGGCGTGGCGTCCCTTCTCGAACAGTTTCGCCTGTTCGGCCTCCACCTGCGGCAAGTCTTCCGGGTGAACGTTGTTGCGCCAGAAATCGGCATGTTCGAGATATTTCTCGGGGCAATAGCCGAGCAGGCGCTTGATGTTCTCGCTGACGAAGGTCGGCGCGTAGTCGTCCTTCGCCTTGAAACTGTAGATCACCGCGGGAGCGCTTTCGAGCAACGCCGAAAGCCGTGCGCGGGCGCTGTCCTCGGCGGCTTCGGCATTCTTGCGGTCGGTCACATCGCTCCAGGAGCCGACGATCTCGAACGGCTCGCCGTTCGCATCGCGGATGAGATGCTGCTCGTCGCTCACCCAGCAATAATGACCGTCTTTCTTGCGGAAGCGGTACTCCGCGGTATGCCGGTCGCACTCGAACAGCAGCGCTTGCTCGGCCTCAACCGACTCGATGTCGTCGGGATGCACGTGCGCGCGCCAGAAATCGGCATGCTTCAGATATTCGTCGGGACAATAGCCGAGCAGGCGCTTCAGGTTCTCGCTGACGAAGGTTGGCGCATAGTCGCCGCTCGCCTTGAAGCTGTAGATCACCGCCGGCGCGGTATCGAGTAGGAGCGCCAGTCGCGCGCGGGTGCGGTCCTCGGCCTCCTCGGCGGCCTTGCGCGCGCTGATGTCGCTCCAGGAGCCGACGACCTCCGACGGTGCACCCGCCTCGTCGCGGACGAGGTGCTGTTCGTCGTTCACCCAGCAATAGGAGCCGTCCTTCTTGCGGAAGCGATACTCGCTGACATGCTGGCCCGTCTCGAACAGGGCGCCCATCTCGGCCTCGAGGCACGGCAGATCTTCCGGGTGCACGCGCTCGCGCCAGAAATTGGGATTGTCGAGATATTCGACGGCGGCATAGCCAAATAGCCGGGCAATATTGTCGCTGACGAAGGTCGGGGCGAAATCGCCTTTAGCCTCGAAGCTATAGATCACCGCCGGGGAGGCATCGAGCAACTTGGCCAACCGGCCCGCCGCGGCGGCTTCGACGTCCGCCACATGCTGGCGGTTTTGCTCTCGATGCTCGCGCGTTGCGTCGGCCAAAATACTCTCGACGATCTTCGCCACTTCTTGGCGATCAGTCCCGTCTCGCAGCATCTTACCAAGCGCCGCGGCAGCAATCTCGGCGAATTTTCTGGAAGAGGTCATTCAGAAGAACTGTCGCTTGGATTGAAGAGTCGCGCGTTAGCGGCTCGGACCGAGAGCGATAGTTTCGAGACAACGTGCCTCTGTCAATGCAGGACCACTCGGCAAACCCCGCAATTCATTTGAAAGTCTAATGGCGGCCGGGCCAATTCTTGCCCCGGCCTCAGGCCTAGGTTGATGGCCCGCGCGCTCGCCGCGCGCGGGCCATGCCGTTGCAAGCCAGGCGTACGCCTATTGCGGCTGCATGTCAGGCGCGGGCGCGGGCTCGGGTGCCGGCGTCGGCTCGGGTTCAGGCGCTGGTGTCGGCTCAGGCGCCGGCGCTGGGGTCGGTTCCGGCGCTGGTGCCGGGGTCTCGACCGGTGTCTCGGCTTTCCGGCCGATGACGCAATCGAACCAGCCGGGCTCACCCCATTTGCAGTCGTGTCTTTGGCTCTGAACCACGACAAAGACCGCGGCCAGCACAATCAAAATGAGAAGAATTCGCATGCGTGCACCCTCCCTATCTCGCCGGCGTAAACTATACGATGCGAAATCAAACAGAAAGGCCCGGCGCAGGGAGTTTGCGCCGATTTTCACCGTCATGGTCATTCCGGCTGAGGAGCGCGGCACCTATATTCCGGGGGAGCCAAGGCCCTAAAGCGGCTATTCCTGGCCAGTTTGGGAGCCGCAAACTTAGCCGACAGCGCACCGATGACCGAGATTGCCACCAAGGCGAGGGCCGGACGGCACGGGCTCACCCGCCAGGATTTCCTGCGCGCGGCGCTTGCGCTGGCGACGACTCCCCTGCTTCGGCCTCTGCCGGCGCAGGCCGCCCTCCGGCTCGAAATGAGCGAGGTCGCGCCGGGCGTCTTGGTGCATCAGGGCCGCTACGAGCTGCAGTCGCCGGAAAATCGCGGGGACATGGCAAATGCGAGCTTCGTCGTGGGCGATGAGGCCGTCGCGGTAATCGACACCTTGGGTAGCGCCGTCGCGGGACGCGAGCTCCGGGACGCCGTCCGCGCGGTAACCGACAAGCCGATCAAATACGTGATTAACACGCATATGCATCCCGACCATGTATTCGGCAATGCGGCCTTCAAGCAGGATAATCCCGCCTTTGTCGGGCATTACAAGCTCGCGCGCGGGCTCGCCACGCGGGCCAACCGCTATCTCGCCGCTAGCAGGCAGATGCTCGGCGACGAAGCCTTCGAGGGCATCGAGGTGGTCCTGCCGACGCTCGGCGTCGAGCAGCCCCTCACCCTCGATCTCGGCGGCCGCACGCTCCTCCTCGAGGCGCAGCCGACCGCCCATACCGACAACGATCTCATCGTCACCGACATAGCGAGCAACACGCTGTTCCTCGGCGATCTCCTGTTCGCGGTGCATGTGCCGACGCTAGACGGGTCGATCAGGGGCTGGCTGTCGCTGCTGGAGACGTTCGGCCAGAGGGACGCTGCCAGGGTCGTGCCGGGCCACGGGCCGCATGCCATGCAGCTGCCCGACGCGCTGCAGTCGGAGCAGCGCTATCTGGCAGCCATCGCCGCCGATGTCAGAAATTTGATCAAGGAGGGCAAAACTTTGGAGGATGCGACCAGGATAGCGGGCTTTTCCGAGCGCGATGCCTGGGAACTATTCGACCAATATCATGTCCGCAACGTCACGGCGGCCTTCGCAGAACTTGAATGGGAGTGATATCATGGGAGAATGCGGATTCAGGAGAATGGCGCCATGACCGTTCTGACCAAGCGCTTCACCAATTGCGGCGCGGCCGCGCTGGCCGGCTTGTTTTGCCTGTCCGCTCCGGTTAACGCCGCCGAGGATCTCTGGCCCACGCTCAAGCAGCAGACCTTCGGCGATCGCATCATCCAGGAAGAAAACGGCATGGTGGTGCTCGAAGCGCCCGAAACCGCGGAGGACGCGGCGCTGGTGCCCCTGACCGTGCGCGTGCCGCCCTCCGTGACGCAGGGGCTCAAATCGCTAACCTTGATCATCGACAAGAATCCCGATCCCGTGATCGCCACCCTCACCTTCGGCCCTGCTGCCGGCATCGGCGGGGAACGCAACTTCGCGACCCGCGTGCGCATCGAGAATTTCTCCCATGTGCGCGCGGTGCTTGAGACCGAGGACGGTAGCCTACACATGACGAAGAGGTTCGTTCAGGCGGCGGGCGGCTGCGCGGCGATGAGCGCAAAAGATCCCGACAAGGAGAACGAAGGTCTTGGACAATTGATCGTCAAAACCTCGCCGCCCGCGCTCGACTCAAACCCGATCTGGTCCGGCCAGGTCATGCTCAAGCATCCCAACAGCAACGGCATGCAGCGTGACATCGACACATTTGGCTACATTCCCGCGCGTTTCGTGAAGGACGTGACGGTGAAGCGCGGCGGAGAGCTGGTGTTCAAGCTGGACTCGACCTTTTCGATCTCGACCAACCCGAATTTCCGCTTCACCTTCGGGCGCGGCGGCGACAACGAGCTCGACGTTGTCATCACCGACACGAGCGGCACCGTGTTCACCGGCCAGTCGAAGCCGGCAGGCTCCTGAGGTTCCGCGATTTTTGCGACGGGACCGCCGCCGGCGCGGCTATGGCTTCTTGGTTGCGTAGATTTCCCGCGCCTTGGCGATGACCTTGTCGGGATTCTTCATGAAGAGTTCCCGCGAGTGTCCGTTGCCGAAACAATAGGTCTTGCCTCCATAGACGGCGCTCACCGAGCAGTCGGTTTTGTAGATCTGGCCGAGCGCGAGGCTCGTCGCGCACGCATTGTCGAACTCGCCCTCCGTGGCCGCGGCAATGGACGGCAAGGCCGCAAGCCAAATAGCGGCGACGGCAATACATAGAACCGGGACCCGTTTCACGCTTCGCGATCCTTATGAACAATTGGTGGGCGCAGTAGGACTCGAACCTACGACCCGCTGATTAAGAGTCAGCTGCTCTACCACCTGAGCTATGCGCCCCAAGTCCGCCTCACGGCGCACCTTCATGGGGGTGACCATTCCGAGCGGTCCGACCCAAGGGTGCTCCCCTTACCCTGCCGTGCCCCGCCTGTCCAGAGTCGCGGCAAGGCTTACCAGAACGGACCGATCTCCTCGCGCCTGATCAACACCGACCGGTTGACATGAGCGTTGAGCACGAAGCCGAGGCCCACCATCATGGTCAACATCGCGGTGCCCCCGTAAGAGACCAACGGCAGCGGCACACCCACCACCGGCACCAGCCCTGTCACCATCGCCACGTTGATGAACACATAGGCGAATAGGCAAAGCCCCATGCCGGCCGCGACCAGCCGCGCGAAGGTGCTGCGGCATCTCAATGCCATATAGGCAATGAACAGCAAGGCGAGAAGATACAGCGCAAGCAGGACGGCGGCGCCGATAAAGCCCATCTCCTCGGAGAACATGGTGAAGATGAAGTCGGTATGCTTCTCGGGCAGGAAATTGAGCTGGGCCTGGGTTCCCTGCATGAAGCCCTTGCCGGCAAAGCCGCCCGAGCCGATCGCGATCTTCGATTGCAGGATATGATAGCCGGAGCCCGAAGGATCGCGTTCGGGGTCGATGAAGGTCAGGATGCGCTCGCGCTGGTAGTCGTGCAGTTTCTCCCAGATATGCGGCAGCACCGCGATCGCGCCAGCTAGCCCTCCCAGGAAATAGAGCCAGCTCACGCCGGCCATGAATAGCAGGCCGCAACCGACGATGCCGAACAAGGCTGCCGTGCCGAGGTCGGGCTGCTCCAGCGCCAGGACCACGGGCGCTCCGATCATCAGGAGCGGCGGCACCACCGCCCAAGGCCAAGACACTTGTCGCGGCGGCAGCCATTGATAGTAGCGGGCAATCGCCAGCACGAGGGCGATCTTCATCAATTCCGAGGGCTGGAAGGAATATTCCTCATAACCGAGCCACCGCCTAGCGCCGCCGCTCTCGACCCCGAAGAACATCACCGCCGCGAGCAACAACAGCGCCAGGAGATAAAGCGGATAGGCAGCGCGCAGCCACCAGCGAATGTCGACCACCACCACGGCGAACAGCAGCCCGAGCCCGAGGCAATAGCGCGCGACGTGGCGGCTCGCCCAGGGATCGAGCGAGCCTCCCGCCACCGAATAGAGCGCAATCACCCCGATCATGGTGATGGCGGTGACGAGCAGTAGGAAGGGCCAGTTCAGCAGCAGCAGCTTCTTCTTGAGCAGAAGCTGTGGGCGTTCGAATGCCTCGGCGAACAAGGTCTTCACTCGGGCGGCTCCATTGCGGCTAGCGAAGGAGGTCCGCCCATTTGGTTGCTCGCGACGAAGGCGGGCTTGGCGGCCGGATCGCGCAACAGAACCTCGGTCATGACGTCGCGCACCACCGGAGCGGCCGCGCGAGAGCCTCCCCCGCCATGCTCCACGACGCAAGCCGCGGCATAACGCGGCGCCGTGACCGGTGCGTAGCCGATGAACAGGGCATGGGTCTCGCCCTCCCAGCCCTTGAGCTTATGCTGGTTCTTGGCACTGATGACTTGCGATGTGCCGGTCTTGCCGGCCATCTGCACGTCGGTGAGCGGCAGAGCCGAGCGGACGGCGGTGCCGCCTTTCTCGTTGACCACGCCGTTCATCCCGGCGCGTACGAGTTCCAGATGGAACGGATCGATGTTGAGCGGCGCGAACGGCTCCGGTTCGCGATCATGAGGCATGATCAGGCGGGGAACCACGGCGGTGCCGGTCGCGACGCGTGCCGTCATCACCGCAAGCTGGAGCGGCGTGGTCGACACATAGCCTTGGCCGATACCGCAACTGATGGTTTCGCCGGCATACCAGGGTTGACCGAAATACGCGCGCTTCCAGGCCGTGTCGGGAACGATCCCTTGCTTCTGGCCGGCCAGGCCCAGATCGTAAATCTGCCCGAGGCCGAGCTCGCGTGACGTGACGGCGAGCCGATCGATCCCAACCCGCTTGACCGTCTCGTAGAAATACACGTCGCAGGATTGCTTCAGCGCCTGGTGCAGGTCAATGCCGCCCCCATGCGTCTTCCAGCAGCGGAAACGGCGCCGCCCGAAATTGTAGCCCCCCGGGCAGCTCATGCGCTCGTGCGGCGTGATCACGCCGTAGGCAAGCCCGGCAAGCCCGGTGACAACCTTGAAGGTCGACCCTGGAGGATATTGACCCCGAAGCGCGCGGTTCTCGAGCGGATGGTCACGGTGCCTGGCGACCTCCGCCCACTTTCGCGGATCGGCTTTGAACGACACTTCGTTCGGATCGAAGGTCGGGTAGGAGGCCATGACGATGATGCTGCCCGTCATGACGTCCATCACCACGACGGAGGCCACGCGCAGGCCCTCGATCCGCTTCAAGGCGATGGCTTGCAGCTCCTGGTCGATGGTGAGGACCAAATCCTTCCCCCGCATGCTGGGCGTCGCGCCGAGTTCGCGGATCACGCGTCCATGCGCGTCGACCTCGTATTTGACGGTGCCGGGGTGTCCCCTCAGCGCGCGCTCGAAGCCCTTCTCGACGCCGGACTTGCCGGTGCGGAAGCCGGGCACGCGCATGACCGGGTCCTCCCCGACCTCCTGCTTGTCCGCCATGCCGACATAGCCGACGACATGGGCCATGCTGCTTGCATGGTTGTATCTCCGATATGTCGCCCGGTCGGTGCGCACACCCGACAGTTGCGGCGCGAGCACACTGAGCAGGGTGAATTGCCGCCAGGTCAGCCCTTCCGTGACCAGCACGGGGAAATAGCCGCTCTGGCGCCGCGCCGCGCGTATGACGCGGTCCTTGTCGGAAGCCGAGACGGGGACAATTCTGGACACCGCATCGAGCGTCGCAGCCAGGTCCTCGCAGAAGGCCGGGATAACGATGATGCGGAAATTCTCTTTGTCTTCGGCGATGGTCCTGCCAAGGCGATCGTAGATCGAACCACGCTCGGGCCCGACCAGCTGCATGGTGATGCGGTTTTCGTCGGAGAGCAGCCGATATTCCGAGGATTCCACAATTTGCAGCTGGCGTAGGCGCCAGAGCAGCAGGCCGAACAGCCCTGCCTGACCTGCCCCGATCAAGACAGCCCGCCGCGAGAAGCGGTGGCGAAGTCTCACCCCATAATCCGGCGGCTTGGCGTCCGGTCCCCACAGCGCTTGCTTGACGAGGCGGGTCAGCGACACGCGCCGCGGGACACGGTGGCGAAGGTCGATACCGTAGCTCGACGACTTCACGTCCACCTCCGGTACAACGCCGTGCGTTCCGGCAAAAGTCTGCCGCGCCTGATCCACAACACGCCGTGCAGCACCACGGGGAAGAGCGCGATGGAGGCGAGCGCGCCGAAGCCGACCGGCCACCAGTCGATCCAACGGAGGAAATAGAGCGAGGCAAGCAGCCAGCCGAGCACCCCGACCAGGCACGCCACGCCGACCCAGATCAGCCAGAGCCTGCGGCCGTCGCGGCCGTCGGTCAGCGACGGCGCCCGACTTCCGGCGCTCGCGGCGATCAGGCACATGAGGGCCCAGAAACCGAGCGGGCCGCCGCTGGTGATATCGGTCAGGAGGCCCAGCAACATGGCGACATAAGAGGGCAGCACAGTGCCCGGAAGAGCGCGCCAGCAGAACACCATCATCACCACGACCAGCGGCAGGATGAAGGTCGCGTCGGCCGGGAGGCCCCATGGCACCGCCGCGGCGAACACCGCGAACAGGACCGAGAGAGCTGGCAGCATCCCTGTCATTGCTGGGCTTGGGCCATGCCATCGCTTGGCGCCGCGCCGTCGGCCGCGCCGGCATGCTTTATCGGCGCGGTCGAGACAGTCTCGTTCGACGCCGTCGGAGTGCCGAGAGTCACCTCGGCGTCGGCGGGTACGGGCGACAGCGGCCGTTCGGCCGAGACGACGGGCGGGTCGGTGCTGCTCAAGGCAGGCGTGTCGAAATACAGCACGCTCACCACGTCGAGCGCGCTCAACTCGGCGTGCGGCCGGACCTTGAGAGCGCCCGGCGGCTCGCTCACGACGCCGACGCGCAAGCCGCGCGGCAGCACCCCGTCGCTGCCGGAGGTGTAAACCTCGTCGCCCGCATGAAGCGTGGCGCCCGGAGGCAGGAATTCGAGCCTGAGGTCGGCGCCATTGTCGCCGGAGGCAAGCGCGCGCACCCCGCCTTGACCGACCAGCACCGGTATGCGGCTGTTCAAGTCGTTCAGCAGCAACACGCGGGAGACCGACGCGCCGGCATCCACCGTTCGCCCGATCAGGCCGTCGCCGTTGATCACCGCGTAGCCGATGCGCACGCCCTGATCGCGCCCGAGATTGATGAGCGCGCTGCGCAGGAAGGGTCCCCGCGAGTCGGCGATCACGCTGCCCGTGATGTAATGCAGCGCCGGCTCATCGACGGCATTCAGCAGCGAGCGCAGTTGGGAGACGTTCCGCTCCAGCAGCTTGGCCCGCCACTCCCATTGCTTGAGCTGTTGGTTCTCGGCCTTCAGACGGTCGATCTCGTCGGCAAGTCCGGCATAAGAGCGCACCCGGTCCAAGCCCTGGCGGACCGCGACGGCTGGCATCGAAGCGGCTTCGAGGACCGGGGCGGTCAGATCCAGGAAGCGATCGGTTACCTCGACGACCGCGTCATGGCCGATCCGGCTCAGCACAAGCAGCACCGCGCAGAGGAAGTAGAGCGCGAAATTGAGCAATTCACCCGGCGCCCGCCAGGATCGGCGTGGCCTCGGCTTGAACGGTGAATTGCGCCCACGCATTTCGGCGACGTTCCTAAAGAGGCGAGCGGGCCGGATGCCCGCTTCCTCGCATTCGTCGGGAGCCTACCGAGCCAGCAAGCTCCCCTCCCCGTTCGGCCGGCTCATGGCTTGACCAGAAAATCCGCCATGGCGTCGAGCTGCTCCAGGGCCTTACCAGTTCCGCGCGCGACACAGCGCAATGGATCCTCGGCAATCTTGAATTTCACCCCGGTCTCCTGGGAAAATCTTGCATCGAGCCGATCGAGCAGCGCGCCGCCGCCCGTCAGATAGATGCCGGAATCGCAGATATCGGCGGTGAGCTCGGGCGGCACATCGGCAAGCGCCTGACGAATGCCGCCGACGATCTGCTGGATCGGCAGGTTCAAGGCCTGGGGAATGTCCTCGGGCTCAAGCGTGATGTCAGCCGGGAAGCCGCGATGCAGGTCGCGGCCCTTGATGTGGATCGGCATGCGCTCGCCGTTCGATTTCGCGATGGCGCAACCCGAATTCTTCTTGATGGTCTCGGCGCTGGTCGCACCGATCAGCAAGTTGTATTTGAAGCGGACATAGTTGACGATCGCCTCGTCGAAGGAATTGCCGGCGCTGCGCACCGAGCGCGAATAGAGCACGCTGCCCATCGAGAGCACGGCGATGTCGGTGGTGCCGCCACCGATATCCACGACCATCGAGCCGCGCGGCTCCTGAATCGGCAGGCCGGCACCGATCGCCGCCGCGATCGGCTCCTCGATCAGATAGACCTTCCTCGCGCCGGCGGACAGGCCCGCTTCATGCACGGCGCGGCGTTCGACCGGGGTCGCGCTTGCCGGCACGCAGATCATGATGCGCGGGCTGGTGAACAGCCTCCGCTTGAGCACGCGGCGGATGAAATGCTTGATCATCTCCTCCGCGGCGGCAAAGTCGGCGATCACGCCGTCGCGCAGCGGCTGAATCGTTTCGATCTTGGTGGGAGTCCGGCCGAGCATGGTCTTGGCCTCGTAGCCGACCGCAATCACCCGCCGATCGCCGTCCCGCTGCTGGGTAACGGCGACAACGGAGGGCTCGTCGAGCACGATCCCCCGCCCCGGCACGTAAACCAGCGTGTTCGCCGTGCCAAGGTCGATGGCCATGTCCGCCGAGACAAAGCCCATCACCCGCGAGAACATACGCCCGCCCCAATCTGGCTCCCCGCAACGAGCCATCCTACGCCACTGAAGTGCGCACCGACCGGCAGCGACTCTCTTGCGACAGGGTATTGAGTCGTCCGCCGAGCGCGGCGCTATGTTGCTGCAAATCGGAGTCGGGGGCAATGCATCGCGAGGCAAATTTGAAAAAACAATTCGCTAGTACCGCATCTCGACTGAGAGCAGGACATGGCGGCGTGCAACCCTGCCTTATTTCGCTGCTCGTGCCCCGCCGCCTTGAGAGGCCCGCTTAAGTTTTCGACCCAAAAGGTCGTACGCCCTTGGATTTCGGCAGAAAAGAAGGGCAACCGGCTTGCCATCGGCCGCCCAGATTTGCGGCAAAAGCTTAGGACTACGGCGGCAGCACTACGAGGCGAGCATCGTCTCGGGCTTGCGCCTGGCCTCGCGCGCCAGCAATTTATTGAGTGCACTGACATAGGCACGGGCCGAAGCGACCAGCGTGTCGGTGTCCGAGCCGCGGCCGGTGACGGTCTTGCCGTCGGATTCGAGCCTGACGCTCACCTCGGCCTGGGCGTCGGTGCCTTCCGTCACAGCGCTCACCTGGTAGAGCGGCAGCCGTGCCTCGTGGGGCACGATCGCCTTGATCGCCCGGAAGGTCGCATCCACCGGTCCGTCGCCGGACGATTCGCAAGTGTGGTGCTTGCCGTCGACATCGAGGGTGATGGTCGCCTTCTGCGGGCCGCCGGTGCCGGCAATCACGGTCAACGCCACGACCTTGATGCGATCGTGCGCGGAAGCGATCTCCTGATCTACCAGCGCCTCGAGATCCTCGTCATAGACGTGCTTCTTGCGGTCGGCGAGCGCCTTGAAGCGGACGAAGGCGTCCTCGAAGGCGTTGTCGCCTAGCTCGTAACCGAGATCCTTCAGCTTCTCGCGGAAGGCATGGCGGCCCGAATGCTTGCCCATGACCAGCGAGGATTCCTTCAGGCCTACGCTCTCAGGCGTCATGATCTCGAAGGTCCCGGCATGTTTCAGCACGCCATCCTGATGGATGCCGCTTTCATGCGCGAAGGCGTTCCGCCCGACGATGGCCTTGTTGTACTGCACCGGGAAGGCGGTCACGCGCGAGATGAGTTTGGAGGCGCGGGTCAGCATGGTGGTGTCGACGCCGGTGTAGAAGGGCATGACATCGCCGCGCGTCCTGATAGCCATGACGACCTCCTCCAGTGCGGCGTTGCCGGCGCGCTCGCCAAGCCCGTTGACGGCGCATTCGACTTGTCTCGCCCCCGCGATCACACCCGACAGAGAGTTCGCCACCGCCAGGCCGAGATCGTTGTGGCAGTGGGTGGACAGCACGATGCCGTCGGCACCCGGCACGCGTTCGACGATCAAGCGGATCAGGCTCGCGAATTCGTCGGGGGTGGCGTAGCCCACTGTATCCGGGATGTTGACGGTGGTGGCGCCTGCCTTGATGGCGGCCTCGACGCAGCGGCAGAGGAATTCGTGCTCGGTGCGCGTGGCATCCATCGCCGACCATTCGACATCGTCGGTATAGCTCCGCGCGCGGGTGACCGAGGCCGTCACGCGCTCCAAGACCTCTTTCTCGTCGATCCCCATCTGATATTTGCGATGGAGCGGCGAGGTACCGATGAAGGTGTGGATGCGCCCGCGGGCGGCGGGCTTGATCGCCTCGGCGCAGCGGTCGATATCCTTGAACTGCGCGCGAGCTAGTCCGCAGATTACCGCCTTCTTGGCACGGCGGGCGATCTCCTGAACGCTGTTGAAATCCCCTTCCGAGGCGATCGGGAACCCCGCCTCGATGATGTCGACGCCCATCTCGTCGAGCAGTTCGGCGACTTCGAGCTTCTCGTCGAAGGTCATGGTAGCGCCGGGGCATTGCTCCCCGTCGCGCAACGTCGTGTCGAAGATGACCACACGGTCGCGCGCTGCGCGCTCGCCGGTGTTAGCTTGCTTGGACTCCATCACTCACGTCCTCAAATTTGGGCGCCAGTCTAGCATGACCGGCAAGCCGCTTGAATTGTCTTGGGATTATCTTGCCACCCCCTGAACGCCCGCCCCGCCTAAGGCGAGACCGCCGGAGCTCAGGGGCGTCTAAGGACGAGGCGCGGCAGCGCGCAAGCTGGCGTGGCCGGAATATGCGAAATCGCGCCGGTCTTAGTCCAGTTCTGAGGGTTCTGCCGCTGCATGGTGCACGGAAAATAGTGCGAAGCGCCGACCGGGGCAAGGACTCTATAAGCTCCACTCATGGGGAGGTTCGGCGACGCGTCCGCATTGCCGGCAAGCTAGGCGCCTTGGACTTCCTCGCGCAACAATTCGAGCCGAAACCATTCCTCCTCCGCCGCGGCGAGTTCGGTCTGGACTTTCGCGAGCCTCTCTCCTGCCGCGGCAAAGCCCTCACGATCCCGGGTATAGAAGGTCGCGTCGGCGAGCAGGCCCTCCAGCCGGCGGATCTCGTCGTGAAGCGCATCGATGCGAGCGGGCGCGGTCTTCAAGACGTGTTGCTCGGTGGGACTGAGGCGCCGGCGTGGCTCCGAGGGGGCGCGGGCCGGCGCAGGCCGCTTGGCTTTCGGCGCCGGCGGCGCGACACGCGCGGGCGCGCTCGACCCCGCCGCGCGTTGTGCCACCATGTCGGAGTAGCCGCCCGCATATTCGATCCACTTGCCATCGCCTACGAAGGCGATCACCGAGGTGACCGTGCGATCGAGGAAGTCGCGATCGTGACTAACTAGGATGAGCGTGCCGGGATAGGCCGCGAGCATTTCCTGCAACAGGTCGAGCGTCTCCAGGTCGAGGTCGTTGGTCGGCTCGTCCAGCACCATGAGATTGGATGGCTGCGCCAGGGCTTTCGCCAAGAGCAGCCGGCCCCTCTCGCCACCCGATAGCGCCTTGACCGGGGTACGCGCCTGCTCGGGCTTGAACAAGAAGTCCTTCATGTAGCCGATGACGTGGCGCGGTTCCCCGTCGATGATGATCTGATCGCCGCTGCCGCCGGTCAGGATCGTGGCAACCGACGCGTCTGGATCGAGGCTCTCGCGCTTCTGGTCGAGCATGGCGATTTCCAGATTGGTGCCGAACTGCACACTGCCGGCATCGGGAAGGAGCATGCCCGTGAGCAGGTTGACGAGCGTGGTCTTGCCGGCGCCGTTCGGTCCGACGATGCCGATGCGGTCGCCGCGGGCGATCTTGATGCTGAAGTCGCGCACCAGGGCGAGCTCACCGTAGCTCTTGGCGATGCGCCTTGCCTCGATCACCTTCCTGCCGGTCTCTCGCGCCTCCTGGACCGTGAGCTTTACGTCTCCAGGCGCGCGGTTGGCGAGAGTTTTCCGGCGCTCGCCGCGAAGCGCGATTAGGCCCTCGAGCCGGCGCTGGTTGCGCTTCCGCCTGGCGCTCACACCGTAGCGGAGCCAATGCTCTTCCTGCACGATGCGCCGGTCGAGCTTATGGCCGGCAACTTCCTCCGCCTCGAGAGTCGCATCGCGCCAAGCTTCGAAGGAGCCGAAGCCCTTGTCGAGCCGCCGCGTGATGCCGCGATCGAGCCAGACGGTGGCTTGCGAAAGATTTTCCAGAAAGCGACGGTCGTGGCTGATCAGCACGATGGCCGAACGCGAGGCCTTGAGCACAGCCTCCAAGCCCTCAATGGCGACCACATCGAGATGGTTGGTAGGCTCGTCGAGGAGGAGAATGTCGGGATCGGGCGCCAGCAACCGGGCGAGCGCCGCGCGCCTTGTTTCGCAGCCCGAGAGACGCGTCGGGTCCTCCGCGCCGGTGAGGCCCAGGCTCTCCAGCAGATAGCGCGCGCGGTGCGGATCGTCGCCGGGAGCGAGTCCCCCCTCGACAAAGCCAGCGGTGGTGGCGAAGCCCGACAAATCGGGGTGCTGTGGCAAATAGCGGATGGTCACCGAAGGCTGCACGAAACGCGTGCCGGCATCCGGCTCGATCATGCCCGCGGCAAGCTTGAGCAGGGTCGATTTGCCCGAGCCGTTGCGGCCGACCAGGCACAGCCGCTCGAACGGACCGATCGACAGCTCGGCGCCGGCAAGCAGCGGTGCGCCGCCAAAGCTAAGCTCGATGTCCTTAAGGAAGAGGAGCGGCGGCGCCATGGCTTGGCTGGACTCAGGCGATCGAGGGATTCAACCCGCGTCTGGGCTTGTCTTCTTGTCGGTGCGGCGGCGTTTGGGCGCGGGCGCGGCGTGGGGCGCCTCCAGATCGCCGTCAGGCAGGGCAACGAAAATGAGCACGCCAAGCACCGCCATATAAAAGCGGAACGCTGCGTCCTGGCCGTTCCAAGTCTGCGATTGCCACATGGCGAACCATTCGCCCGCCACCACCATGAAGCCGAAGAACCAGACCAGAAAGGCGAGCGTGCAGGCGGCGATCACCAAGGTCTTGCCCTGGTTGAAGGCCTCTCCGCTCGCGTTGCGCAGCTGAATGAGGCGAACGGCGCCGGCCAGGAACAGGATGCCGGTGATACCCTCTGCGGCGATGATCAGGCCGTAAGCAATATGCCAGATCGTGGGGTTGACGATCGCACGATACATCAGCGTGTTGCCGGGAAAGGTCGTGTCCATGCTCATCACATGCTGCACGAAGAGATAGTTCGTGCCGTAGTCGGTGATGTTGTCGAAGGTGACGAGCAGGCAGAACGACGCCAACACGAGGCTCATGACGATCTTGGCATAGCGTGCGATCAGCATGGCAAGGCCCCCCTGCCTCCCGGGATGCGGAACTCTACTCTCAAACGCGCTCCGTCATGCCCGGCTTTATGCCGGGCATCCACGCCTTTTGTGCAAACGTCCTGGCCTTGAAACGTGGATGGCCGGAACAAGCCCGGCCATGACGGAGACATTCTGAACTGAGGAGCAAGCCTCAGTTCTTGCTCTTGTCGACCATCTTGCGCTCAGCGATCCACGGCATCATGGCGCGCAAGCGCTTACCCACCTCTTCCATCTGGTGGTTGTCGCATTTGGCGCGCATCGCCTTGAACGAAGTCTGAGCGACGCGGTTCTCCAACATCCAATCCTTGACGAATTTGCCGGACTGGATGTCGGCGAGCACCTGCTTCATCGCCTCCTTGCTGGCGGGGCCTACCACGCGCGGGCCCGAGACATATTCGCCATATTCGGCGGTGTTGGAGACCGAGTAGTTCATATTGGCGATGCCGCCTTCATAGATGAGGTCGACGATCAGCTTCACTTCGTGCACGCATTCGAAATAGGCCATCTCCGGCGAATAGCCCGCCTCCACCAGCGTCTCGTAGCCGTTGCGCATCAGCTCGACCAGGCCGCCGCAGAGAACCGACTGCTCGCCGAACAGATCGGTCTCGCATTCCTCGCGAAAGCTGGTCTCGATGATGCCGGCGCGACCGCCGCCGATCGCCGCGGCGTAAGACAGCGAGAGATCGTGCGCGTTGCCGGTCGGGTCCTGAGCGATGGCCATCAGGCAAGGAACGCCCGCGCCGCGCGCATATTCGGCGCGCACGGTATGGCCTGGGCCCTTGGGCGCGACCATGCAGACATCCATGTCGGGGCGCGGCTCGATCAGATTGAAATGGATGTTGAGGCCATGCGCGAAGAACAGCGCAGCGCCCTGCTTCATATTGGGCTTGAGTTCATTCTCCCAGATGCCGGCCTGGAGCTCGTCGGGAGTGAGCATCATCACCACATCGGCCCATTTGGCGGCGTCGGCCACGTCCATGACCTTCAAGCCTGCCTTCCCCGCCTTGGCGGCGGATTTCGAGCCGGCACGCAAGCCGACCGCAACGTTCTTGACGCCGGACTCCTTAAGGTTCAACGCGTGCGCGTGACCCTGGCTGCCATAGCCGATGATGGCGACCTTCTTGCCCTTGATCAAATTGAGATCGGCATCCCGATCGTAATAGACACGCATTTACTCGTCCCCTGCCCTGAAAGCTGCTCCTGATGCTCGGCGCGTTTGTGACGCCCGAGGCCGGAAAAAACAAGTGGCGATCGAGCTCACATCCGCTCGGGTCCGCGCGAAATGGCGGCGAGCCCGGTGCGGGAAACCTCGACCAGGCCGAGCGGCTGCATCAGCGCGATGAACTGCTCGATCTTCGACTGCTTGCCGGTGATCTCGAACACAAAATGCTCGGTCGAGGCGTCGATCACCTGGGCGCGGAAGGCTTCGGCGAGACGGAGCGCCTCGACCCGCTTCTCGCCAAGTCCTGCGACCTTCACCATGGCCAGCTCGCGCTCGATCGGGTTGCCCTTGACGGTGAGATCGGTGACGGAATGGACGGGAATCAGCCGCTCCAGCTGATGCTGGATCTGCTCGATCACCATGGGCGGCCCCGAGGTGACGATGGTGATGCGCGACAGATGCGCCTCGTGCTCGGTCTCCGACACGGTGAGCGACTCGATATTGTAGCCGCGACCGGAGAACAGTCCGATCACCCGCGCCAGCACGCCGGGCTCGTTATCGACGAGCACGGTCATGGTGTGGGTCTCGACCTTCTCTTCTCGCTTCTCCAGCGAATAGGCCGATCCGGGCTGCGCCATCAATCCGTTCCTCCGCGATCGGACTTTTCGGCGGCCGCGTCGTTATCGTTGCCGCCGCCGTGGCCCTTGCCGCCGGCGAGCTCGATCATGCGCAGCGCCACGGCGATCATCAGGATCGAAGCCGGTAGCACTAGCATCGACCATTCGAACGACTTGCCGGAATCCACGGTGCCGACCACGATGCGAGCGAAGATGACGATAAGGACGACGATCACCACCTCGGACAGGATGCCCTTGAGCTGGCTCACGCCCTCGATCTTCATCCAATTGGGTAGCGTTTCGGTATAGTCGTCAGGCAGGGTGAAGACGAAGCCTATGGCGATGCCGTAGGCGAAGATCACCAGCACGATGCCGAACAGGAAGGCATCGACGGCCTCGAGCACCGGCACGGTGACCGCCCGCTCCGCCACATCGATGCCGGGCGTCAGCAGCGTGTGCCAGGCCTCATAGAGGTAGAGGCCGCCTTGCAGAAACATCAGCAGCGAACCGATCATGGCTCCCGCCGAGCCGATCAGCACGATCATCCTGAGGCCGAGCAGGAAGCTCAGCAATGCGCGCGTTCCGTCCGTCATTTCTCCAGATTGCCTTCATTCAGGAAGGGCACCAAAATGCGCGGTTTCCGTTTCGTGAGGTTTTGCAGGAGACCGCGGCGTCGCACAAGCCCGTTGCGCCAGCAGAAGCCTTAGACCATCACCTTGCCTTCTTCGGTGATGGCCTTGCCGATGTCCTCGTCGGTCACGTCTTCGCCCATCAGCATGTGGTTATGCGCCTCACCCGACGGGATCATCGGGAAGCAATTGGCGTGCTTATCGACCCGGCAGTCGAAGATCACGGGCTTCTTGACGGCGATCATCTCGCGAATGGCATCGTCGAGCTCCGACGGCTTCTCCGCCCTGATGCCGACCGCCTGATAGGCTTCCGCCAGCTTGACGAAGTCGGGCAGCGCCGCGGTGTAGGAATGCGAATAGCGTCCGCCATGCAGCAGCTCCTGCCACTGCCGCACCATGCCCATATATTCGTTGTTCAAGATGAAGATCTTGATCGGCAGGTCGTATTGAGCGGCGGTCGACATTTCCTGCATGGTCATCAGCACCGAGGCCTCGCCGGCAATATCGATGACGAGGCTGTCCGGATGCGCGACCTGTACGCCGACCGCCGACGGCAGGCCATAGCCCATGGTGCCGAGCCCGCCGCTCGTCATCCAGCGGTTCGGTTCCTCGAATTTGAAGAACTGGGCGGCCCACATCTGATGTTGGCCGACCTCGGTGGTGATGTAGACGTCGTGCCCGCGGGTGAGCGCATAGAGCCGCTCTATGGCGTATTGCGGCATGATGACATCGTCGCGCTTGCGGTAGCTGAGGCAGTTCCGCGCCCGCCAGCGGTCGATCTGGTTCCACCAGGATTTAAGCGCCGGCTTGTCGATCTTCGGCTTCTTCTTCTGCCACGACTCGATCATCCGCTCGAGCACGCGGGCGCAATCGCCGACGATGGGGAGATCAACCTTGACGTTCTTGTTGATCGAGGAGCGGTCGATATCGACGTGAATCTTCGTGGAGCCAGGCGAGAAGGCGTCGAGCCGCCCGGTGATGCGGTCGTCGAAGCGTGCACCGATGCAGATCATCACGTCGCAATCGTGCATCGCGTTGTTGGCTTCGTAGGTACCGTGCATGCCGAGCATGCCGAGCCATTGCGAGTCGGACGCCGGATAGGCGCCCAGCCCCATCAAGGTCGAGGTGATGGGGAAGCCGGTCATACGCACCAGCTCGCGCAGGCGTTCGCTGGCGGCCGGCCCCGAATTGATGATGCCGCCGCCGGTATAGAAGAGCGGCCGCTTGGCGCGTCCCATCAATTCGATGGCTTGCTCGACCGCGCGCGCGTCGCCTTCGGTCTGCGGATTGTAGCTCTTGTGCTGCGAGTTGGTGAGGCCGGTATACTCGCCCTTCTGGAACTGGATGTCCTTGGGGATGTCGACCACGACCGGGCCGGGCCGGCCGGTGCGCGCGACGTAGAACGCCTCATGCAGGACGCGCGACAGGGCGTTCACGTCCTTGACCAGATAATTGTGCTTGGTGCAGGGCCGGGTGATGCCGACCGTGTCGCATTCCTGGAAAGCGTCGTTGCCGATGAGATGGGTCGGCACCTGTCCGGTGATGCAGACGATCGGGATGGAGTCCATCAGTGCGTCGGTCAGTCCGGTGACGGCATTGGTGGCGCCGGGGCCGGAGGTGACCAAGACCACGCCGACCTTGCCGGTCGAGCGCGCATAGCCTTCCGCCGCGTGAACCGCGCCCTGTTCGTGGCGGACGAGGATGTGCTTCAGGCGGTCTTGCTGATGCAGCTCGTCATAGATCGGGAGAACCGCGCCGCCCGGATAGCCGAAAATATGCTCGACGCCCTGATCGGCGAGAGCCTGGAGCACCATCTGGGCGCCTGTCATTGCGCGCGACATCGTCATCTCATTGGCAAAACCCGGCCGCGGCGCAAGGTCCGCGAAGCCGGGCCGATCATCGAGGGATAGCGGAAAATCCTAAATAAGGCGCGCACCCTAGGACCTGCAAGATAGGGGGTCAACGGCAAAGGCGAATGAATGGTAAGTTTTCTGCTTCGTGGATTTCCGAAAATTACTCCATACCGGCCATTATTGCTAGTTTGTTGCTCGTCCGCTTGGGGCTCTCTCATTTCGCACTGCAATATCGCCCTGGACAAGGGCTGCCGATGCGCCTAAGTCCCTACGCCTTCAGGGACCGCGGCGCTGCGCACGGCGTTAATTCGCGACAACATCCAAGTCATCCCCTAAATGCAGCAGGCCGCCCGCTCAGACCTTACCGCCAACGGCGACACCCCGGCGGTTTCGCCACGCGCGTTCTGGGCGCTCACCTTCGGCTCGATTGGCGTCGTCTATGGCGACATCGGCACGAGCCCGCTCTATGCGCTTCGGGTGGCGGTGCTTGCGGCTTCCGGCCCGAGCGGCGTGGTCGCCCCGGACAGCGTGCTCGGCGTGCTATCGCTGATCTTCTGGTCGCTGATCATCGTTGTCACCCTGAAATACGTGCTGGTGCTACTGCGCGCCGACAATAATGGCGAAGGCGGCACCTTGGCGTTGACCGCGCTCGCCTTTCGCGCGCTTGGGAAACGCACGCCGCTGGTGATCGCGCTCGGCATCGTCGGCGCCTCGATGTTCTACGGCTCGACCTTGATCACGCCGGCGCTGTCGGTGCTCTCGGCGGTGGAGGGATTGACCGTCGCCACGCAAGCCTTTCAACCTTACGTGTTGCCGCTGACCGTTATTATCCTGGTGGCCTTGTTCTCCGTGCAGTCGCGCGGCACAGCGCGTATCTCGACCTGGTTCGCGCCCCTCATGCTGGTTTGGTTTGTCGTTATCGCCGGCGCTGGCGCGATCGAAATCGCCGCCAATCCAAACGTGCTCGCCGCCCTCAACCCGGCCTACGGAATAAGCTTTCTGTTGACCAATGGCCTTATCGGCATGCTCACGCTCGGCGCCGTGTTCCTGGCGGTGACGGGCTCGGAGGCCCTTTACAACGACCTCGGCCATTTCGGCAGGAAGCCAATTCAAACGGCGTGGCTCTATCTCGTGCTGCCAGCGCTGGTGCTCAATTATTTCGGCCAAGGCGCCTTGGTCCTCGCCGATCCGAAGACGATCGAAAACCCCTTCTACCTGCTCTTTCCGGGATGGGCGCTTTACCCGATGGTGGCGTTGGCCACGGCGGCGACCGCGATCGCCAGTCAGGCTGTCATCACCGGCGCCTATTCCATCACCCGCCAGGCGATGCAGCTCGGATTTCTGCCGCGCATGGAGGTGCGCCACACTTCGGAGGCGCTAGCCGGGCAGATCTACATGCCGCGCGTGAACTGGCTGTTGCTGACGGGAACGCTCCTGCTCGTTTTCATGTTCAGGTCGTCGAGCGAGCTGGCCGCGGCCTATGTGCTGGCGGTGGCGACAACCGAATGGACCGCCGGGATTCTCGGTTTCATCGTGATCTGGCGGCTCTGGAAGTGGCCGCTTTGGGCCGTGGCCGCGTTGATGGTTCCGCTCACCATGATAGATACGACGTTCGTACTTGCGAGCACGCTCGAGCTCGCCGAAGGCGCCTGGATGCCCGTGCTGGTCGGCGCGGCGCTGGTGATCATGATGTATACATGGCGGCGCGGCACGCGGCTGCTCGCGCAAAAGACGCGGCGCGTCGAGGTGCCGTTCGAGCCGCTGGTCGAGAGCCTGGAGAAGAAGCCGCCTCATATCGTGCCCGGTACCGCCGTGTTCCTCACCAGCGATCCGGATTTCGCGCCGACCGCGCTGCTGCACAATCTCAAGCACAACAAAGTGCTGCACGAGCACAATGTGATCCTCACCATCGTCAACGAGGACATTCCGCGCGTCGCGCTGAAGGATCGGGTGGAGCTCGGGCCGATCAGCGACAAGTTCATGCGGCTCGTGCTGCGATTCGGCTTCATGGAGCGGCCGAACGTGCCAAAGGCGCTGGCGGTCGCCCGCAAACAGGGCTGGCAATTCGACATCATGTCGACGTCGTTCTTCCTGTCGCGGCGGTCGGTCAGGCCCGACCCGCGCTCAGGCATGCCGCCCTGGCAGGACCGCCTCTATATCTTCCTCGCCCATAATGCCGACGACGCGTCGAGCTATTTTCAGCTGCCCACTGACCGGGTGGTGGAAATCGGCACCCAGGTCACGGTGTAAGCGGCCGCTGCTCGATCGCGACGATGGCCGCGTCAGCATCCGGGAACCACTCCCAGTCCTGCATAAAGCGCCGCGCCCAAGTCATCTGCCGCTTGGCATAGCGGCGGCTCTCGGTCTTGGCCTTCGTCGTCGCGTCCTCCAAGCTGACGGTCCCGGCAAGATAGGCGGCGAACTCGCGCACGCCATGCGCACGCATGGCCGGCAGGCCCGGGTCAAGGTGCTGCGCGATCAGCGCGCGCACCTCCGCGACGGCGCCTTGCTCGATCATCCGGTCGAAGCGCGCATCGATCTGGGCGTAAAGCGCGTCGCGTTCGGGGGCGATGACCACCGTCAACACATTGCCCGGTTCCAGGAACGGCGCCGTAGCGCTGCCCTGCCACTTGGCGAGCGAGACGCCGGTGGCGTCGATTACTTCCAGCGCGCGCACGAGACGCTGTGGATCGCTCGGCCTGAGCCGCGCCGCCATGGCTGGATCGCGCGCGGTGAGCTCGCGGTGGAGGCCTTCGGCTCCAAGGCGGTCCGCCTGCTCGCGCCACGAGCTGCGCGTTTCCGGAGGGATGTCCGGCACGGGGGCTAGCCCTTCGAGCAGCGTCTTGAAATAGAGGCCGGTGCCGCCGGTCAGGATTGGCACCCTCCCCCCGGCGCGCGCCTCGCTCACGGCTTGCGTTGCATCTTCGAGCCAATGGCCGACAGAGTAGGCCTCTGCTGCCGGGACCGTGCCGTAAAGGCGATGCGGCACCGCTGCCTCGTCTTCCAGCGTCGGGCGCGCGGTGAGGACGGACAGTTCCCGATAGACTTGCATGGAATCGGCGTTGATCACCGTGCCACCCAGGCGCGACGCGAGCGCGAGCGCGAGCGCAGACTTGCCGCTCCCGGTCGGCCCAGCAATCAAGATTGCTTTATGCACGCTAGCTCGTCGGTACGGCGACGAAGCGCAACTCGCCCTTGGCGTCCGAGAGCAAGAGCAGCACCGAGCGCCGGCCGGATTTCTTCACCGCCAGCAAGCGGGACTTCACGTCGTGAGGCTGCTTCACTTTCTCCTGCGTCACCTCGACGATGACGTCGCCGGCTTTCACGTTTTTCTGCGCCGCGGGGCTGTTCGGCTTCACCTCGGTGATGACCACGCCCTCGATCGACTTGCCGATGCCGTAGCGGTCCCGCAACTCGTCGGTGAGCGGAGAGATCGCCAAGCCGAGCAAATCCTCGCGCTCGGTCTGCGGCGCGGGCGCTTTTTCCTCGGGCTCGACAGCGGCATCCTCGACATCTTCGCCCTCCGGCAGGCGTCCCAGGGTAACGGTGAAATCCATGGGCTTGCCTTTGCGCAACAGCGCGATGGCCACGCTCTTGCCGATCGGCGTGGCGGCCACGGCGCGCGGCAGGCTGCGCATATTGTCGATCGGCTGGCCATCGAATTTCAGGATTACGTCGCTTGGCTCGATGCCGGCAGCGGCGGCGGGGCTGTCGGGCGACACCTTGGCGACCAGAGCGCCTTTCGGCTCTGGCAGTCCCAGGCCGGTCGCGATCTCCTCGGTGACGTTCTGCACGTGCACACCGAGCCAGCCGCGGCGGGTCTCGCCATATTGCTTGAGCTGATCGAGCACCTGCACCGCGGTGTTGGCGGGCACCGCGAAACCGATGCCGATCGAGCCCCCGGTCGGCGAGATGATGGCGGTGTTCACCCCGATTACCTGTCCCTCCATGTTGAACAGGGGGCCGCCGGAATTGCCGCGATTGATCGCCGCGTCGGTCTGCAAAAAGTCGTCATAGGGGCCGGCGTTGATATCGCGCTTGGTGGCGGAGATGATGCCGACGGTAACGCTGCCGCCAAGGCCGAACGGGTTGCCGATCGCCATCACCCAGTCGCCGACCCGCATCACGGAAGAGTCGCCGAAGCTGACCGCCTTGAGCGGCTTCTTGGGCTCCACTTTCAGCAAGGCGAGATCGGTCTTCGGATCGTGGCCGAGGATCTTGACGACCTTCAGCTTCGTGCCGTCGGGGAAGTTGATGATGATCTCGTCGGCGCCCTCGATGACGTGGTTGTTGGTGACCACGAGACCCGACGGATCGATGACGAAGCCCGAGCCGAGCGAGCTCACCTTGCGCGGCAGCCCGTCGGCATCGTCCTCATCGAAGAAATCGTCAAAGAACTCCTCGAAGGGCGAGCCTTTGGGCCCCGGCCCATTGGGGGCACCCTCGGCGGTGCCCTTTAGGGTCTGCGTGGTGGAAATATTGACCACCGAATCCTGCAGGCCCTCGGCAACGTCGGCGACAGAGTCCGGGCCGCGGGCCAGGCTCGTGGTCGCAAGCGGGAAAGCGGCAGCGAGGGTAAGCGTGGCGAACGCCACGAGGCACAGGCGGCGCCCGAGGCCTGGCGCCTGTTCCATTCCTCCCGCCAAAGTGCCGCGCCGTGGCATCGCTCGAAAACTCCCGAATCGCTTGCCAATTGCCGCTCGATTTTCCGTCATATTACCGGAAATCGGCAAGCGAAAGCAGGTCAAGTCGTGCGTGGGCACCTTGCTAGCCTCGCACGATCCAGATCAGCACCACGCCCGCCGCGGCGGCCAGGGCCCCGCCCATGCGCAAGGTGGACTCTGGTGTCCTCGCCGTCGCTTCCAGGAACTTGCGGCCGAGCCCGGGGGCAAGCGCCCACAACGCCCCTTCGATGACGAGGACCAGCCCGAACGCAACGGCCAGAGTGCTCATGCGCAGCGGCTCGAACTGACGCGCCAGGCAGCGGCTAAGGCGTCTGCGGCGCTGCGGGGACGCTCTCCCCGGCCGATATGTCGCGGTCCGGGGCGGCTCCGCCATTGGCGGCGGCGCCCTGCTCAAGCAGATCGCTCTCGCCCCCACCGCCCGGCGACTTAGGCCTCGCATCGGGATTGGCCGGCTCAGCCGGGGCCGCGGGATCGCTCCGGCCGAACGCATTGCCGAAATACTGGAAGAATTGCGAGTCGGGGCTGAGCAGGAGACGGGTGTCGCCCGCCTTCAGAGCGCTCTCATAAGCCTGCATCGAGCGATAGAAGGAGAAGAAGTCGGGGTCCCGGCCGAACGCATCGGCGAACACGCGGTTCTTCTCGCTGTCGCCAGCGCCCCTGATGCGCTCGGATTCGCCGGTCGCCTCGGCCTTGAGAACGGTGACCTGACGGTCGGCGTTGGCGCGAATGCGACGCGACGCCTCTTCACCCTGCGCCCTGATCTCGGCAGCCTGCCGCTGGCGCTCGGTCTGCATGCGGCGATAGATCGCCTGGCTGTTGGCTTCGGGCAGGTCCGCGCGCTTGATGCGCACATCGGCCACGCTGATACCCAGGCCCTGCGCCTCGGCGTTGACCTGCTGAGTGATGTCCAGCATCAGCGCGTCGCGCTTGTCGCGCACCACGGCTTCAAAATTAGAGGAACCGAGCACGCGCCTGAGAGAGGCCTCGAGCACCGCGCCGAGCCGCGAGCGCGCCACGCGCTCGTCACTCACTGCCTGATAGAACAGCAGCGGGTCGGTGATCCGCCAGCGGGCAAAGGCATCGACGACGAGCCGTTTCTGATCGGACGCGATCACCTCTTGCGGCGAAGAATCGAGGTCGAGCAATCGCTTGTCGAAATACTCCACGTTCTGGATGAACGGGATTTTGTAGTGGAGACCCGGCTTGGTCACGAGGCGCTTGGGCTTGCCGAATTCAAGCACCAGAGCCTGCTGCGTCTGATGCACCGTGAACAAGGTGAGGTAGGCAGCGACCGCGAGCAGGCCGAGCAGCATGAGAACGAAGGTCAGGGCGGTGCGGTTCATTGCTGGGGCACCTCCTGAGGAGACGGCGTGGGCGTGCGCCTCTGCAGCTCGGAGAGCGGCAGATAGGGGACGACGCCGGTGCCACCTTTATCGTCGATGATGATCTTGTCCGTGTCGGACAGCACTTGCTGCATGGTGTCGATGAAGATGCGCTGCCGCGTGACGTCGGGCGCCTTCTGATATTGCTCGAGCACCTGGGTAAAGCGGTCGGCCTCGCCTTTCGCCTCGGCGATCACCTGATCCCGGTAGCCCTGGGCCGCTTGTAGAATGCGTTCGGACTCGCCGCGGGCCTCGGGAATCACGCGATTGGCATAGGCCTGGGCTTCGTTCTGCAACCGCTCCTGATCCGCGCGGGCAGCCTGCACGTCGCGGAAGGCATCGATGACTTGAGCCGGCGGATCGACCTTCTGGAGCTGCACCTGGACGACGCGAATGCCGGCTCCGTAGCTGTTGAGGATGCGCTGGATGAGCTGCTGTGCCGCGTGCTCCGTCTTGGCGCGGGCCGCCGTGAGAATCGGCTCGATGTCGCTTTGGCCGACAATCTCGCGCATGGCGCTTTCGGCGACAGCCTTCACCGTGCCTTCCGGATTTTGGATATTGAAGAGGTAATCCGCTGCATTGCTGATCTGCCAGAACACGACAAAATCGATGTCGACGATATTCTCGTCGCCGGTGAGCATCAGGCTCTCCTCGGGGACGTCGCGCACCGTGCTCGAGGCGTCGCGCGTATCGGAAGAACCGCGCATGCCGATCTCGATACGATTGATGCGGGTGACTTTCGGCAGCTCGACCTGCTCAATCGGATAGGGCCAGCGGAAGTTGAGGCCCGGCGGCAGCTGGCGAACAAACTCGCCGAATCGGAGCACGATGCCGACCTCGTCGGTGTTGACCCTGACGGTGAAGCCGAAAAAGCCGATCACCCCGATGGCGACCACGGCGAGCAGCACGCCGAGGGGTCCGCCCATGCGGCCGCCGGGGATTGCCTGGCGCAGCCGGTCCTGGCTGCGGCGCAGAATCTCTTCCAGATCGGGCTGCTGGCCGGGGCCGGGACGCGGGCCCCAGGGGCCTCCGCCGCCGCCCTTCCAACCGCCGCCACCGCTCTGATTGCTCCAAGGCATAATGAATTCCGGTCCTGATGGCTGGTGAGGAGTAGCGCGGGAAACTGCTTCAAGGTGAGTCGCTAGCCGGAAAGACTAGCCGCACCAAAATGGCGGTCCTGCGACAAGGGTCTGGAGGGTTATAGGGCACTCATCGGGGCGGTGCAATGCGCCGAGGCACGGTTAGTCTTTGCGGTCCAGGACCACGAAGCTAAAATCATAATCGTCCCTCGGGCCGGGCTCGGGCCGCTCGCGCCATATTTCGCGCCAGCTGTCCCGATCGAACGCGGGGAACCAGGTGTCGGCCTCAGGCCGCGCGTCGACCTCGGTGAGATAGATGCGATTTGCGAGCGGGAGGGCCTCGCGGAACAACTCCTCGCCGCCGATGACCATGATCTCACCGATCCCGGCATCCTTCGCGGCACGGCGCGCCACGTCGAGCGCCTCGCTTAGGCTCCGGGCCACCACCGCGCCTTCGACCAAATATTTCGGAGCGCGGGTGAGGATGATGTTGAGACGCAGGTCGAGTACGCGCCCGAAGGACTCAAAGGTGCGGCGCCCCATGATGATGGGCTTGCCGAGCGTCACTTTACGGAAATAGCGCAGATCGCTCGATAGGTGCCAAGGCAGGTTCCCGTCTTTGCCGATGGCGCGGTTCTCGCCCATGGCCACGACCAGCGCAACGATGGGCGCTCGCGCCGCCTCGCCCGGGCCACTCACACCGCGACCTGGGCGTTGATGGCGGGATACGGCTCGTAGCCGACCAGCCTGAAGTCCTCATAGGCGAAGTCGAACAGCGAGCGGATTTCCGGATTGACCTCCATGCGCGGCAGCGCGCGGGGCTTGCGCCGCAACTGCTCGTCGGCCTGATCGAGATGGTTGAGGTAGAGATGGGCGTCGCCGAATGTATGGATGAACTCGCCCGGTGCGTAGCCTGTGACCTGGGCCATCATCAGCGTCAGCAGCGCATAGGAGGCGATGTTGAAGGGGACGCCGAGAAAGACATCGGCCGAGCGCTGATAGAGCTGGCAGGAAAGCCGTCCCTCGGCGACATAGAACTGGAATAGGCAATGGCAGGGCGACAGCGCCATCCGGTCGAGTTCGCCGACATTCCAGGCGCTGACGATGTGGCGGCGCGAGTCGGGGTCGCGCTTCAGCCCTTCGATGACGTTGGCGATCTGGTCGATGTGGCGGCCATCGGGCGTGGGCCAAGAGCGCCATTGCCTGCCGTAGAGTGGGCCGAGCTCGCCTTGTTCGTCGGCCCACTCGTCCCAGATGGTGACCCCGTGCTCGTTCAAATAGCGCACATTGGTCGAGCCTTGCAGGAACCAAAGCAGTTCATGGACGATCGATTTGACGTGCAGCTTCTTGGTGGTGACGAGGGGGAAGCCCTCGGCCAGATCGAAACGCAGCTGGTGGCCGAAAATGCTCAGCGTGCCGGTGTGGGTCCGGTCGTCTTTCTTGACGCCGGTCTCGCGGATCTTGGCAAGCATATCGAGATATTGACGCAAGCTCGCTGCCTTCTCCCATGCCGCCCGGAACTGGTGCGCGTCTGGTCTGTTGCCCTTTGCTAAACTAAGCGTCGATTAGCCCATGCAGAAGGTGCCTTCAATGCGTGTCATCCCAGCGTTTCTCGCTCTTAGCTTCGCTCTTGCGGTGCCTGCCAGCGCCGCGCCGGTCGGCATCGACGAGGTCCGCGGCATGGCCTTGGACAAGGGCATCGTCAAGCTCAAGGAGGTCGAGCTCGACGACGGCGTCTGGGAGGTCGAGGGCTACGACGCCCAGGGCTACGAGATCGAGATGGATGTCGACGCCGCCACGGCCAAATCATCAAGCTCAATCGCGACTGAACCGGCCGCACCCCTCCCCCGATAGCCTCCTCCATCATCGTCCGATTCGCGGCTGGGGGTTATCGCAGCATCAATCTTTTTTTTGCCGCCGTGGAGGCTTATATAGGTCGTGCTGGCGCGAGCCGGCTATGGCGATAAATGGCCGTCGTAATAAACCATTCGGACCCGGGGGCGGTACCCGGCGCCTCCACCATTCGGAAGTCAGAAATCAGAAGCCAGAAACCAGAAGAGCGAGCGTCTGGTTTTCCGGTTTCTGATTTCCGGCTTCGGAACAAGGGGGCGAAATAGGATCGACGAGGGTGTAAAGGACGTGTTTTCGCTCGGCATGGTACCGCCGTTATCGGGCCACCCAAGTAGTTGCAAACGACAACTATGCGGAGGCTGCTCTCGCTGCGTAAGCGGCGCGATAGCCTGAAAATGAAGTCCTAGTCGCTTCGCGGCTTCTAGGCGCGGTTCGGAGGGCACCGGCCAACAGAAGCCCTCCACTTTATACGGGGTGATCAGACTGCCTCACGTCGCGAAGAGGGTAGGCGGCGGTTTCCATGGCAGAAGACGAAATCAGATACGACCTTCTCACGCAGGACGCCTTGCGCGGCGTGGTGCGCCAGGTGTTGACGCGCGTGCAGCGCGAAGGGCTGCCCGGCGAGCACCATCTCTATATCGCCTTCGATACGGGCGCCGACGGCGTGTCGGTGTCGAAGCGCCTGAAAGAGCAATACCCCGAGGAGATGACCGTCGTGCTGCAGTACCAGTTCTGGGACTTGCAGGTGACGAACGAGCGCTTCGAGGTGAAGCTCTCCTTCTCCAACGTGCCGGAACGGCTGGTGGTGCCGTTCAGCGCGGTCAAGGCCTTCTACGACCCCTCCGCCCAGTTCGGGCTGCAGTTCGGCAAGCCAGGCGCCGCCAACGACTCGGCGCGCCAGCACATGGCAGCCGCCCTTCCCGACCTGGTGGGCGAGCCGGAGGAGCCGCGTGGCGCGATCGAGCCGGCGCATGAGGAATCCGGCGATGCGGTCCAAGGCACCGAAGTGGTGATGTCGCGACCGCCGGCCGAAGTGGTTCAGCTCGACCGTTTCCGCAAGAAATAGCCGCGCGCTGCCGCGCTTTTGGGCCGGCCCTGCCTAAAATTTCACCTCCTCGGGTTGTGGTCTCGCCGCTTTCACTATTTCCAGGCGTCGGACTGGATGTGGCATAGTTCCTGCGTGGTCGTTCGCCGCGCGTGCGCGGCACCAGCCGTGGGGATGTGCACTTGGACGAGGTCGTAAGCGCCGGAAGCCTGCGAAAGACCGCGACCGGCTCCGCGCTCGCGCCGGTCGCGGACTATCTAGCCGAGCTGCATACCCAGATCGCCGAGGTCACCGGGGGCAATCCGGCCGACTACATCCCCGAGTTGGGCAAGGCCGACCCCTCGCTGTTCGGCATCGCCATCGCCACCATCGACGGCGAAGTCTACGCGGTGGGAAACGCCGATCATGCTTTCACCATCCAATCGGTATCGAAGCCGTTTATGTATGGCCACGCGCTCGAGCATTACGGCCGGCAGGCTGTGCTCCAGCATGTCGGCGTCGCGCCGACAGGCGAGGCCTTTAATTCGATCGTGCTCGACGAGGCCGCCAACCGTCCCTTCAATCCGATGGTCAATGCCGGCGCCATCGCCGTCGCCGAGCTGATGGAGGGCGCAACCCAGAACGAGCGCATTGAGAACATGCTGATGTTGTTCTCCAAACTCGCGGGCCGGCCGCTGGAGATCGACCAGGCGGTGTTTCAGTCCGAGCTCGCGACCGGACATCGCAACCGCGCGATCGCCTATATGATGCTCAACACCGGCATGATCCGGCGCGATCCGAACGAGGTGCTCGACCTCTATTTCCGTCAATGCTCGGTCATGGCCACGGCCCGCGACCTCGCCATCATGGCCGCTACCCTCGCCAATGACGGCACCAACCCGCTCACCCATCAGCGCGTGTTCGAGGCGCAATATGTGCGCGACGTGCTGTCGGTGATGAATTCCTGCGGCATGTACGACTATGCCGGGGAATGGGCCTACGAGGTCGGCATGCCGGCCAAGAGCGGGGTGTCGGGCTGCATCATCGCGGTGATCCCCGGGCAGATCGGCATCTCGGTCTTTTCTCCGCCGATCGACGCGCAGGGCAACAGCGTGCGCGGCATCCGCGTCTGCCAGGAAATCTCCGACGAGTTCCAGCTGCATGCCTTCAACAATCGTACCAATGTGCGGAGCGTGATCCGGCGGGACTACCGTGCCGATCTCGTGCGCTCCAACCGCCTGCGCACTCCCGAGGAGCGTGCAGTCCTGGCGGAAACCGGACGCAAGGTGGCGGTGCTCGAAGCCCAGGGCGCATTGTTCTTCGGGTCGACAGAACAGCTGATGCGCAGGGTCGCGCAACTCGCATCGGAGGCGCGCTACGTGATCGTCGACTTCAAGCGGGTGCATCTCGCCGATGTCTCAGCCCGTAAATTGATCGTGCGAGCAGCACGGGCGATGGCGGGAGGCGAGACCGAGCTTCTATTCGCCTCGATGGCCGAGGACGGGCCACTGGCCGCCCTTGCCTGGGCCTTTGCCGAGCACGAGAACAAGGACCTGGTGCGGGTCTTTCGGGACGCCGACGCAGCGATCGAATGCTGCGAGGATGAGCTCCTGGCGATGAGCGCGGCCACCGCGGAGGGGACGAAGTTCGCGCTCTCGGAAATCAACCTGTTCAAGGGGCTCAACCAGGAGGAGCGCCGACTGCTCGAAACCATCGTCCAGCCACTGGTGTTCGACAAGGGCGAGGTCATCATCCGCGAAGGCGCCGACGCCAATCTGTTTTTCGTTCTGGCGCGGGGCACGGTCAGCGTTCAGATCCGGGTGCCGGGTCAAGGCGAGCGCAAGAAGCGCGTGGCGTCAATCGGACCGGGCCTGAGCTTCGGCGAGATGGCGCTGCTTGACGGCGGCAAGCGCTCGGCCGACATCGTCGCCGACGAGCGGGTGATTTGCTACGGGCTCAGGGTCGAGCAATTGCAGGAGCTGGCGGCGGAGCACCCCAACATCATGATCGCGATTCTCAGCAATCTTACGCGCGAATTCTCGGAGCGGTTGCGCCACGCCAACGAGGAGATCGGCGTGCTCGAATAGAGCTAGACCGCGGCGGCGGCTTGCTGCGGTTTGGCGCGCGATTCTTTCGACGGCTCGAGAGGCACGTTGAATTCGACATAGAGGCCAGTCGGCCTGAACTCCAGCTTGGTCTCTCCGCCGAGATTGTGGCGGATGCCCTTGTCGATGAGCTGCATGCCAAAGCCGCCGCCGGTGCGCCTGGCCGGAATCGGTTGCACGCTGGCCGCACGCTCCTCCCAAGTCAGCACCAGCCGGTTGCCCCGCGTCGTCTTCCAACTTACGCCGAGTTGACCCGTATTCGAGGACAGGGCGCCGTATTTGACGGCGTTGGTGGCGAGCTCGTGCAAGGTCATGGCGATGATCGAGGTGCATTGCGGCGGGAGCAGCACGTCGGGGCCCTTGATCATGACCTTCGGGCCGCCATCCCGCCGGTAAGGCTCAAGCTCACGCTCGACCATGGATTTGAGGCTCGCTCCGGACCATTGCGACTCCAGCAGGAGGTCGTGCGCGCGATGCAGCGCCTGGAGCCGCTCGGCCAGCGTCTGGGCCATGGCCTGGGCCGGACGCGAGGTCGCCTGGCGCAAGCTCGCCTGCACCAGCGACTGCACGATGGCGAGTGCGTTCTTGACTCGGTGATTGAGCTCGCCCACCAGCATCGACTGGCGCTGGGCGGTGCGCCGGCGCTCGGTAACATCGCGGAAAATGAGCACAGCGCCGGCGAGCGAGCCGTCATAGCCGACAATCGGCGCGCCGCAATGCTCTACCGGTAGTTCCTGCTTGTCGCGAGTGACGAGCAGCGCTCCCGATTCGAACCGCGTCAGCGCGCGTTCGCGCAACGCCTTGAGCGCCGGATCGTCGACAGGCTTGCGCGAGTTTTCGTTGATGACGCGAAACACCTCCCAGATCGGCCGCCCGCGCGCCTCCGGACCCGACCAGCCGGTCATCTGCTCGGCGATCTTGTTGAGCAGGAGCACGCTGCCGTTCGGGTCGGTGGCGATCACGCCGTCGCCGATGCTGGCCAGCGTCGTGCTCAGCCATTCGCGCTGGCCGCGCAGCTCCATCAGCGCTGCGTTGCGGTCGCGATCGGCGCGACGCACGGCCCCGATCGTGGTCCAGGCGAACAGTGCGAGCACCAGGATGCTGGCCACGGCAAAAATCGCCAGCGTCGCCGCGCTGTCGTAATAGGTGCGGCTTTCCGCCTGATGCGCGAACCAGCCGATGACCAGCGGCAAGACGACGATGCCGGGCAGGAGCCTTCGCAACATCTCGCCGGCAGGCGATTGCTCGACGATGGCCGCGGCGATGCCGTATTCGGGAGAGGCCGCAAGCAGACCGAGCGCCAGCAGGAAGCCGCAGATCGCGCCGGTGATCGACATCTCCGTGAACGGGAAGGGATAGTAGTAGGTGGCCACGCCATAGGCGTAGCCCGCGAGCACGATCAGCACCTGCGCCAGCATGATGAGGGCGAGGATCTGGCTGAAGGCTGATGAGATCCCGCCCTGCTTGGCATAGAGCAGCGCCAGGCCGAACAGGATCAGCAATCCGGTAATCCCCGGCGCCACGTTCAACCGGCCGCCCTGGGCCGTGCCAGCCGCCACGCCGTCGCCGCGAATGAGCGCCTGGTCGAGACCGAGATTGAAGCCGAACAGGTCCTGACTCAGGATGGCAAGACCCAGCACTACGAGGGCAAAACCGATCACCCGCGCCAGGGGGCGGATCGTCCTGAAGGTGAAGCAGAACAGACCGACCGACGCGGCAATGAATCCCACCGCGGTGGCCGGAGTCATGCTGGCGAGCCCCGGCGCGGCTTCGGTCTGACCTGGCCCGCTGAACTGCCAAGCGAAGAGGATCAGCGCGCCGATCGTCGCGACGATAAAGGCGACCAAGCGCGCCGCGAGCAGCGACATACGCTCCGCGCGCGGCGCAGGCAGCGCCATCCTTACTGAAACTTCAGCCGCCACTCGCCTTCCTCACCCAAGTTCACGGAAATCAAGCCGGACCCTTTGGGCGCTCCTCGGCAGAAGGTCGCAACGCATGCGAACGAGCGCGTTCTCCCACCCTGAGCGTGTTATAGCGTAGCCCCCTTAGAGCCGGTAGGACATTCGGCGCCGGTGTCCCCGTTCCCGGGGATCCGCGTCGCCATGTGCCGTCGACAGGAGAAGAGAGCATGCCTCACGACCGAGGTGCCAGAAGCAAGCCCCCAACTTCCGCGCGCATCGAGACCGATTCGCTTGGCGAGATTGAGGTGGTCCAGGACCGCTATTGGGGCGCTCAGACCGAGCGTTCGCGCCGGAATTTCAAGATCGGCGAGGAATCGATGCCGAAGCCGATGATCCGCGCCATCGGCATGGTCAAGAAGGCAGCCGCGCTCACCAACCGCGAGATCGGCCTGCTCGAAGAGAGTCTGGCCAATGCGATCGCAACCGCAGCCGACGAAGTGATTGAAGGCAAGCTCGATCCGCATTTTCCCCTGGTCGTCTGGCAAACCGGCTCGGGAACCCAGAGCAACATGAACGTCAATGAAGTCATCGCCAACCGCGCGAGCGAATTGCTCGGCGGGGCTTTGGGTTCAAAACGTCCGGTTCACCCCAATGATCACGTCAATCTCGGTCAATCCTCCAACGATGTCTTTCCCACGGCTATGCATATTGCCGCGGCTTGTGAAATCGCCTACCGGCTCAACCCCGCGCTTGCCCAGCTATACCAAGCATTCAAGGATAAAGCTGAGGCGTTTCAGGACATCCTCAAGATCGGCCGCACCCACCTGCAAGACGCTACTCCCCTGACACTAGGGCAGGAATTCGGCGGCTATGCGGCGCAGGTCGATCACGGCATCGAACGCATCAAGCTGACGCTGCACGGGCTCTATGAGCTCGCCCAGGGCGGCACGGCGGTCGGTACCGGGCTCAACACCAGCCCGCTCTTCGCCGAGGCCTTCGCCGCGAACATCGCCCAAATGACCAAGCTCCCTTTTGTCAGCGCCGAAAACAAGTTCGAGGCGCTCGCCGCACACGACGCCTTCGTGTTCGCTCATGGCGCACTCAACACGGTGGCCGTATCGCTGTTCAAGATCGCCAGCGACATCAGGCTGCTGGGCTCGGGCCCCCGCTCCGGATTCGGCGAGCTGATCTTGCCGGAGAACGAGCCGGGCTCATCGATCATGCCGGGCAAGGTGAACCCCACCCAATGCGAGGCGGTGACCATGGTCGCGGTCAAGGTCATGGGCAACAACGCGACGATCACCTTCGCCGGCAGCCAGGGGCATCTCGAGCTCAACGTGTTCAAGCCGCTGATTGCCTACACCATGCTCCAATCGATCAGGCTGCTCACGGACGTCGCCGACAGCTTCCGCGAGAACTGCATCATCGGCATCGAGCCCGACCGGGAATGCATCAAGGAGCATCTGGAGAATTCGCTCATGCTGGTGACGGCGCTTGCCCCGCATATCGGCTACGACAAGGCGAGCGAGATCGCCAAGGCCGCGCATAAGCGTGGCACCACGCTGCGCGAGGAGGCGGTGCGGCTCGGCCATGTGCGCGCCGAGGAGTTCGACCGCCTGGTCAGGCCCGAGGACATGGTCGGTCCGAAGCGGTAGGCTTTGCTGTGGCGCGGCTAGACAACAAACGCTCGTTGACCATCGCGCGGCATCGCACCTCCGTGTCGCTAGAAGACGATTTCTGGGAGGCGCTCGGAGACTACGCCCGCGCCGACGGCAAATCGGTGGCCGCGCTGATCGGCGAGATCGATCAACGGCGAAGCCGAAGGCAAGGCCCACAGCCCGGCCTGTCGGCGGCGATCAGGCTCTATGTGCTGGAACGGATGAAGCAGAAAAAGTCCTAGCCGCCGCCGAGCACACCGATGCCCTTGCGCCAGTCGTCGGGCGCTTCCCTTCGCTTCTGCACGGTCGGCCGCTTGCGGCGCTTGGCCGGCCGCGATGCCGGTGGGGCCTGCACCGCGGCCTCAGGCTCCGCCCGTTCGGAGGGCGCCGCGTGTGGCGGTGTCTCTGAGGCCGTCGAAGGCTCCGCCGGCGCGGGAGGAAGGGTGGCGGCGCGCGCGGCCTCTTCCGCCTTGGCCTTCTCTTCGGCCAAGGCCGCTTCCCTGGCCTCCTCCGCCTCGATCAGCTCCATGGCGGAGGGCATCGCCCTGGCGAGGGGCGCAACCTGCGCCATCTCGCGATCGCGCGGCGTGACCTCCGCGGCAGACGACAGCGGCTCCGGCTCAGCGGGAAGCGCCTCGGCTGCCGGGAAATCCATTTCCGGGTCCAACGTCTGTTCCGGAACGGCGGAGGTCTGCTCTTCGTCCGCTTCGGCTTCGCCGGTCTGGGTGCGGCCGCTCACGTCGAGTGTCTCCAGACGCTCGACGTCCTGCTGCATGCGGCGCATAGTTAGATAAGCCTCGATCGCCGCGGTATCGACGGCAGGCGAGACCTCGTTCGCGCGGTTGAGCATGCCGGTGAAGACCAGGCTGACCGGCGGAACGTCGCCGGCGCCTGCAAGGCTCACCGTCCACTCGCTGTCGAACTTCAGGGTGGCAAGCTCAAGATAGGCGTTCACCTTGGCCTCGGCGCCGTGGCCCGCGAGCACCGCCGGGGCGAACCGCAAGGTGCCGTTCTTGACGTCGAAGGTGAATGTCGCCGGCGCATATTGATAGGTGCCCTTGGTGATGGTCTCGCGCACGGCGCCGGCTTCGGTGGCGATCTCTTCCCGGTCGGCGGTGATGGCCCGTTTGGCGGCAGTCGCGGCCACACGGCGCAGCGGCGCAGAGGACAGCGACTGGAGGACGCCCGCGCCAAGCGCAAGCGTCCCCTCCCCGCTCAGCCCTGCGACCAAGCCCGGCGGGCTCAAGCCCTCGCCCTGAACGGTGAAAGCAAGGTCGAACGGTCCCTTGGCGAGCCCGGACCCGGCAACGCTCGTGGCCAGCTGTTCCAGCCTCCCACCTTTCAGTTCGGCCTGCGCGGCAAGCTCGGCGCCGTTGCCCCGCGGCGACAAGGTCCCGGTGGCTGCAAGTTCACCGCCGAACAGTTGCCCTTTGAGTTCGGTCACCGACAGCCCGTCCTTGCCGACCGACGCAATCAGCGTGGCATCTTGCACCTGCACGGCCGAGCCGAGGGCGAGCGTGCTGGCCTTGAGGCTGATCTCGCCTTCCGCCGTCTCGATCGGGCCAAGCGAGAACCCGCGCGACGGCCATAGGTCGGAGGCGCCTGCGCCGATTGCGCCCAGCAACTCTTCGGTCGAAGGTGTGCGCTGCCAAGCCACGAGCCCGCCGAGCAACGATGGCAGCGACACGCTGCCGGCGCTCGCGGAGAGCGCGAAGCGCGGCTTGGCCTCGCCGCGATCGAATTGCGCGCTGCCCTCGACGGCCTCGCCGGCGATCGAGCCGCGGATGGAATTGAGCTCGATAACAGAACCTTGCTTGGCAATGTCGAACAGCAATTGCAGCGGAACGCCGGCGGCACTGGGCGGTGCTTCGAAACCGGTCAGCACGAACGCCGCGCCGGCATCCTGGCTCACCACGGCACCCTTGCCGGTGAAGGAGGCGCCGCTGTCCTGCAGGGACCCCTGCCCACTAAAGGCGATCCCGACCGCTTCGGTCTCCAGCGCCACCTTACCGGTGACCTTGCTGTTCGGCACGCCGGCGAGCTTCGCCGTGAGCTTGCCCCGGCTCCGAACGGTCTCGGCAAGCCGCTCCACCGGCAGATCGGGAAACAGCAGCACGAGTACGGCATGCGGACGCTCGCCCATGACGCTGCCGTCGATGTCTATGGTCGCGGCGGCGGGTTTGGCGGGATCGCCGAGCGCGCTGGCAACCACGGCGATGTCGGAGCCTCCCGCGCTGCCTTTCACCTCGATGGCGGCTTGGCTCGCCCCGCCCTGACGGGAAGCATCGAAGCTTACGCGCACGTCAAGCGGCGCTAAAGCCGACAAATGCTCCGATCCGCTCACAGCTTCGGGGAGGCCGAACAACTCCGCGGCGATGCGCAAGCTGTCCGCGGTCGCGGCTTGCAGGGCAAAATCGGCGCGGCCGGAAGGCGCTTCGCTCAAGCGCTCAATGCGGCCCTGAGCGTTAAGCGTAAGCGCTCCAGCGGCAGCGAAATCGAGCTGGCCGATCTCCAGCGCATCACCCAGAAGCGCGAAGCGCGCATCGAGCTTGCCGGCAGGGATATTGGGAAGCAGAAGCTCGCCGACGCGCAACGTCACGCGCATATCGTCGCCGCGAAGCTCGCGCAGGAGACCCTGATCCGCGACAACCTCGGACGCAGGCGCGGCGGACGGCAGCCAGAATTGCCAAAGTGGCCCCTCGCCGAGCACCTCGCGCAAGTCGAGCCGGTCGCTATCCAGTTGAAGCTCGATCAGGCGGCGCTCGCCGCCTTGCAGGCGCAAGGCGCCGTTGAACCTGGTGCCGCTCAGCTCACCCGAAGCGTCGGCCAAAGCCAGCGCGCCGTCGCCGATCTTGGCGTTCGCCGTGAAGCTGAAGTCGCCGGACGAGGCTTGGCCCGACATGTCGCGGTCGCCGACGGCCCAGCGCGTGAGCGGCCGCAAGCCGGAACCCTCGATCTTGACCGGCCCGGCGAAGACCGGCCCGAACTCGCCGCGGCTCAACTGGCCCGACGTCTCGATGCGATTGTCGCCGGGCAGCACCGCCTTGAGCCGATCCACGCTGAGCACGCCCCCCTGCTTGGCAAGCGCAAGCTCCACGCCCCCCAGCAGGTCGCCGCCCAGACCCGCCTGCTCGACGGCAACGGTAAGTGTTCCCTCGCCGAAATCGCCGGCGACGCCGAGCAATTCCTCGGCAAGCAGATAGAGCACCGAAGCGGGCGAAGGGCGCGCCTCCGCGCCGGGCGCGGCGAACAGCGCATCGAGATCGATAAAGCCTGCGGTAAGCTCGCCTTTGGCTTCGAGCCGCTCGCCGAACTCGAGCGCGAGCTTTCCCTTGAAGAGCTGCGGATGGCCCTTGGCGTGCACGGTGAGATCGAATTCGGGGAGGTCGGCGCGGTCGGGAGTTGCCTTGAGCGGACCCTTCAACTCGAAGATCGCGCTCTTGTCGCGCCGCGCGGTCTCCGCCTGCTGGGCTTCGCCGGCCGCCGCCTCTTCGGCATCGTCGGGCGCAGGCTGCATCTTCGCCGCACGCACGACGATGGTGCCGTCATAGACCGGGGTACCGCCGAGCCCGCTCACGCCGCCGTCCAGCACATAGGAGGTGCCGCGGTCGAGATCGCGCAGCGCGGACTTGATGCGAAACAAGCCTTCCGCATCGGGCGCGCTGGTGGAGAATCGGAGCTCCTGCGGGCGCCCCTCGAACACATAGTTGGCGGAGACCTTGTACGGCCCTGACAGGGACTGGGAGCTCGCCTGTCCCTCGACCTGCTCCACGCTGAACTGCTCAACGCCCTGCTTGGCGATCTCGATCCTGCCGCCGCTGAAGCTGACCTCGTCAAGCATCACGCCCTTCGGCGCGAAGGGAAGCGCCACGCCGCGACGACCGACATCGCTCCAATTGCCGGTGCCGTCGGCCTTCACATCGAGACGCAACACCGGATCGACGATGGCGAGCTTGCGCGCCTCGATGGTTCCGCTGAGCAGCGCGCCAATATTGAGCCAGGCTTCGAGCGAGCGGGCCTCGAGCAATGGACGGTCGAAGCGGCCTTCCTGATCGGCCACCTTGATGCCGTCGAATCTGAGTTCCGGCGCCGGCAGCAGGACGAGGTGAACTTCGCCGTCCACCTTCACTTCGCGGCCAAGCAGATTAGACGCTTGGGTTTCGAAGACTGCGCGATAGTTGTTCCAGTCGATGAACAGCGGCGCGGCAAACAGCGCGCTCAGCACAAGAATCAGCAATGCTGTCAAAGTCAGCAGGAGCGAATTCACCGCCGTCCAGACCCAAGGTTCAGTTGCGCCTCGATGAAGCCAGGCGCCGAGGACCCCGGCCCCCCGTAACGCGCCTCATGGTAACGCAAAAATCTTGCCAGGATTGAGGATATTCAACGGATCGAGCGCCTTTTTTATGGCAACCATCGCCCGAACGCCTGCTCCGTGCTCGGCGGCGAGATAGTTAATCTTGCCCTGGCCGATGCCATGCTCGCCGGTGCAGGTGCCGCCGAAGGCGAGCGCGCGTTCGATCAGCCGGTCGAGGAAAGCTTGCACCTTTGCCCGCTCTTCGGGATCGCCGGCCTCGATCAGCGGCATGACGTGGAAATTGCCGTCCCCGACATGGCCGACGATCGGGGCGAGCAGGCCCAAGCGGTCGATGTCCTGGCGCGTTGCCGTTACGCAGGCTGCAAGCATCGAGATCGGCACGCAGACATCGGTCGAGATCAAGTCGGCGCCTGGCCGCAATCCCCGCGCGGCCCAATAGGCGTCGTGGCGTGCCTGCCAGAGCTTGGTCCGGTCCTCGGGACGTTCGGCCCAGCGGTAGTCTCCTCCCCCTTCGGCGCGCGCAATCTCGGCAAAGGCTTCGACTTGCTCGCGCGTCCCCGCCGGCGTGCCGTGAAATTCCAGGAACAGATGCGGCGTCTCGGGAAGATCGAGCTGCGAATAGGCATTGCAGGCGCGGATCTGCACCTCGTCGAGAAGTTCGATGCGGGCGAGCGGAAGGCCGATTTGCAGCGCGGCGATGGTGGCGTTACAGGCGCCTTCGATCGAGCCGAAGGGACAGACCGCTGCGAGAATCGTCTCGGGGATGCCATAGAGCTTCAAGGTGAGGCGCGTGATGATGCCGAGCGTGCCTTCCGACCCGACCAGCAAACGGGTGAGATCGTAGCCGGCGGAAGATTTGCGCGCCCGGCCGCCGGCCTGGACCACGCTGCCGTCGGCCAGCACCGCGCTGAGGCCGAGCACCGCGTCGCGCATGGTGCCGTAACGCACGGCGTTGGTGCCGGATGCGCGCGTCGCCGCCATGCCGCCGAGGCTCGCATCGGCGCCGGGGTCGACGGGGAAGAACAGTCCCGATCCACGCAGATGCTCATTGAGCGCCTTGCGCGTGACGCCGGGCTCGACCACGCAATCGAGATCGGCGTCGTGCACGGCGACGATGCGGTTCATGCGGGAGAGATCGAGCGACACGCCGCCCAACGGCGCGTTGACATGCCCCTCGAGCGAGGTGCCGGTGCCGAACGGGATGACCGGCACGCGCGCCTCGGCGCAGAGCCGGACCACCTCGGACACCTCAGTCTCGGTCTCGGCGAACAGCACCGCATCGGGTGGCTCGCATTTCAGCCAAGTCAGCGTATTTGCGTGCTGCTCGCGGAGCGCCTGGCTGAGCGAAAGACGCCCATCGAAGCGCGCGGCGAGCTTCGCCAGGAGAGCGCGCTTGCGCTGGCCGGCCGCGTGATCCTGAGCCCCTGCCATGACGGCGGTCATGGCCCATCTTATAAGTGCTTCGCGTGGAAATGCTTAGGCTTTTCGGACCGCGATCAGGCGGCGACAATCATAATCACGGCCGCGTAGTGGACGCTCGCCGCCGACAGCACGAAGCCGTGCCAAATCGCATTCTGGTAGGGCAACCGCTCCCACAGATGGAACACGACGCCGACGGTGTAGAGCACGCCGCCAAGCATGAGCAAGGTCAGCGCCCGGCCGGGCAGCGCCGTCATCAAGGGCTGCCACGCGGCGATCACCGCCCAGCCCTGCACCAGATAGAGCGCGGTGGAGAGCCCGTCCAGGAAACGCGGGGCGAACAGCTTGATGCCGATGCCGACGCCCGCCATCGCCCACACTACGGCGAGCAGGCCGAGCCCCCAGGGCGTGTTCATCTTGATCAGGATGAACGGCGTGTAGGTCCCAGCGATCATCAGGAAGATCGCGGCGTGATCGAAGCGGCGCAGCACCTCTTTGAGCTTGGGGCGGACCACCAGATTGTAGCCGGCCGAGCAGCCGAAGGTGGCGACCAGTGCAAGCCCGTAGATCGTCAGGCTCACCGCCCACAGCGCGGTCTCGGACTGGACGCCGATGATGAGTAGCGCGGTCAGCGCCACGAGACTGGCGGTGACGCCGAGGATATGTATGCAGCCGTCGGCGACACGCTCGTGAAGCGTGTAGCTCGGAAAGGCGGCGATGCTGGGCTTGATCCGGTCCATATGGCTTTGACGCACGAACGCTGAGCAACGTTCGATCAGCTTACCACGCCTTATGGCGGGCATGAGGCGTCAACGCGTCCCATGTCGCACGGTCGCGACCGGATTTGCGCGCAAAGCAAAACGCCAGGGCGCAGGCCCTGGCGTCGATGTCAGACTCTGCTGAGCGACGTTAATTGCCGCAGACGGCCGAGCCCGTCGTGCAGACGAAGGGAACCACCACGCCGGTGAAGCAGGTGGTAAAGAAGCGCGAGGTGACGATATCGGGCTTCAGCCTAGCCTCGGCGGGAACGCCGTCGGGGCGAACCGCCTTCCAGAACGGGTCGCCCTGCACCTTGCGCGCGCTGAGGGAGACGTAGCCCCAGCGCTTGGCGCGCTTCAACGCGGCAGCTTGTTCCAGCACAAGAGCCTGCGAGGCTCTCGCCGCATCCGCCTTCGAGCCGGCGCTATGGGTCGCCTTGATCAACTGGCATGCAGCCTGGGCGGGCTCGACCAGACAAAAGGAAAAAGCCGCAACGGCGAGCACAGCCAAACCCATCCTCAAAATATGAAGCATATTCCCGTCTCCCAGCTTGGCGTGGAGGTTCGATTCTCTCGTTTGGCAGTACAGTCAAACGATCGCAACGTAATTGCGAAGTCTATCCGCGCTTTTGTGTCAGAATCAAAGCTTGGCGTCTGGCGCGGGGTTTCGTCAACCCCTCCCGCCCAATCGCCACCGCGGCGTGGCCGCAATGCCACTATCCCTGCCCCCTTTTTTTGCAGGGCCCACGGGATGATATAGTTTCGAGTTCAATGACAAAGATTCGCTCCGCCCTCGAAGCGCTCCCGCCCTCGCCCGAGGATGAGCAGCTCCCGACCTCGCAGCGCGCCATGCGCCGGCGCCCGCTTGACTACCTGGATGCGCTCAACCCGGAGCAGCGCGAGGCGGTGGAGACGCTGTCCGGGCCGCTGCTCGTGCTGGCCGGCGCCGGCACCGGCAAGACCCGCGTGCTGACCACGCGGATCGCCCATATCCTGAGCCAGGGGCTGGTGCGGCCGGGGCAGATCCTCGCCGTCACTTTCACCAACAAAGCGGCGCGGGAGATGAAGCTCCGCATCGGTCAGCTGATCGGCGGCGTGGTCGAGGGCATGCCTTGGCTGGGGACCTTCCACGCCATCGGCGTGAAAATCCTGCGCCGCCATGCCGAGCTGGTGGATCTGAAACCGTCCTTCACGGTGCTCGACACCGACGACCAGATCAGGCTGCTCAAGCAATTGTTGGAGGCAGAGAATATCGACGAGAAGCGCTGGCCGGCGCGGCTGCTGGCCGCCATGATCGACGGCTGGAAGAATCGCGGGCTTACCCCGAAGCGCGTGCCGGAGGGCGAGAATTTCGCCTTTGCCAACGGCCGCGCGCGCGATCTCTATGCGCTCTATCAGCGCCGGCTGAAAGAGCTGAACGCAGCCGATTTCGGCGATCTGCTGCTGGAGAATCTGCGGCTGTTCCAAGAGCAGCCCGACGTGCTGACGAAATATCAGCAGCGCTTCCTCTATATGCTGGTGGACGAGTACCAGGACTCCAACGTCGCCCAATATCTGTGGCTCCGCCTGCTGGCGCAGGGCAACGGCAATATTTGCTGCGTGGGCGACGACGACCAGTCGATCTATGGCTGGCGCGGGGCCGAGGTGGACAACATCCTGCGTTTCGAGACCGACTTCCCCGGCGCCAAGATCATCCGGCTGGAGCGGAACTACCGCTCGACCGGCCATATCCTCGGCGCCGCCTCCGGCCTGATCGCCCACAACAAGGGGCGGCTCGGTAAGACGCTGCGCACGGACGGCGAGCTCGGCGGCAAGGTCGAGATCGAAGGCTGCTGGGACGACGAGGAGGAAGCCCGCGTAATCGGCGAGGACATCGAGCAGCTTCAGCGGCAGGGCCACACTTTGAGCGAAATCGCCATTCTCGTCCGCGCCTCGTTCCAGATGCGCGCCTTCGAAGACCGCTTCATCACGCTCGGCCTCCCCTATCGCGTGATCGGCGGGCCGCGCTTCTACGAGCGGCAGGAGATCAAGGACGCCACCGCCTATTTCGAGGTCACGCTCAATCCGGCGAACGACCTCAAATTCGAGCGCATCATCAACACGCCGCGGCGCGGACTTGGCGAGTCCACGCTGAAATCGCTGCACCAGCTCGCGCGGGCACAGGGCGTGCCGTTGTTCCAGGCGGCGCGGCTGATCGTCGAGACCGAAGAGTTGAAGCCGAAGCCGCGCAGGGCGCTGGCCGACCTCATCGCCGCCTTTGACCGCTGGCGCTCGCTGATCGAGACCATGCGCCATACCGAGCTTGCCGAGCTGATCCTGGACGAGTCCGGCTATACCGGCATGTGGCAGGCCGAGCGTTCGCCGCAGGCGCAATCGAAGCTCGAAAATCTGAAGGAGCTGATCCGGTTCATGGACGAGTTCGACACGCTCGCGGGCTTCCTCGAGCACGTCTCGCTGGTGATGGACGCGCAGACCGAGGAAGGCGCCGAGCGGGTCAGCCTGATGACCTTGCATTCGGCCAAGGGGCTCGAATTCGACACCGTGTTTCTGCCCGGCTGGGACGAGGGCCTCCTGCCGCATCAGCGGAGTCTCGACGAGGCCGGCCGCTCAGGGCTGGAAGAAGAGCGCCGGCTCGCCCATGTCGGCCTCACCCGCGCGCGCAAACGCGCCAAGATCACCTTCGCTCAGAACCGCCGCGCGCGCGGCACCTGGCAGACCGCCCTGCCCTCGCGCTTCATAGACGAATTGCCAGTCGCGCATATCGAGGTGTCCGAGGAGAAGCTAAGCCGCGGCTATGGGCCGAGCCGCTTCGACACGGCGGAGAATCTGTTTGCCGGCGGCTTCTACGAGACGCCGGGATGGCAGCGGGCGCAACGAAACCGGGCAGCCGGCGCGGGCGGGCCGCGCGGCCGCGAGCCGCTCACCATCGAAGGCATCCTGGTCGCCTCGAGCACGGCGGAGGGCGCGGGGCTCGCCATCGGCCAGCGCGTGTTCCACCAGAAATTCGGCTATGGGCGCGTGGCGCAGGTCGACGGCAACAAACTCACCGTTGATTTCGACAAGGCAGGGCAGAAGAAGGTGGTCGACAGCTTCCTCGAGCGGGTGTGAGGCCCCACTCCTAGCCGTGGTCACGGCAACCAGTCCGCTGCGAACGAAGCCAAGCCTCCGGCCGAATAAGATCAAAGGCGGCTCAAGGGCCTGCTTGGCATTTGCTTGCGAAGGCGGGGCTCGCCTAAGCTCCGCCGCCATGCAGTCCCCGCTCGACAGGCTGGATCAAGCCACACCCGCCCTCATGATGCACCAGGCGAGCATCGTGGCCGGGGCCGAGTCGGCAGAGCGCATCGCCCGCGCGCTGGAGGAAGCGGCAGACCCGCCCGCAGCTGTCGGGCTGTTCGAGCGCGGCGACGGCCGGTTCGAGGTGTTCGCCCATTATGCGGCGCAGCCCTCGCGCGAGCATCTGCTCACCTTGATCGAAGACGCCGCCGGCGGCGCTCGCCTTGGCCAACTCAAAATCGAAGAGATCGCTCCAGGCGATTGGGTGACGCTGTCGCAAGGGCAGCGGGGGCCGGTTTCGGCCGGGCGCTTCCTGGTGCATGGCAGTCACGACCGGCAGCGGGCGCCAAGCCACCGCTTCGTCGTCGAGATCGACGCCGGCCGGGCATTCGGCACCGCTCACCACGCCAGTACGCGCGGCTGCCTGCTCGCGCTTGACGCACTCCTAAAACGGCGGAGGCCGCATTCGATCGTCGATCTCGGCACCGGCACCGGCATTCTGGCCATCGCCGCCGCCAATGCGCTCAAGCGCAAGGTGCTGGCAAGCGACAGCGACCCGGTTGCGGTGACAATCGCGGGCGAGAATGCCCGGAACAATTGCGCAGGGTCCCAGGTTCACGTGGTCCGGGCGGATGGCTTTGCCCATCCCTTGCTGCGATGGCTGAAAGCCGATCTCGTCCTCGCGAATCTGCTGGAGCGAGTGCTTTATGACCTCGCGCCAGCCTTGGCGAAGCGTGTCGCGCCCGGCGGCAGGGCGATTCTTTCCGGCCTGACTGAAACCCAGGCGCGCAGCATCGAAGCGCGCACCCGCGCCCATGGTTTCGTCATGGAAAAGCGAATCGTTCTCGATGGATGGACGACCTTGGTGATAACTCGTCGCAGCGCAAAGCGTATGCGCGATTGATCGCAACGAAGCTTTGCGCTTACAACTAGGCAGTCATGTATCAAATCTTCGATGAGATCAGTTCCCCAGGCGCGAGCGGCGAGCGGGTCAAGGCATTGCAGCGGGAACTGAAATCGCGAAGGCTCAAGGGCTTTCTCGTTCCCCACAGCGACGAGCATCAGGACGAGTTCCTGGCTCCCCCGGCGGAGCGGCTCGCTTGGCTTACCGGCTTCACCGGATCGGCGGGCGTGGCGATCGTGCTGGAGAAGGCGGCGGCGCTGTTCGTCGATGGGCGCTACATCCTCCAGGCCCGCGCCCAAGTCGACCCAACCTTGTTCGAGGTGCTCCAGACACCCGAAGCCAAGCCGTCGAGCTGGATCGCCGAGAATCTCAGCCGAAGCGCGTCGGTGGCCTACGACCCCGCGCTGCATACGATCCGGGAAATCGAGCGGCTGACCGAGACGCTGGCCAAGTCCGGCATCAAGTTGACGCCGGTCGACACGAACCCGATCGATGCCATCTGGCAGGACCGCCCGAAAGCCCCGTCTTCGCAGATCGTGCCGCACGGCGTCGAATATGCCGGGCGCAGCGCATTCGAGAAAATCCGCGACGTGCAGGCGCTCCTCAGGGAAGAAAGCACCGACGCCGTATTGCTGACCCTGCTCGATTCCATCGCCTGGCTGTTCAATATCAGGGGCGGCGACCTCAAGCACACGCCGGTCGCGCTGGCTTATGCCATCGTGCCTGCGACGGGAAAGCCGACCTTGTTCATCGATGCCGCCAAGGTCGGCGACAACGTGAAGGGCGAGTTGCGCGAGCTCGCCGAGACCGCCGATCCTGCGGCGCTGATGGACCGGCTCAAGGCACTCGGAGAGGCGCACGCAAAGGTGCGGCTCGACCCCGAGACTGCGGCGGTCCGCTTCTCGCAGGCGCTCAAGGCCGGCGGTACGCAATTCGTACCGGGCGCCGACCCTTGCATCCTTCCCAAGGCGATCAAGAACGAAACCGAGCTCAAGGGCGCACGCGCTGCGCATCTGCGCGACGGCGTCGCCATGGTGCGGTTCCTTGCCTGGCTCGACGAGGTTGCAGAGTCGGGCAAGGTCGACGAGATCGACGCGGCAGTGAAGCTCGAGGACTGCCGCCGGGAGTCCGGCCAGCTCAAAGACATCGCCTTCGACACCATCTCGGCGGCGGGCCCGAACGGCGCCATCGTCCATTACCGGCCGACGACCAAGGGCAAGCGGGCGCTGACCTCGGGCACACTCTACCTCATCGATTCAGGCGCGCAATATCGCGAGGGTACCACCGACATCACCCGCACCGTCGCTGTCGGCGCGCCCACCGCGAAGATGCGGCGGCATTACGGGCTGGTGCTGAAAGCGCATATCGCCATCGCCACGGCGCGCTTCCCCAAGGGCACGCGCGGCCAAGACCTCGACCCGTTCGCGCGGCGACCGCTGTGGGAGGCCGGACTCGACTTCGATCACGGGACCGGCCACGGCGTGGGCAGCTATCTGTCGGTGCATGAAGGGCCGCAACGCCTGTCGCGACTCGGCACCGTGGAACTCGAGCCGGGCATGATCCTGTCCAACGAGCCTGGGCTTTATCGCGAGGGCCAATACGGCATTAGGCTCGAAAATCTCATGCTGGTGACGCCACCCGAGCGGATCGAGGGCGGCACGCGTGAGATGCTGGGCTTCGAGACCCTGACCTTGGTGCCGTTCGATCGCCGGCTGATCGATCCGAAGCAACTCCTGCCCTTCGAGCTTGCCTGGCTCAACGCCTATCACGCGCGGGTTCGCCGCGAGATCGAGCCGATCCTGTTGAGCGACGACAGGGCCTGGCTCCGACATGCCACGGCGCCGATCGGTTAATTGACGGCTTCGGCGAGTATTTTCTCGTCATGCCCGGCTTCATGCCGGGCATCCACGTATAGTCAAGTGAAAGAAAAATTCGTGGATGGCCGGGACAAGCCCGGTCCGACGAACTTGAGCAAGGAAACGATCGTATGGCGCTAGAGATACTGGTTTCGAGCGTGGCGGCGACCTTGACCACGGCGGCATTCGTGCCGCAGGCGCTGCACATCATCCGCTGTAAGGAAACGCGCGCCATCTCCCTGCAGATGTACGTGGCCTTCGCCATTGGCGTTGCCTTCTGGCTGCTGTTCGGCTTCATGATCTGGAACTGGCCGATGATCGTCGCCAACACCATTACCTTGGCGCTGGCCCTGACGATCCTGACGATGAAGCTGAAATATGGGTGAGGCTCAATCGATCAGCTTCAGCCACTCGTCCTCGGTCAGCACCTTGACGCCGAGAGCCTCGGCGTTTTTCAGCTTCGACCCGGCGCCAGGGCCTGCCACGACATAGTCGGTGCTCTTCGAAACCGAGCCTGCAACCTTGGCTCCGAGGCGCTCCGCCTTGGCTTTCGCCTCGGACCGGGTCATGCGCTCGAGCGTGCCAGTGAACACCACGATCTTGCCGGAAATTGGCGAGGTATGATCGACCGTTTCGAGCGGCTCCGGCTTCACCTCCTTCAGCAGCTCTTCGACCACCGCGACGTTATGCGGCTCGGCGAAGAAATCGGCGATCGCGGCGGCAACGGTCGGGCCGATGCCCTCGATACTGTCGAGTTCGGCGAAGGTCCCACCTTCCCGATCCGCGCCGGCCACGCGCATGGCCTTGAGGAAGGCTTGCGCCGCACCGTAATTCCGCGCAAGCAATCGCGCCGTGGTCTCGCCGACATGGCGGATGCCGAGCGCATAGATGAAGCGATCGAGCCGCACATTGCGCCGTGCTTCGATCGCGTCGAACAGCTTACGCGCGGAAAGCTCGCCCCACCCTTCCCGCTCGGCGAGCTTCGATTGCCTGTCCTTGTCCGCTTCGGCCAGCCTGAAGATGTCCGGCGGCGACTCGATGATGTTGTCTTCATAGAGCTCTTGAATGCGCTTCTCGCCGAGACCCTCGATGTCGAAGGCGTTGCGCGAGACGAAATGCTTGAGCCGCTCGACCCGCTGCGCCGGGCAGATCAGCCCGCCGGTGCAACGCCTGACGGCATCGACCTTGCCGGTTGTCGGATTGACCTCGCGTGAGGCATGGCTGCCGCAGGCCGGGCAAACGTCCGGAAAGCTGAATCGTTTCGTGCGCTTAGGCCGCTTCTCCTGAACCACGCCGAGAATCTGCGGAATGACGTCGCCGGCGCGCTGAACGATGACGGTATCGCCGATACGGACGTCCTTGCGGGCAATCTCGTCTTCGTTATGCAAGGTCGCGTTCTGCACCACCACCCCGCCGACGGTGACGGGGTCGAGCTTGGCGACCGGGGTGAGCGCCCCGGTGCGCCCGACCTGGATGTCGATGTCGCGCAAAATGGTGGTGGCCTTCTCGGCGGGAAATTTGTGCGCCACGGCATAGCGTGGCGAGCGCGAGACGAAGCCCAGCCGCTGCTGCAGGTCGAGCCGGTCGAGCTTGTAGACGATGCCGTCGATATCGTAGTCCAAGCCCGCCCGGCCGCTCTCGATATCGCGATAGGTTTCAAGCATTTCCTCGACCGAGCGGGTGAGCCTGATCAGCGGGTTCAGGGGGAAGCCCCAGGCGCGCAGGATCTGATAGACATCCCACTGGGTCTCGGCCGGCAGGCCGGCCACTTGGCCCCAGCCATAGGCGAAGAAGCGCAGGGGCCGCTTGGCGGTGATGGCGGGATCAAGCTGGCGGAGCGAACCTGCCGCTGCGTTGCGCGGATTGGCGAAGAGCCGCTCCCCCTGCTCGGCTTGCGCCTGGTTGAGACGCTGGAAGGCCGAGCGGCTCATATAGATCTCGCCTCGCAGCTCGAACGGGTCGGGGAAGCCGCTCGTCTCTATTGCCTTGGGAATATCGGCGATAGTGCGCACATTGGCGGTGACGTTTTCGCCCTCATAGCCGTCGCCGCGCGTCGCGCCCTGCACCAGCTTGCCCTTCTCGTAGCGGAGCGTGATGGACAGGCCGTCGATCTTCGGCTCGGCCGTGAAGGCAAGCCCGTCGATCGACGGAAGGCCGAGGAAGCGGCGAATGCGGTCGAGGAAGTCGCGCACCCCGTCCTCGTCGAACACATTGCCGAGCGAAAGCATGGGCACTTTGTGCACGACCTTGCCGAAGGCCTCGACCGGCGCCGCGCCGACCTTCAGGGAGGGGCTATCGTCGCGCACGAGATGCGGGAAGCGCGCCTCGATCTCGTCATTGCGGGCGCGCAGGGCGTCATAGGCGGCGTCGGAGAGCTCGGGCGCGTCGTTGCTGTAATAGAGCGCGTCGTGACGGGCGATCTCGGCGGCGAGCCTCGCAAGCTCCGCTGCAGCCTCAGCCTCGTCGAGCGCGACGACCGGCTTCGGGTCGGAAGCGGCTTTGCCTCGTTGCTGCTTGCTCGTCTTGGTCTCGCGCATCGGTGTGAATCAGGCAGACCGGCTCATCAGCCGCTCGGCCGCCTTACGTGCCTCATCGGTGATGGTCTGACCGGCGAGCATGCGTGCGATCTCCTCGCGCCGATGCTCACCTTCAAGGACGGCCACGCGGGTCGCCATGGTCTCGCCTTCCCCGCCGCGGACCGCCTCCTTGGCGATCAAGAAATGTCCGCTGGCGGCGGCGGCTACTTGCGGCGCGTGGGTCACCGCCAGCACTTGGACGTCGGAGGCGAGCCGTGCCAAACGCTCGCCGACTGCCGCCGCGGTCGCGCCGCCGACGCCGGAATCGGCTTCGTCGAATACCAAAGTCGGCGCCGAGCCGCGCGCCGCCAGCACCACCTTGAGCGCCAGGATGAACCGCGCCAGCTCGCCGCCCGAGGCGATCTTCATCAGGGGACCGGGCTCCGTGCCGGGATTGGTCGCCACCCAAAACGCCACGCGGTCGATGCCGCTAGGCCCGCCTTCGGCCGGCGCGACGGTCTCTATCTTGGTGATGAATCTCGCCTTTTCCAGCTTCAGCGGGCCGAGTTCGCGCATGATTTCGGCGTCGAGCCGCTTGGCCGCAAGCTTGCGGGCCGCGCTCAGGACAAGCGCCTGTTCCTGGAAGGCTTGGCGGGCGTGCTCCGCGGCCCTGGCCAACTCGCCCGCGCGCGCCTCGCTGACATCGAGCGCGCCGAGTTCCGCCGCTAGTTGCTGCAGCAAGGCCGGCAGGCCGTCGACCGCAATTTTGTGCTTGCGGGCGAGCGCCCGCAGCGCGAACAGCCGCTCCTCCGCGCGCTCGAGCTCCTTAGGCTCGAAAGATGTCGCTATTACCGCCGCCTCGATCTTCGCCCGAGCGGTCTCGGTCTCGGCGAGCACGCGCTCAAGAGCCTCGGCGACGGGCGAGAGCACGGCAGGCGCGACACCCGCCTGCCGTTCGATGCGGCGCAGCGCCGAAGCAAGCCTAGCGCCGCTGGTCCCTTCGCCCTGCAGAGCGTCTAGCGCCTCGGCAAGCTCGGCGGCGAGCTTCTCGGCATGCATCATCAGCTGGCGGCGGGCGGCCAGCGCCTCCTCCTCGCCTGCTTGAGGATCGTGCTGGCGAAGCTCATCGAGGGCGTGGCTGAGATAGTCCTGGTTGGCGCGCGATGCGGCGATCTCGCCAGCATGGCGGGCATGCTCGGCCTCGGTCTTCTGCCAAGCGGCGTAGGCTTCGGCCACGCCTGCCGCGTCGATACCGAGGCCGGCGAAGGCATCAACCAGATCCCGATGACCGCTCGGGTCGATCAGTGCGCGGTCGTCGTGTTGTCCGTGGATCTCGACCAGCGCCTGGCCCACCTGCCGCAGCAGCTGCACGCTCACCGCAATGTCGTTGACGAAGGCGCGGCTCCTGCCGTCAGCCCCCTGCACCCGCCGCAGGATCAAGCCGTCATCGGCGGCGATACCATTATCGGCGAGTAGCCCGAAGACGGGGTGATCCCCCGCGAGATCGAACACCGCCGTCACCTGGCCCTGGCTTGCGCCACGCCGCACCAGCGAGGCGTCGCCCCTGCCGCCGATTGCCAGCGAGAAGGCATCGAGCAGAATCGACTTGCCGGCGCCGGTCTCCCCCGTCAGCACCGACAGGCCGTGGCCGAAGTCGAGATCGAGCTTGTCGATCAGGACAATGTCACGGATCGACAGGGCGGCTAGCATGGCTGATGAATCAGGCGGGTCTGCCGCTGCTTCTCCAGGTCTCGGTGATCCAAGACCCTTCGTGCTCCTTCGGCTGGAGACCGCGTTTGCCGAGAAGACCGTAAGCGTGGGTGTACCACTTGCTGTCCGGAAAGTTGTGGCCGAGCACGGCGGCGGCCGTTTGCGCCTCGTTGACGATGCCCAACGCCATATAGGCCTCGGTGAGGCGCATCAAGGCCTCCTGCACCTGTTCTGTGGTCTGGTAATTGACGACCACGAATTTGAAACGGTTGATCGCGGCGAGATAGTTGCTGCGGCGGAGATACCAGCGTCCAACCGTCATCTCGCTCGCGGCCATCAGATCGCGCAGGATGCGGGTCCGGTTCTGCGCATCGCCCGCGTAGCGCGACTCGGGATAGCGTTGCAGCAGCGTGTCGTAAGCAGCAAGCGCCTTGCGGGCATTGGTCTGGTCGCGCTTCGGATCGAGCACCCGGTCGTAATAGGACATGGCGATGATGTTCTGGGCGAGGTCGGCTTCCTGCGTGCCCGGATGGAGGGCGAGATAGCGGTCGGCGGCCTGGATCGCATCATCGTATTTGCCGGCCTTGTAGTAGGCATAGGCGGCCATGAGGATGGCGCGGCGCGCCTGCTGCGAATAAGGGTGATTGATGTCAACGTCTTCATAGGCCTTGGCGGCGTCTGAAAAGCGGCCCTTGTTGGTGAGCGACTCAGCCTTGCCGTAGATGACGTCGGGCGGGTCGTTGTTCTCTACCGCCTCGGTCTTGCCGCCGAACAACGAGCTGCCGCAGCCGGCAAGTAGGTTAGCGGCGACCAAAAGACAGGCAGCGCGTGCCGACAAGGGCGGCAATCGGCGCAGCAGCCCGATCCAGCGTGACGGCGCCTTTTGCAGCTCAAACCGTCCGGTCATGCTTCCCCTCAAAGACCGTCCCCCAGGCGGGCAGCACCGCAGCGCAAGCCCATCGGCCGGTTGGCCCGACGCTAGCGCAGCCAACAGCAACCAACTAGCGGATTATGGTGTTTTTTTGCCCATTTCCCGCCCGCATCACAAAGGCGTAGGACCACACCGAAACGGGCAACGGCCGTGGCACGAAGGGCACGCCATGGTTCAAAGGAATAAGGGCCTAAAAGGGCTGATTCGCGTCAGCTTCGCTCGGCGGCGAAATTCGCTGCCGCAAGGCGATGGCTCAGCTCGGCGTGCCGGACCTCGCGATAACGCGGCGCTTCGATCATGGTCCAAGCCTCCTGATCGGCAAACAGGGCCTTGAGAACCAGTGCGTTCAGCCGATGGCCGCCACGGTGGGAGCGGAAAGCGCCGAGGATGGGTGCGCCGGCAAGAGCGAGGTCGCCGACCGCATCGAGCGCCTTGTGGCGCACGAACTCGTCGGGGAAGCGAAGCCCTTCGCGGTTGATGATGCGGTCGTCGCCGATCGCGACGGTATTCTCAAGCGAGGCCCCGAGCGCGAGACCGGCGGCCCACAGACGCTCTACATCCTTCATGAAGCCGAAGGTGCGGGCCCGTGCCAGTTCGCGGCGGAAAGCGCCGGGATTGAGGTCGAGCTCGAATTTTTGGGCCCCGATCAGGGGCGTGTCGAAGTCGATCTCGACGTCGAGGCGGAAGCCGTTATAGGGGAGCAGCTCGCCATAGGCGCCCGCGTCCTCCACCGCTATCCGCTTCAGGATCTTGAGGAAGCGCCGTGGCGCCTCGAGCTCGGCAAGACCGACCTCGTCGATCGCCTCAACGAAGCGGGCGGCGCTGCCGTCCATGATTGGCACTTCGCAGCTGTCGATCTCGATGAGAGCGTTGTCGACGCCGAGGCCGCGGAGCGCCGCGAGCAAATGCTCGACCGTCGCGATCGAAGCGCCGTTGCCGTCGCCGAGCACGGTGCAGAGCGTCACACCCGTGATCGAACGCTGATCGGCGATGATCTCGGTGCCGTCCGCGTGGCCGTTGGAAAGAAGGAAGCGAAGGCCGGTATCGCCATCAGCGGGACAAAGCGAAATCGAGACTGGCGCTCCGGTATGGACCCCGGTACCGGTCAGCGAAATCTCGCTGGCAAGCGTGGTTTGGCGTGCCCCTACGAAACCCTTCATGCCCCCGTCGGCCCCCGCGCCGTTTTTTGAGTTCCCTACTCAGCTCGAGGATGACCCCCGAGCCCCCCATTGACCGGCGCTTCCTTGGCACTTTAGACCGAATTTCCCCGCGGTCTTTGCTGTGCCTTTTTGGTCCTGCCAATCAACCTACGAAGAACCTTAACGCTCGGACTCGGGGGCGACAAATCACGGTTTCTTTCACTGTATTACCGGTGGGGCAAGATCATAAGCCATTGGTCCGGCGTACTATTCGCTAATCTTCAGCAGGCTGACGAGGGATATGGTTACCGGCGCAGCCCCGATCTCAATTGGCGCGGCGACGCAAAAAGGCAGGGATCTCGAGATCGTCCTCGCTCAGTGATTCGGGCGCTGCCAGCATTTCCACAGCAAGCGCGCGCGGTTGCGCCTCGGCACGCCTCGGCGACGCCGCCGGCGCCTCCTCGCCTCGGGGCCGCTCGATCCTCAGGCCCTTGGGCGCACCTTGAGCTTGCGGCTGCGGCCGCGTGGCCTGCAGCTTGGGCCTATCGGCCGGCGGGGACGCCCAGGCCTGACCGAACTCCGGCTCGCGCTTGGCCAGCATTTCGGCCTCCGGCTCCTTGCGCGTGCGGCCGACATTGGCGAGCCGCTCGAGGAAGCCGACCTTCTTCTTCTGCGCGGCAAGACCCACAGTCTGAGCCTGGCCGGCATGGGCCTTGATCTCGTTCTGGGCCATGACCGGCAGCTCCTCCACGGTCGGCATGCGCCGCACCGGGCGCTTGACCATGGCGGGGGGCTGAGGCTGGAACGGCCGCGAGGGCATTTGCGGCGCCGGCTTCGGCTGGGAGACACCAAGCGGTAAGCCGACGCCAGCGACCTGGGCCGGCCGCTTCTCGATCGTCACATTGCCGGGAGCACGCCAGACCGATGGCTCCTTAACGACTTCGTTCTGACCGAGAACCAGACTCGGCTCGTCGAGATCGGTAGGCGTTCCGGGCAGCGTGGCAAGCCCCGCGAGGCGCTCGCTGAGCCGGCCGCGTTCCGGTGCCATCGCGGTATGGTTCGGCTGGATGACGGGCCGCGCGGCTTCGGCGGCAAGGCCGATACCGGTCGCGACCACGGACACACGGATCGAGCCGTCGAGTTCGTCGTCAAAGGTTGCGCCGACGATGATGTTGGCGTCTGGGTCTGCCTCGGCCCGGATGCGGCTGGCCGCCTCGTCGACCTCATAGAGAGTGAGATCATTGCCGCCGGTGATGGACACCAGTAGCCCGCTCGCCCCTTTCATCGACACGTCGTCGAGCAGCGGATTGGAGATGGCGGCCTCGGCAGCCTCGATCGCCCTGCGGTCGCCACTCGACTCGCCCGTGCCCATCATCGCCTTGCCCATGCCGGCCATGATGGTGCGGACGTCGGCGAAGTCGAGATTGATCAGGCCTTCCTTCACCATAAGATCGGTGATGCAGGCGACGCCGGAGCGCAGCACGTCGTCGGCCATCGAGAAAGCGTCGGTGAAGGTGGTCTTCTCGTTGGCAACGCGGAACAAATTCTGGTTGGGGATGATCAGCAGGGTATCGACATATTTCTGAAGATGGTCGATGCCGGCCTCGGCCGCACGCAGACGCCGCGCGCCTTCGAACTGGAACGGCTTGGTCACGACGCCGACGGTGAGGATGCCTTCCTCGCGCGAGGCGCGTGCGATCACCGGTGCCGCACCCGTGCCCGTGCCGCCGCCCATGCCGGCCGTGATGAACACCATGTGGCAGCCGACCAGATGCGCCTTGATGTCGGCCATGGCCTCTTCGGCCGCGGCGGCGCCGATCTCCGGCTTCGATCCTGCGCCGAGGCCCTCAGTGACGTTCGCCCCCATCTGGATGCGACGCTCGGCACTCGAGCTCAGCAAGGCTTGCGCGTCGGTATTGGCGACCACGAACTCGACGCCCTTCAGACCGCGTTCGATCATGTTGTTGACGGCATTGCCGCCCGCGCCGCCTACACCGAATACGGTGATGCGCGGCTTGAGTTCGGTCAGATCAGGAACTCTGAGGTTGATGGTCATGGCAGTCTTCCGATCCTTCATTGCCCTTGGCTCGGCTCTCTTCGGCGCTTCCCCGCGACGCGCCATCCAGAGCCCTCTTCGATCAAAAATTGTCCCGTATCCAGTCGCCGACCTTGGCGAAATAACCCGTGCCGGTGCGCAGGAAGCGCTGCTCCGAGCGGGCGTTGAGCCGGTCGTCGCCCCGCGCCCATTGCAGCAGCAGCCCGATGCCTGCGGAAAAATCGGGCGCGGCGGCCACGGCCGGCAAACCGCTGATCGATCTTGGCCGGCCAAGCCGCGTCGGGCGCCCAAACATGTTAGCGGCAAGCTCGGGCAGGCCCGTGAGCTGGCTGCCGCCGCCGGTCAGCACCAGATGCTGCGTGACCTCAGCCGCAAGACCGCTCGCGGCCAAGCGGCGGCGCATCAGATCGAGGATTTCCTCGATGCGCGGGCGGATGATGACGGCAAGCTGCGCCTTGTTGATTTGGTTCAGGCTCGGTTGCGGCAGGCCAGTCACGGCCGGATAGGTAATGATCTCGCGCTCGTCCGACAGCGTGGCGAAAGCGCTGCCGTGCAGAGTCTTGAGCCGCTCGGCGTAATCAAGCGAGGTGGAGAGCGTGCGGGCGATGTCCGTGGTGACGCCGTTGCCGCCGAGCGCGATGGCGTCGGCATGGATGAAATGTCCGTCGACCAACACCGAAAGCGTCGTGGTGCCGGCGCCGAAATCGATGCAGGCCACACCGAGCTTGGCCTCGTCGGGCGTGATCACCGAAAGCGCGCTCGCATAGGGCGCTGCTACCAGGCTCGCAACGCCGAGATGGCAGCGCTCGACGCAGAGCATCACGTTGCGCATCGCCACCTCGTCAGCGGTGACGCTATGCAGATCGACGGAAAGGCGTTCGCCGCACATGCCCCGCGGCTCGCTGATGCCGCCATTGTCGTCGAGGCGGTAGCTCAGGGGCAGCGTGTGAAGGACGTTGCGCTTCTCGCGCCCAGCATATTGCCGGCCGCCGACGAGCAGCCGCATGACATCTTCTTCGCGCACGGCGCCCGAGGGCAGCGCGATGCTGGCCGAGAAACTCTCGCTCTTCAGCCGCCCGCACGTGACGGAGACGTGCACGTCCTCGACCGTGATCCCCGCCATGCGCTCGGCCGCATCGACAGCCGAGCGAATGCAGGCTTCGGCGCTGTCGAGATGGGCGATCATTCCGGCCTTCAGGCCTTCAGCGCGGGTATGGTCGAAGCCGAGCACCTCGAATTGCAGGGCGTCGCCCTTGCCTTCGAACCAATCCGGTGCGGGCGTGGTCTTGGCAATCAGGCAGCAGATCTTGCTCGTGCCGATGTCGAGCGCGGTCACGATGCGCTGGCGCTTGCTCCTGATCGTCGTCGTGTAGCCCATCCCCTGCCCTCAAACCCCCGTGTTCTCAGGTCCTGCCTTTAGCCGTCTTGGTGCTCGCCGTCGGCACCTCCGCCTGTGGCGGCGCACCCGGCGGATTTGCCGTCGTGGCGTCGCGCAGGCGCAGCGTGACACGATCGAGCAGCCGCAGATCGACCGCGGCGATGTCGCGCTTGAGCACGCCGCGCTCGCCTTCGAGCTTGCTCAACGAGGTCAACGCCGCGCCGATATTGTCGTCGGGCAGCATGACCTCGACACCCGAGGCCAATTTCAGCGTCCAGCGCCGGTCGCCGACCCGGATCGCCGCGACGACGTCTCTGGTCAGTTCGCCATAAGGGGTCAGTTGATCGAACAGCTGCACGGCGTTCTTCGCCGCGCCCTCGCCGACGACCAATGGAAGGCTTGCATAGGCTTCGCGCAAGGCTGGTGCGAGCACCACGCCCTCGGGGTCGACGACATAGGTCTGACCTTGGTTTTGCCAGACGGCATAGGGAGTCCGTTCTTCGATCAAGACCTGGAGCGTCGAGGGCAACAGGCGCATCACTTGCGCATGTCGGATCCACGGTACCGCTTCGAGCCGCTGCTTGGCGGCGTCGGTATCGAAGCCGAGCATCATGGTGTCCGGGCCGGCGCCGAGCGCAGCGGTTATGGCGGCGTCGGTTGCATGCAGCCTGCCATTGACGGTGATGCGCTTCACGCCGAAGCCGGCCGCCACGGCAAGGCGCTCGATGCCGCCGGTCAGAGCGTCATAGGCGCGGGCGGTCTGGCCGCCGATGACGGCGCCATAAGCGAGAGCGCTCGAGAAGAACAGCGCGCAGAGAATGAGCCATTTGCCGCGCACGCGATCCTGACCGAGCCGGGCGAGGCGGATCGAGCTCGGACTGCGCATGATCAGGTTCCGCGTCCTGGCGATCACCGGCAGGCGGGTGGTCTTGCGCGGCGCGGCAATGCCGCGCGCCAACAGGGCCTCCGGCTGGCTCCTCCTCCTGACTGTCCCCTTCGCGGGGTTCACCGATCGCACGACGCATCCTCCACGATCCAGCGCACCAGCTCGCCAAACGAGCGGCCGCTATGGTCAGCAAGCTCGGGCACCAGCGAAGTCGACGTCATGCCGGGCTGGGTGTTGACCTCGAGACAGATCATTTCCCCCGTGCCCTCTGGCCGGTCGTCGTAGCGGAAGTCGGAGCGACTGACCCCACGGCAGCCCAGTGCCCTATGAGCCGCCAAGGACAGCTTCTGTACCAATTGGTAAACATTTGGTTTAAGCGGCGCCGGGAGCACATGAATTGAGCCCCCAGGGGCGTATTTCGCGTCGTAATCGTAGAAGGCGAGACCCTCGGCGGGCCGGATCTCGATCACCCCCAAAGCCTCTTCCCCCATCACCGCGCAGGTCAGCTCGCGTCCCGGGATATACCGCTCTACCATGACCTCCTCGCCCAAGGTCCATTCGGCGGATGTCAGTTCCTGCGGGGGATGGGCCTGGTCCGCGCGCACGATATAAACGCCGACGCTGGACCCTTCCGTCGGCGGCTTGATCACGTAAGGCGGCGACATGACATGGGCGCGTGCGGCCTCGGCGCGGGAGACCACGCGGCTCTCCGCCACCGGCACCCCGGCCGCGGCAAGCACCGGCTTCGAGCGCTCCTTGTGCATCGCCAGCGCCGAGGCAAGCACGCCGGAGTGGGTATAGGGGATGCTCATGGTCTCCAGCAGGCCCTGGATGCAGCCATCCTCGCCGTAGCGGCCATGCAAAGCATTGAAGCAGACGTCGGGCCTGAGTTCGGCGAGGCGCGCCGCCACGTCGCGGCCGACATCGATGCGACTCACGCGATAGCCTTGGGCTTCAAGCGCGGCTGCACAGGCGGCGCCGGAGCGAAGCGAGACTTCGCGCTCCGAGGACAGCCCTCCCATCAGCACCGCGACGTGGATTTGCTTATTTGCCATGTGAACCCCGCGCTCAGAAATGCTGCCTGCAGAAATACTCTCAATGGTCATGGCCGGGCTTGTCCCGCCATCCACGTTTTCGACCTTATAGAGAATTCGTGGATGCCCGGCACTTCGGCCGGGCATGACGCATTCAATCGAACGGGTCACGCTAAACGGGTAGGCCGAGGCGTTTGATCTCCCATTCGAGCTCGACCCCGCTCGTCTGCTTGACCCGCGCGCGCACCGTCTCGCCCAGCGTCTCGAGGTCGGCACCGCTGGCGTTGCCCTCGTTGATGAGAAAGTTGCAGTGCATCTCGGAGACCTTGGCGTCGCCGACCGCAAGCCCGCGACAGCCGGCGGCGTCGATCAACTGCCACGCCTTCTTGCCGGGAGGGTTTTTGAAGGTGGAGCCGCCGGTGCGGCTCTTGATCGGCTGCACCTCCTCGCGATAGGCGGCAATCTCGTCCATCTCGGCGAGAATGGCGGCGGGATCGCCCGGCTCGCCCTGGAACAACGCCTCGGTGAAGATGAAGTCTTCCGGCGCGCCGCAATGGCGATACGCATAGTGAAGCTCGGCCACTGGTAGGACGTGGATGCCGCCCTGGCGATCGACGGCGCGGGCCTCGACCAGCACCTCTTTCGTCTCGCGGCCATGCGCGCCGCCATTCATGCGCAGCGCGCCGCCGACGCAGCCGGGTATGCCGCGATAAAAGGACAGGCCGGCAATGCCGGAATCCGCCGCGGCGCGTGCGACTTTCACGTCGGGCACCGCGGTGCCGGCGCGAAGACGATGTCCCTGCTCGATCTTGATCTCGCCGAAGCCGCGACCAAGACGGATCACCACGCCCTGGATGCCGCCGTCGCGCACCAGCAGGTTCGAGCCGAGCCCGATCACGGTCACAGGAATATTGGCCGGCGTCTGCTTGAGGAAATAAGCGAGGTCGGGTTCGTCCGCGGGCGAATAGAGGATTTCCGCCGGGCCGCCCGCTCTGAACCAAGTGTAGTCCTTGAGCGGCGCCTCGACCGTTAGCCGCCCTCTGAGCTCTGGCAGGGAGGCGGCAAGCCGTGCCTGAAGTCCGGCACCGTTCAAGAGTTCCCCCCGTGCCGTTCGAGCTTGCCCGGCAGCGCGTTGATCCAATCGGTGATGGTGCCGGCGCCGAGCCCTACGACCAGATCCCCCGGCCTGGCCATGGAAGCAACGGTCTGGACCAAGCTCTCCTCGTCCTCGACGGTCACGACATTGGCGTGGCCGTGGCGGAGCAGGCCGGAGGCCAGCTCGTCGCGATCGATGCCGGGGATCGGCGCCTCGCCGGCCGAGTAGACCGGCGTCACCATCACGATATCGGCGTCGTCGAGGCAGGCGGAGAATTCGTTGAACAGCGCCTGGAGCCGCGTATAGCGATGCGGCTGCACCACGGCGACGATGCGCCCCTTGCCGGCCATGCGCGCGGCGCGCAGCACGGCGGCGATCTCGACCGGATGGTGCGCGTAGTCGTCATAGACAGCGACGCCTTGCCACTCGCCAACCCGCATGAAGCGCCGCTTCACTCCGGAAAATGCGGCCAGCGCCTGACGGATCGCCTCGTCGCCAATGCCTGCTTCCGTGGCCGCGGCAAGCGCGCCAAGCGCGTTCAAGGCATTGTAGTGCCCGAGCACCGGCAGGTTGAGGTCCTCGAGCTTGCGTGCGCCGCCCTTCACCGCCGGCCCGAGATCGGCGTCGAAGGTGACCCGGTTGTGGTCGGGACGGAGATTGACGAGCCGGATATCGGCGTCGCGCGCGACCCCATAGGTCAGGGTGCGGCGGCCATTGGCCGCGCCGCCGAGCTTGGCGAGCAGTTCCCGTACCACCGGGTGATCGATGCAGGCGACAGCCAAGCCATAGAACGGGATGGCGTCGACGAACTGGTGGAAGGCCAGGTGCAGGGCCTCCAGCGACGGCCAGTAGTCCATATGCTCGGGGTCGATATTGGTGATGACCCCGATCTGGGTCGGCAACTTGAGGAACGTGCCGTCGGACTCGTCGGCCTCGACCACCATCCACTCGCCTTTGCCGATGCGCGCATTGGTGCCCCAGGCATTGATGATGCCACCGGCGATCACGGTCGGGTCGAGGCCGGCCCCCTTGAACAGCTCGGCGATGAGCGCGGTCGTGGTGGTCTTGCCGTGGGTGCCGGTGACCGACACGGTGGCGCAGGGGCGCATCAGCTCTGCCAGCATCTCCGCGCGGCGAATGATCGGCAGTCCGCGCTCCTTGGCCGCCTCGAATTCCGGATTGCCAGCCTTCACCGCGCTGGAAATCACGAGATGCCCCGCACCATCGACATTGGCCGGGTCGTGGCCGATCAGGCAGGCGATGCCATGCGCGCGCAGGCGCTCGAGATTGGCACCGTCCTTGAGGTCGCTGCCTTGCACATGGTAGCCGCGCGTGTGCATCACCTCGGCAATCGCGCTCATGCCGATGCCGCCGATCCCTACGATGTGGAACAGGCCTGCCTGGTCGGGGTCTGGGAGATGCATGGCCGGACTCTACACTAACTGTGGCTAGGTTCGCGCCAACTCCTCGGCGAGATCGGCGAGCTTTTTCACGGCGTCGACCGGAGCCATCGCCTTGGCTTTCGCCGCCGCGTCGGCAAGGCGCTCGGGCGAGGTGAACAGGCCCTCAAGCTCGCTTGCCAGACGCTGCGGCGTCAACTCGTTCTGCCGGATGCACCAGCCCCCGCCTCCATCTTGCAGCCGGGTTGCGTTTTCCAACTGATCGTTGTCAAGGGCATGCGGCAGGGGCACCAGGATGCAGGGACGGCCGATCGCCATCAATTCGGCGACGGTAGAGGCTCCAGCGCGGGCGACGATCAGATTGGCCGTGGCGATGCGCTCCGGGAGGTCGGGGAAGAAAGTGCCGAGATGCACCGCGATGCCCGCCTCCTTGTAGGCCTCGCGCAACGCGCCGAGATCCTCTTCGCGAGCTTGCTGCACGACGGTAAGCCGCCACCTCAGCGGCGACGGCAACAAGAGCAGTGCCTGCGGCACCACCTCGGCAAAGAAATGCGCGCCTTGACTGCCGCCGAACACGAGGAGGAGCAGGCGGCTGGCCGGCTCCGGCGTGGCATAGGCCACGTCGCGATAGGCCAGCACGGCATCCCGCACCGGGGTCCCGGTCACGAGAGCCCTGCTCTCGGCGCTTGGATGCAGCCGCTTGGTCGGCGTGAAGGACAGCGCAACGCGATCGGCGAAGCGCGACAGCAAGCGGTTGGCGCGGCCCATCACCGCGTTCTGCTCGTGGATCGCGGTCGGGATGCCGAGCGAGCGGGCGGCCATCACCGGGGGTATGGTCGGATAGCCGCCGAAGCCCATGACCGCCAGCGGGTTCACCTCGCTGAGCACGTTTCGCGCCTTCAAATAGCCTCGGAACAGCTTGGCTGTGGTCTTGGCCATGGCGATCGGCGAGCGGCTGCCGAAGGTCGCCGACGGAACCTGGTGTATGGCGCGGGCGGGAAACTCGGTTCCGTACTTCTCCGCGCGTTCGTCGGTCGCAAGCTCGACCTCGTAGCCGCGGCGCTTCAGTTCCTGCGCCAGGGCGGCGGCCGGAAAGAGATGTCCTCCCGTGCCCCCGGCAGCGAGCAGGATCGGGCGGGCTGTCAAGCGACCTGTTCCCTGATGCCAGCGGCCTCGGAGTCGGGCTGCACTTCACTGTTCCGCTTGAGCCCTCCGGCCATCGGACGCTTGCGGGTGAGGCCGAGCGCGAAGCCCATAGTCAGCGCCATGGCGAGCAGCGAGGAGCCGCCATAGGAGATGAACGGCAGGGTCATGCCCTTGGCGGGAAGCAGGCCTACATTCACCGCCATGTTGATCAGCGTCTGCAGGCCGAACAGCATGACGAGGCCTGCCACCGCATGCCGGATGAAGCCGTCCGGCTCCTGCGAGGCCTTGGACAGGCCCCGCAGGACAAGGAAGGCAAACAGCGCGAGCAGGATCAGGCAGGCGATCAATCCATATTCTTCAGCCGTCACCGCGAAGATGAAGTCGGTATGCGAGTCCGGCAGCACGTTCTTCACCGTGCCCTCGCCGGGCCCCCTCCCGAACCAGCCGCCATGCAGAAACGAGTCGAGCGAGCGGTCGGCCTGGTAGGTGTCGCCAGAGGCCGGATCGAGAAAGCGGTCGATGCGCGAGGTGACGTGGGGCACGAGAAAGTAGGCGGTGGCGATGCCGGCAATCCCGGCGGCGCCCAAGGCCGCGATCCAGACCATGTTGATGCCGGCCATGTAGAACAGCGCACCCCAGACCAGCGTCACGAGCAGAGTCTGGCCGAAATCCGGCTGCATAATGAGGAGCGTCGCAAAGATGGCGTAAAGGGCAACCGCAAGCTGGATGCCCGGCACGTCGGGCCGCTTCTGACTTTCGTTGAACAGCCACGCGGTCAACACGACGAAGGCGGGCTTGACGAATTCCGACGGCTGAATCGACAGCGCGCCGAATTGGAGCCAGCGCTTGGCACCCTTGACCTCCGGGCCAAGCACCAGGATCAGCGCCATCAGCGCGATACCGACGACGAAGATGACCAAGCTCACGCGGCGAATCTGTTTCGACGTCAAGGTCGAGGCCGCGAACATGATCGCTATCGCAGGGAGCAGCAGAGCCGCGTGGCGGCGGACGAAGTAGAACGGCTCGACGTCGAATTTGGCGGCGATCGGTGGACTGGCGGCAAGCGACAGCACCAGGCCAGCGCCCATCAGCAGCAAGAGGCCGAAGAACATCAGCCGGTCGACGGTGAACCACCAGTCGGAGAGCACGCTTTTGTCGGCGCGGGTAAGCCTCATGCCGCTTTTCCTTGCTCGGGCTTCACCTGCTCGGCGCCGTCCAACGCCATGACGATCCGGCGGAACGCCTCGCCGCGTTTCTCGAAATTGGCGAACTGATCGTAAGAGGCGCAAGCGGGGGAGAGCAGCACGACCGGCTCTTTTCCGGGGGACCGGCTCGCATCGGCCGCGGCCGCTTCGATAGCGCGGTCAAGGGTCGCGCAGTGCACATGATCGACGTCTCCCCCGAGCTGGCGGGCGAAGGCCTCCGCCGCCTCCCCGATCAGATAGGCGCGGGCGATTCTCGGGAAGAAAGGTTCAAGACCCGCTAACCCGCCCTCTTTCGGCCTGCCGCCGATGATCCAGAAGATATCGGTGAAGCTGGCCAGGGCCTTGCCGGCAGCGTCGGCGTTGGTGGCCTTGGAATCGTTGACGAACAGCACTTTGCCGCGCCGCGCCACCTGCTCCATGCGGTGGGAAAGCCCGGCGAAGCTCCTGAGCCCAGCAGCGATCTCGGTTGAGCTTAGCCCTTGTGCGCGGGCGAGCGCGTAAGCTGCGGCGGCGTTCTGCCAATTATGCGCGCCTCTGAGCGAGCCGACGCCTGCCAGGTCGATCTTTGCCAGCTCGGCGCCGCCGTCCATTTCGTGGAGCACGCCGTCCTGCGCGTAGACGCCCGTCTCGACGGGACGGCCGACCGCGATGCGCTTCACGGCGAATGGTCCCTCGAGGCTGCCGGCAATGGCGCGTGAGGGTACATCGTCGATGCCGATCACGGCGGTCCCGTCCGGAGCGAGATGCGCGAAGACCGCCGATTTGATGGCGGCATAGTTCTCGACCGTGCCGTGGCGGTCGAGATGGTCTGGGGTGATGTTGAGCAGCGCCGCCGTGTCGGCCACGATCCCGGGCGCAAGCTCGATCTGGAACGAGGAAAGCTCGATCACATAGGTGAGATCGTCGGCGAACGGCTCGAGATCGAGCACCGCCTTGCCGATATTGCCGCCCAGCGCCACCCGCTTGCCCGCAGCTTCGAGCAGATGGGCGGTAAGCGCGGTGGTGGTCGATTTGCCGTTCGTGCCGGTGATGACAACCACCTTGCTTTGGGTTGTGCTGCGCGCACGCTCGCGGAAGAGCAGCTCGATGTCGCCGATCACCTCGACGCCCGCTTCCAGCGCGCGACCGACGCTCCAATGCGGCTCAGGGTGGGCCAGCGGTATCCCAGGGGCCAGCACCAGCGCGGCAAAGCTAGACCAATCGGCAGCGGCCAGATCTCTCACGACGAAACCTTGGGACGCAGCCTCGTCCCGTACGGCCGGCTTGTCGTCCCAAAGAATGGGACTGGCGCCGCCCGCCTTCAGCGCGCGCGCGACGGCAAGACCGCTCAGACCAAGGCCGAGGACCGCAACGTCCCGGCCGGCGAAGATCGTCACGGGAATCATAAGGAGAGAACTTAGCGCAATTTCAGGGTGGCAAGGCCAGCAAGAGCAAGCACCACTGAGATGATCCAGAACCGGATCACGACCGTGGATTCCGGCCATCCCTTCTGCTCGAAATGATGGTGGAGCGGTGCCATGCGGAACACCCGCTTGCCGAATAGCCGGTAGGACGTGACCTGGACGATCACCGAGGCCGCCTCCAGCACGAACAATCCCCCGACAATGGCGAGCACCAGCTCATGCTTGGTAGCCACCGCAATGGTGCCGAGCGCGCCGCCAAGCGCCAGCGAGCCGGTATCGCCCATGAAGATCAGCGCCGGCGGCGCGTTGAACCATAGGAAGCCGAGGCCGGCGCCGACCAGCGCGCCGCAGATCACCGCAAGCTCGCCGGTGCCCTGCACGAAGTGGATTTGCAGGTAATCGGCGAACAGCACGTTGCCAACGAGATAGGAGATGAAGCCGAAGGTTGCGGCCGCGATCATCACCGGCACGATGGCCAGCCCGTCGAGGCCGTCGGTCAAATTCACCGCATTGCCGGCGCCGACGATGATGAAGGCGCCGAACGGGATGAACAGCCAGCCGAGATCGATCAGCACGCTCTTGAAGAAAGGAATGGCGAGCGAGGTCGCCAGCGGCTCCTGGCCGACATAGACGATGACCGACGTGGCGACCACGGCGGCGGCGGCCTCGATGACGATCTTGATGCGGCCGCGGAAGCCTTCCGCAGACTGCTTGGTCACTTTGAGATAGTCGTCGTAGAGGCCGACCGCGCCATAAACCAGGGTGAGCAACAGCACCACCCAGACATAGGCATTTTGCAGGTTGCCCCAGAGCAGCACGGCGACCGTGACGCCGGACAGGATCATCAGCCCGCCCATGGTGGGTGTGCCCTGCTTCTGCAGGATGTGCCGTTCGGGTCCGTCCTTGCGGATCGGCTGGCCTTTGCCTTGGCGTACGCGCAGCGACCGGATCACTTTCGGTCCGAACAGGAACACGAAGAGCAGCGCGGTGAGCAGCGCGCCGCCGGTGCGGAAGGTGATGTAGCGAAAGATGTTGAGAAAGGGAAAGCTGGTGGCGAACTCGGTCAGCCAATAAAGCATTTGCGTCTTCCCCCTCCCGCCGGTCTATGCCGACGCGGCCTCCATGCCGAACCGCCGTTTCAGCGCCTCGACGAGGGGCGCCATGCGGCTGCCGAGCGAGCCTTTGACCATGATCGCGTCCCCGGGCCCGACGGCGCCAATCAGTTTGGGCCCAAGCTCCTTGGCGGTCTTGGCGTAGCCTCCGCGGCGGCTTGCCGGCAGCGCCTCGAACAGCGAGCCCATCAACTCGCCGCAGGCAAAGACAACATCTACCCCCGCCCCGTCAATGAACTCCGCAAGATCTTGGTGAAGCTTCGCCCCCTGGGGCCCAAGCTCGAGCATGTCGCCGAGCACGGCTACACGCCGCTTGAACGCGCTGCGGGGTGTCAAACCGAGCGTGGCCAGCGCCGCGCGCATGGAGGCCGGATTGGCGTTGTAAGACTCGTCGATAATGGCGATCCGGCCGCCCTCAGTCTCGACCAGCGTACGGGCGCCGCGGCCCGCTCCGGCTTGCAATCCATCGAGTGCGCCGGCAGCCGCCGCGAGATCGGCATCGGCCAGCTTCACCGCAGCGAGCACCGCCAGCGAGTTCTGCACGATGTGACGCCCCGGCGCGCCGACGCGATACCTGACCTGGTCTCCGAGAATGTCGGCCGTGACATCGGAGCCGTCGGGCAGCAACTCGACCTCGATCAGTCGCGCCTCCACATCTTGGGTATCACCGAAGCCGACAATTTTCGCTCCGTGTTCCCGCGCATGCGCCGCCAGCCGCTCAAAATAGGGGCTGTCGCGATTGACGATCGCGGCGCCCCCCTCCTCAAGGCCGCGGAAGATTTCCGCCTTGGCGTCGGCGATCTCCTCCACCGAGCGGAAGAAACCGAGATGGACCGGCGCCACCGTAGTGACGATGGCGATATGCGGCCTGACCAGCCGGGTCAGCGCGTCGATTTCGCCCGCGTGGTTCATGCCGATCTCGAACACCCCAAAGCGAACCGCTTGCGGCATGTTGGCGAGCGAGAGCGGCACGCCCCAATGATTGTTGAACGATTTGGCCGAGGCATGCACCGAGCCGCTCGGAGCCAGGGCAAGCCGCAGTGCCTCCTTGGTCCCGGTCTTGCCGGCGCTGCCGGTGACGGCGATAACCACCGTGTCCGTGACGCGGGCGCGGGCCGCGCGCCCGAGAGCATTGAGCGCCTCGAGCGTATCGCCTACGCGGACCAGCCTCTCCTCGTTGCCAGGAGGGAACGTCGTGTCGACGACAGCGCAGGCCGCGCCCTGATCGAGAGCCGCGGCGACGAAGCCATGACCGTCGCGGTTCGGCCCGCGAATGGCGACAAAGGCCTCCCCGCGCCCGAGGCTGCGTGTGTCGATCGAGAAGCCCGTAACCGGAGTATCGGGCGCGCCGAGACTGCTGCCGCGTGTGGCGCTCACGATCTCGCTTAGGCTCCAGAGCGACTCAGCCACAACGCGCCTCTTGCTTCAGCGCGGCATCCACCGCCTCATGATCGGAAAAGGGGATCACCGTCGTGCCGACGGTTTGTCCCGTCTCATGGCCCTTGCCCGCCACCAGCAGCACGTCGCCTCGCTCCAGCCGGGCCACGGCCTCGGCAATCGCCTGGGCACGGTCGCCGATCTCGATAGCGCCGGGGGCAGCGGCCAAGATCGCGCCACGAATGGCGGCGGGATTTTCGCTGCGAGGATTGTCGTCGGTGACGATGGCGAGATCGGCTTTGGCGACCGCCACGGCGCCCATCTCGGGGCGTTTGCCCTTGTCGCGGTCGCCGCCGCAGCCGAACACGACGACGAGCCGGCGCTCGACATAGGGACGCAGAGCGTCGAGCGCCTTGGCGAGCGCATCGGGCGTGTGGGCGTAATCGACGAAGATCGGAGCGCCGCCGCGCGCCTTGCCCGCCAGGTCGAGCCGGCCGCGCGCGCCTCGCAACGATTCCAGCATCGGCAGCACCGTCGCCGCGTTGCCGCCGGTTGCGAGCGCGAGGCCCGCGGCGACCAGCGCGTTGGAGGCCTGGAAGGCGCCGACCAGCGGCAAGCGGACTTTGTATTGCTGTTTCCCATGCTCGATCACGAGGGACTGCGCGAAACCGTCGATCCCGGACGAGACCAGCCGCAAGCCCTTACCCGCCCGTCCCACTGTGATGAGTGCGAGCCCGCGTGCCTCGGCGGCGGCGGCAACGTGCGCGCCTTCGTCGCTGTCGACATCGACCACGGCGCTAGCGCCCGGCAGCAGAAGCTCGGTGAACAGGCGCAGTTTTTGCGCGAAATAATCCTCGAAACTCGCGTGATAATCCAAATGATCGCGCGAAATATTGGTGAAGGCGCCGGCAAGGAAGTTCACGCCGTCGACGCGGCGTTGCTGGAGCCCGTGGCTCGAGGCTTCGAGCGCGAGATGGGTAACGCCGTCCTTGGCCAATGCGGCGAGGATGGCGTGCAACTCGATCGGGTCGGGTGTGGTGTGGGTCAAGACTTGCGTGCCGGAGGGGCTCACCACGCCGACAGTGCCGAGGCTCGCGGCCTTCAGCCCCCGCGCCGCCCAAAGTTGCCGCACGAATGACGCGACCGAAGTCTTGCCGTTGGTGCCGGTGACGGCGACGGCGGTCTTCGGGTGGAGGCCATAGAAGCGCGCGGCGATCAGGGCGAGGCGCCGACGCGGATCGCGGTCCTCGATGATCACCGCCGTGCCCGCCTCCGGTCTTGCCCCTTGCGGCACCAGAATCGCCGCCGCGCCGCGTGACAAGGCCTCGCGGATGAAGCGCGCGCCGTCGGTCTTGACCCCCGGTAAAGCGGCAAACAGATAGCCCGGCTTCACCTCGCGGCTGTCGGCAGCAAGGCCGCTGATCGGCACGCGCGACAAGCCGTCAGGCAGCTTCGCCTCAAACAGCTCACCCAGAGTCATAGTCGATCTGCGCCCCAAAACACGGCGTTTCCTTGGAATCGCAAGGATTTGGCCAGCAATTGGCGGCTGGCATCTTTTAATAGGAGGCGAGCACCCTGGCGTCAAATTTGCGCTGGTCAGCCTCAAGCCTCGGGGCCACGCCCAAGATGGGGCCGATACGCTCGACAATCTTGCCGGCGGTGGGCGCCGCATTGACGCCTGCGGTCGCCTGATTGCTCGAAGCCGCGACCCGCTGCGGCTCGTCGAGCATCACAAGCACGAAATATTCTGGCGCGTCGGTGGGGAACGCGGCGAGGAAGTTGGTCAGCAAGGCGGAGGTCGAATAGCGGCCTTTGACCACCTTCTCGGCCGTCCCGGTCTTGCCGCCGACGCGGTAGCCGTCGGCATCGGCGCGCTTGGCGGTACCCTTCAGCACATTGAGCCGCATCATCTTCAGCATCGCGGCGCTGGTCTGCGCCTTGAGCACTCTTTGGCCGCCCCGGATGCCCTCCTCGCGCGAGCGCGGCAGGAAGGTTGGGGTCACGGCGGTGCCACCATTAACGAGAGGGAGCGCGGCGGCAGAGAGCTGGAGCGGCGTCACCGACAGGCCGTGACCGAAAGAAATGGTCATGGTGTTCAGCTTCTGCCAGTGCTGAGGCACGATGGGCGCGGCGCTCTCGCCGAGTTCGGTGGGAATGCGGCCCGTCAGACCGAGCTTCTTGAGGAACGCCTTGTGGCGGTCCACGCCCATGTGCAGCGCCATCTTGGCCGCGCCGATATTCGATGAATAGATGAAGACTTCCGGCACGCTCAAGCTGCGCTTCTTGCCGTGGAAATCGTTGATGGTGAAAGAGGCATAGTGGATCGGGCTCGAAGCATCGTATCGTGAGCGCATCGAGGCGAGGCCGAGATCGAGCACTCCGGCGACGGTGAACACCTTGAACACCGAGCCCATCTCATAGACCCCGAAATTGATGCGGTTCAGCCGGTCCTTGTCGAGCGCCTGCTCGCGACGGTTCGGATCGAAATCGGGAAGCGAGACGAGGCCCACCACCTCCCCCGAGTGCACGTCCATTACGACCCCGGCAGCCGCCTTGGCATGATAGGTGGCGATCGCGCGCGCAAGCTCCTCGCGCAGCACGTGCTGCACGCCGAGATCGAGCGATATCGTCACCGCCTCGTCGCCGCTCATGGCGAGCTGGGGATTGTCGTCGATGAATTTTTCGATGCCGGCGAGACCCTTGTTGTCGACATCGACCAGGCCGACCACGTGGCTTGCGGTGGGGCCCATCGGATAGACGCGGCGATATTCCTCGATGAACCCGAGACCGGGGAGACCGAGCTCGTGAATCTCGGCCTGCTGTTTCGGCGTCAGCTCACGCTTGATGCGCACGAAGCGGCGTCCGGCCTTCAGCCTGGCGCGAAGATCGCGCGCCTTGACGTCGGGCAGCACGCTGGTGACTTGCTCGGCCAGTTCGTCGATGTCGATGACCTTGGCGGGGTCGGCGTAGAGCGTGGCGCCCCTGATGTCGGTCGCGAGCAGCCTGCCGTTCCGATCGAAAATGTCGGGGCGATGCACCGTCGAGGAGATGTCGTAGAGGCCCCCGCCGCTCGGGCCGGTGCCAGCGAAACCGAGCGTTACAAGACGGCCGCCAATCAGAATGAAGCACAGCACGAAAGCGAGGCAGGCAAGGCGGAAGCGGTAGCGGCTGCGCGCAAGGTAAGCACGCTCGGCGCGGGCTGTGGCGGCGTCTGATTTTGCGGTGTCGCGCACGGGTGCTGGCGGCCTATTCGGCTAAGGCTTGCGCCGGTCTGACGATCTCGGCTTCGGGCCATGGCGCGGCGGCGGCGGCCTGCGCGGCGGCAGGTCTGCCAGCGGCCTTAGCCGGTTTCGCCGCCGGCGCCGGGGCCGGGGCGGCGAGTTCGAGCCGGGTGCGGTCGAAGTCGCGGTCCGTGACGGTGTCGATGGTAAGGAGCTGGACCGGCTTCGCCGGGGCAAGCTTCAGATATTTCTTGGCGAGCCGCTCGATGCGCTCAGGCCGGTTGAGCAGGCTCCATTCGGCGCGCAACACCGCGATCGCGTCCCGCTCTTCGTCGATCTTCCTGGTGAGCGAAGCAATCTCGCTATCGAGGCCGCGGGTCTCGTATTTCACCTGATAGATGACATAGGCCAGGGCGACCAGGCCCAGCACAAGGCAGATATTGACGAAGCGCAGCATATCGATACTCGCGAAGTGAAACGGACCCTCAGATGCTCGAGCCGAGCCGCGGCACCCCCAGTGCCACGAGGTCGAGAGGATGGGCGGAAGCCTCGGTGCGCTCGGCGGCCCTGAGGCGCGCTGAGCGGGCACGCGGATTCCGCGCAATCTCGGCCCGATTCGGTTCTACCGGACGCCGGTTAAGAAGCCGGAAGCTTGGCGCGATATTTTCGGCTCGTACCTCCGGCAGGTGGCGCGAGGCACGCGGCGGCGGCGCGCTGCGGCTGGCAAGGAAGCGCTTGGCGATGCGGTCCTCCAGCGAATGGAAGGTGACCACCGCGAGCCGCCCTCCGGCCCTCAGCAGCCGCTCGGCCGCGGCAAGGCCGTGCGCCAGCTCGTCCAGCTCCTCGTTGAGATAAAGGCGGAGCGCCTGAAAGGTGCGGGTTGCCGGGTGCTTGGTCTCGTCGCGTTTGCGGCCGAGCACGCGCGCCACGATGTCGGCTAGCTCGCTCGTCGTTGTGATCGGCTGCTCGGCGCGGCGTGCCACGATGGCCTTGGCGATGGCCCGCGCCCGCCGCTCCTCGCCAAGCTTGAAGATGATGTCCGCGAGCTCCTGTTCGGGCAACGTGTTGACGATGTCGGCAGCGGTCGGCCCCCCCTCGCCCATGCGCATATCGAGCGGGCCTTCCTGCATGAAGGAGAAGCCACGTTCCGGTTCGTCGATTTGCATCGAGGAGACGCCGAGATCGAGCGTCACGCCATCGACAGCAGTGAAGCCCTCGCTCGCGGCGACGGCTTCCATCTCACTGTAGCGGCCGAGCACGGCCATCAGCCGGCCGGGATAGCGTCCGGCAAGCAGGCCGCTCAGGCGAAACGCCTCCGGATCGCGATCGATGGCGATGATCTTGCAGTCGGCTCGCTCGAGGATCGCCTCGCTGTAGCCACCCGCGCCGAAGGTTCCGTCGACGATGATCTCGCCGTCCTTCGGCTCAAGCGAGCCAAGCACCTCCGGGAGCATCACGGGAATGTGGCGGGCCGGTCCGCCGGCGGCAGCCGTGCTGCCGCGACCCGCCATCATTCCCGTGCTCCCTCTGGCCCGCCGCTTCCGCGGCGCCCCGCGCCGAGTAGTTTGCGAAGGTCGCGCACTTTCTGGCGAGCCTCCGCGAGATGAGTTTCAAATTGCTCTGGTTCCCACATCTGAAATTTCTCGCCGAGGCCGACGAAGGTAATGTGGGTGCTGATGCCGGCGTGCTCACGCAAGCGCTCCGGAAGAATCGTGCGACCGTCCTGATCGATAGTGAGGACTTCGCTTGTGCCGAACAGAGCCGTAGCAAGCTGATCTTTCTCGTCGGAATAGGGCGCAAGATCTTCGACCAGAGCGTTGATCTTATCGACCAGCCGCTTGCCGCCGGCGTCGAGCGCGGGCGCATCGAGAGAAGGATAGCAGTAGATGCCGTCGAGGCCGTCTTTGGCGAGGACCGTGCGGAAAGAAGCCGGGACCGAAACGCGGCCTTTGGTGTCGATCTTATTGGTGAAAGTCGAGACAAACTGGTCCATCTCCCCCTCACGCACCCGAGCCGCCGCGGAACGAGTTCAAGAGCTGCAGGTGCAGGCTCAAGCCCGAAAAATGGTGGGAGAGGCGGCGCAGATCCCCCCGTGGCCTCTAAGGAGCGCGGCCAACCTCTCCCACTTACTCACCGAACGGGCAAATATGGGATAGCATGGGATTATATGGGCGTCAATGGAGAGCAGCGGTCCAGACTGCCCCGCAGGGGATAACCCGACAGAAACCGCGCGTTTGTCTTAGGATTTGGTTAATCGCGCGGATTGCCGCTTCCCGCCGAAGCAAGGTACAAAGCAAGAGAGGCGTGGCGTACGTTTTCCGCTGCTGATTCGCGGGGCGCGTGAGCCGGCAAGCCGGGTTCCGCTAACCCGTTTGCCTAGAACGAGGGGACCGCGGGTCTGGTCGTCCATGGCTAAGACGAAGCTTGCGGCAACGCTCGGCCTTGCAGCCGTCGCGCTTGCGCTCGGCGCTTGCGGCCTCAGCGCCGGCGATGCGCTGGAGGGACCCTATGCCCGGCTCGGCCCGCCCGAGGCTCCGGTCAAGCTCTTCTATCGGGAAGAAGGCAGTGGGCCGCCCCTGCTCCTGATCCACGGCTTCGGGGCAAGCACCTTCACCTGGCGGCATGTGGCGCCCGACCTTGCCCGCGATCACCGCGTCATCGCCGTCGATCTCAAGGGATTTGGCCAATCCGACAAGCCGTTCGACGAACGCTATTCGGCCTACGACCAAGCCGAGCTGCTAGCTCAGCTCATCGAGGACAAGGACCTCCGCAACCTGACTCTGGTTGGTCATTCCTTCGGCGGCGGAATTGCGCTGCTGCTCGCGCTCGAGGCAAAGCAGCGGCTGCAAGGGCGCATCGAACGCCTGGTGCTGCTCGACTCGATCGCCTATCCGCAGAACATCCCCGTGTTCTTCCGGATGCTCGATATGCCGGTCGTCTCGCAACTGGGGATCCGCATGGTGCCGCCGACGGTGCAGGCGCGGGTCGCGCTGAAGATCGCCTATTTCGACGACAGCAAAATCACGCCGGAGGAGATCGAGGCCTATGCCGCGCCGCTGAAGACGGCCGCAGGCAAGCACGCCATCATCCATAGCGCGCGGCAGATCGTGCCCGAAGACATTGCCGCGCTCTCCGCGCGCTACAAGACCATGGAGCTCCCCACCTTGATCCTGTGGTGCGACCATGACCGCATCGTCCCGCTCGAAGTGGGCCTCAAGCTCAGACGGACCTTGCCCAACTCGACCTTGCGGCTGGTCGAGGATTGCGGGCACATGCCCCAGGAAGAGCAGCCGGCATCGACGCTCGATCTGATCCGGGGCTTTCTCAGCGGTTCGTTGCTCTCGAACGCCGCCAAGCAATAATCATCGCGTGCAAGCCGCGAATAGAACTTCGTGCCGGGTGAAAATTGGAGGCCGGCGGGAGGGGTTCACCTCCGCACCGGCCGTAAGCATGTCACCAAGCCTGTAAGCCGGGTTCTGTGTCCAGTGAGGGACGATGGCCATTCATCTCGGGCGCGGCTTGCGGCGCGCCTCGTGCAACCAACCCGGGCGACTGGTCTGAAAGCCGACTGGCAGCGGTCTCCCGCTCCCGCGCCGCCCCTATTCGGTCTTGCTCCCGGTGGGGTTTGCCGTGCCGTCCTTGTTGCCAACGACGCGGTGCGCTCTTACCGCACCCTTTCACCCTTACCCTCCTCGGCCGAGGCTTCGGAGGGCGGTTTGCTTTCTGTGGCACTGTCCCTGGGGTCGCCCCCGCCGGAGGTTATCCGGCACCGTGCTTCCATGGAGCCCGGACTTTCCTCCCCGCCTGGATACGCAAAACAAGAGGCGGAGCGACCATCCGGCCTGCTGACAGAGGTAATAAGGGGGGCGGCGCCCTGCCCGTCAAGGCGCCCAAGGTGACAGCGTTACCGGAGCCAAGTCCGGGAATATTCCCGGTTTGTAACGGCATTTTGATAAGGCTCAGGGCGTGCGCTCCCATATTCTAGCCTCGGAACCGAGCACAACCGGAACAAGAAACCCAATGTCCAAGGAAATCGATGCAATGACAAAGCGCCTCCCCGATCGGCTTTTGGTGTTGACGGCATGCGCCACGGTCGTTGCCGTCGCGCTGTGTTTGGCCGGCATTCTCCCCGCTGCCGCCGCCGAGGGCGAGTTCGACGATCAATGCACCATGGGGCTCGCATCAGGCCAGACGGTGAAGACCGACTGCTCGGTGAATTGGACTGACGAGGAAGGCCATGTCTATTGCTTCTCGTCTGACTCCTCGAAGGCGGCCTTCCTCAAGGATCCGGCCGGCAACCTGAAGAAGGCACGCGATTTCCTGGCGTCGAAACAGACCGCCAAGGCTGCGGGCGCGAAGGAGTTCGGCGAGGAGGACGTCAACGCCCGCGTCGCGGAGGTGATTGCCGAACGCTCCAAGGACGGCGTCTTCGTGTTTCGCGATCCCAAGCTCGATGCCGATCTCAATTTGATCTTCGAGCAGGTCAAGATCGTGCGCGGCATGTCGGGTTACGGCTGGTTCGCCAACACCATCTTCCACGACAAGGAGGAGCCGAAGAAGCAATATGCGATTGACTTCTGGTTCAAGCCGGACGGCGACAAGCTCACCTTGATGGATATCCGGGTGCAGAAGGGACCGAAGCGCGACGGCGACGGCTGGATCATGGTGACGCGCTTGCCGGTCGCTTGGTGGTGGCTCCCGGTACAGGAGCATCCGGGCGACATGGAAGTGACCCGCGCCTGGCACGTGATGAGCGCCATCCACAATTACATCGCCGCCAACAAGGATGCCGACGGCAATTTGCCGGTCAAGGACGGCAAGACCGGCGAGACCGTGCCGCTCGAATTCATCGAGATGCACCAGCCGATCCGTCACCTGAAGAAGGACGGGCAGTATTTCGCCTGCACCGATTTCCGCAAACCGGGCAGCAAGGACGAATATTACGACATCGATTTCTGGCTGGACGAGAAGACCGGCAAGCTGAA